>JAISZB010000161.1 GCA_031269465.1 Clostridiales bacterium | reverse complement strand
TAGTACGAAAATACATTTTATGGACATTTGTCCATGCCTCAAATACACAAATGGCTTAATATTTTCATCCTTAGTGGTGAAGCGAAGCTTCATAGGGGTTTATATGAAAAGCAGTATAGCAAATGGACCTGCCAGTATAAAAAGCGGCGCTGACTTGTAAAAATCAACACCGACCTCAAGAACCGCATTTACTTATTTACTTTTTTTCCTGTCACATAATGTGAAGCAGCTCTTGATTTTGCTCTCTTAAGGCTCTTTGACGCCTCGATAGATAGCGGGCTGTAAACTCACGGGGATGCTTAACTGTTTCTGTCGACGGAAGTTCATAGGGAATGCCGCTCACAAGCGAAGCAAACTCTGATTCCGTAAGCAGGCGCACTTTTATCGGCTTGCCGGCATGCCGCAACAGGGCTGTGAAATCGGTAATCAGCGCATCTTCCGGAGCGCGATTTGGATAGCCGCGTGAAACCAGCGAAATGTTATGGTCGAAGAACGGGGCGAGCGACAGAATTTCTCCCGTGTCGGCATCGCGCAAGACGCCGAAATTATTCTCATGCCTGTCCATATTGAAAATCAGACCGTCAAAATAGCACATGCATACGTAATCACAAGCGATTTCTTCACTCAACCTCCTCAGCTTCTCGTATTTATTGACGTAGTCCATCTCGTCTCCGATAATTCCTGCGGCGGGTTCAAGATCCACCCGGGCGTTGTCAGTAAAGTCGCGGCTTTTGATAAACTGCCCGGCTGGCGCGTATTCCGCAGTGGGGAAGCCGAGAGCCTCGCCTATTCTGAAAGCGAGAAGCTCCGAGAACAATTCTTTCCGCCGCCCGGCTTTATACATCCACCATTCGCCGTTTTCCAGCCGCCAGCATTTTTCAAAGCTGCCCGTGTTGGTCAGTTCGGGCGTTCTGCTTGGAGGCTGGTTAAACGAATTCACATCGCCCGTCAAAGCGAGGTTGCCGAACATATTCATCTTGAAGTGAACGTCGCCGTATCGAGTGGCGTCGTCCTCCAATGGCTTTACCCAGTAGTTGTCCGTAATTGTGTCTGCGTTAACTGCCAGAACCGCCGTCAGGTCGTCTTTATGCTCCAAACGCAAGGCGCGCTTGAGCAAGCGCGAGTTGGTTCGATGCTTGTCAATCGCCCTTGATTCCAGCCATGCTTCGGCATTGCCCACCGCTGTAAAAGCAGGGGAAGCCGCGCAGGTTCTATCGCATCTATAGCGCCGTCAGAGATTTTCGCTATCGGCGCGTCTTTTGACAAAAGCAGCAGATCTCTCATGATTGTAGGATCCTTTCATTCTTGCGCTATTGATTATATAGCATATGCAAGCCGATTACAACGAAATAGCATGCAAGGTCGCATGAAAGCCGCAACGCGACGCCAATGTCGGGCTGCTCATTCGCAGCCTTTCCATCCCGCGCGCCTTCTGGGTTGGCTCGACGCCTTTCTCGTCAGCCTTAACGTCGAGCAGTTCGCGGTCTTACTCGTCGAGTGTCAGCTGAGAATGTACCTTTATGAGCCTTGCCGGCTTCTCGTGATACTCCTTCTCCTGCGGCAACGGGCGGTCAATCTCTGCCTGAGCCTCCGTCACCTCTAGCTGCCAAAGGTAAAAATGCTCTGATATTTCAGCATCATCATTTTGCAAGGCTACTGGATTGACCTGCTATGTTTAAACCCTTTTTCAATGGAAAAAACAGTTCTAAATTCATATTTCATTGAATTCTAGTTTCTTGCTTCATCCACGTCGGCCTGCCATGGTTTTTCCCACATCCTCAATTTAAGGCATTTTCAAACGTCATCGCGCATGCCTCCCCCACAATCGCAGGCAGAATTAGCCCCGCCCAGCAACCGTCCTCAAACTCCGAAAATGAGCCTCAGCTCATTAGCCCTATAAAACAGATTAAGAAAGCAAGCGCCAATCCTCATATCATGCGATTTGAAGTTGAATATCCCCAATTGTCATATTGCCGGTATATAAAGGCCATTGAATCATATTTTCATATACTTTTATATTTTTACCACTGCTTTTCTTTCAGAAAAATTTAATTTTATAATTTTCAACAAAAGGCTTGCTTTTTTTCCTAGAGAGGTATATCATCTAATCATCGGATAACAGTCATCTAATAATTACTTCTAATGCTTTATTGCTAAGAACTTGAATACTTGACTGCGTTTATGAAAAACAGGAGGATGCTTTTATGGAAAAAATCTCGCTGGACGGCTTGTGGCGGCTTGCTTTATGCGATGGCACAAACGGCGCGCCTGAAAATGATGGCGGCCTTGAATGGATGGATGCCATAGTTCCTGGCGAAATCCATTATGATCTGGAGCGATCCGGAAAGCTCAGGAACATATTTAGAAGCAAGGCTGACGCCGAGAAAGGAATGTGGGTCTCCGATCGCGACTGGGTGTATGAGAAAGATTTCAACTTAGGCGGTAAGCTCAATAGTTACCCAGGGGCTCCCCCTATATTCTTGCATCTTGACTGCGTAGACACATATTCCGATATCTATCTAAACGGAATAAAAATCGCTTCCACAGACAACGCCTTCTTAAGGCAAAGGGTGTTGCTGGATAGGACTCTTCTTCATAATGGGGATAATACCCTGCGCGTGCATCTTAAAGGGCATAGGCGCATGGTTGCAGACAGAGCGGACGAAGCGGCCGCAATCATCTCAGTGAACGACGATTTCGCAAGAAGCCGTTCATTGATACGCAGGCATCAGAGAAACTGGTCGACGGATCTGACAGGATACGGCGTTTACGTGCTGGGCATAGGCCTCCCCAGGTCAGTCTGCATAGAGGAGTATCCCAGCATCTACATAGACGATTTTCATTTCCAAACAATCAGCGCTTCGAAAGAAAAAGCTGAGATATCAGCCGAGGTTTGGCTTAGTTCCAGAAACAGCGGGCTTAGCGTTTTATTCTCCTTGAAAGATGAGCGCGGCGAAATTGCGGCCCAGTTTAAAGCTGAGGCTAAAGACGGATTCGCAAAATGGACTTTCTCTTTGGAAAGCCCCAAGCTATGGTGGCCCAACCGCTTCATGACGGGACCGTATCTTTATAATCTTGAAATGTCCGTTCTTTCAGGCGAAGAAGCCGTTTCCAGCAAATCTGCCAGAGTGGGCGTCCGCAAGACGGAGATTGTGGAATATGAGCCTTCCGGAAAAGATACCTTTTATATAAAGATAAACCAGAAAAAGATATATATTCGCGGCGGAAACTACATGCCCGCCGACTACCTCACCGGCACGGGAACGCAAAAAGCGAACGGAAGGCTTCTTAGGCTGGCGCGCGACTCTGGAATGAACATGCTGCGCCTTTGGGGCGGCGGGAACAACGAGAGCGAAGCTTTCTACAGCGCGTGCGATGAATTCGGGCTTCTTATATGGAAAGAGCAGCATATGCACTCGCACACCTACCCTGACTATGACAAGGAATTCATCCGCCAGACTACGGAGGACGCAATTGCCACAATCAAGTACCTGAGAAACCACGCTTGCTTCGGGGTAATCTGCGGCGGCAATGAACAGCAGGAAGGCTGGGACGCATGGCATTGGCGAGCCGTTATGGATCGCTTCTACGGCGAGCGCATGCTCTACGGGCTGTATAAGGATCTCGCCTCGGAGCATTGCCCGAACATACCGTATGTTCCAAATTCCCCGCACGGCAAATACTACAGCCAGTCCCCTGTTGACGGAGACACACATACGTGGGGCAACTTTTTCAATGCAACCAAAGATCCCCAATTTGTATGCGAAACCAGATGGTTCAGCGGAGCTTCATCAAGGATGGAGACTTTGGAGAAATATATGGGTTCGGAAATTTGGACGCTCAATTACCGAGGCTGGATAAAAAGGTTCAAGGAATTGACGGGGCAGGATCTTATTGGGATTCATCAATACAGCGAATACCATATGGTTGATTCGCTGAAGGACTATTTGCAAGCCATGGAGATTGAGCAGTACCTTTCCGACTATCACGCGCTGTATTATCTCAGGAGCAGAAGCCCGTCGCTAAACGGTTTCATATACTGGCCCCTCAACATGGGCGGCCCGTGGATGTACTTGGGAGCTGTGGATTATGACGGGAGGCAGCTGATGTCATACTATCTCCTGCACCGCTTGTACTCCGACTATGCCATCCATATCTACCGAGACGCAAATGACATCCGGATAATGGGCGGCAACGCTTCAGGGAGCGTCCTGGATTCAACTCTTGAAATCAAGCATTATAGAGGGTCAAATATAGCTGGGGAGTTCGAAGCGCCCGCTTTAATTGAGCCTTGCAACAATAAAAGGATCTTTGATTTAGACGGTTATTACGGAAAAATCGAAGACCGGAGGAGAGAGGTCGTCTATGCCGCTCTAAAAGATAAAAGCGGTAAGCTTTTATCGGAGGATTTCGTTTTCTTCTGCCAATGGGCTGAGTTCCAGAATGAAAAAAGCATCCCCAAGGTTAAGTTAAAGCCTGTTTCAGAGAACAAATGGCAAATAGAGATTGTGACTGATGTTTTCGCAAAAATGATAAGCATTGAACTCGGATACGTCAAAGCTTATTTGTCAGACAATTATTTTACGGCTCTTCCGGGAAGGATCTACACCATTGATATGGAGCTTGACAGCTCATCGGCCAAGGATGCCTCCTTCACCGTCGAAGCTTTGGATGGCGGAAAGACCAAGCCGATACGATTGGATATCTAGATGAGCGGGGTGGAAGAAGTGGCTGACGGGAAGAAAGCCGGGAGATTCAAAAAGCACATGATCCGCTACATTTACCTGTATCTGATGATTGCCCCTGTTATCGTATACTATCTTATATTCATGTACGCCCCGATGTTTGGACTCCAGATAGCATTTAAAGATTACCGGCCAAGCTTGGGTATGCTCCAAAGCCCCTTTGTGGGGATCAAGCACTTTACCGCTTTTTTCGGAAGCTACTACTTTGAGCGGATATTGAAAAACACCTTGCTGATAAGCTTTTATGATATACTTTTTGGCTTTCCGGCCCCTATAATACTCGCGCTCATTTTAAACGAGCAGAGAAACGCCCTTTTCAAGAGATCGGTGCAAACCGTCACATATTTGCCTCATTTTGTGTCAACGGTAATCATCTGCGGCATGATGGTGGATTTCCTTTCTCTTAACGGCTGGGTGAACGCTATCCTCTCATCTCTTACCGGCAGGGCGCCGACCGCTTTTCTGCAAGTGCCGGAATGGTTCAGAGGAATATTCGTGGGTTCTAATATCTGGCAGGAGGTAGGATGGGGCAGCATAATCTACCTTTCAGCGCTCAGCGCAATAAATGAAGAGTATTATGAAGCCGCAAGGATAGACGGCGCATCCCGCTGGCAGCAGCTACGGCACATAACGCTTCCAGGCATACTCTCAACCATCGTAATAATGCTTATAATGCGTGTCGGGCGCGTCATGAATGTTTCTTCAGAAAAAGTGCTCTTGCTTTACACGCCCAATACATATGAGACAGCGGATGTCATCTCAACCTTTGTATACCGCAAAGGCATACTTGAAAGCAATTACGGCTACGCTACGGCTGTCGGGCTGTTCAATTCCGCCGTCAACTTCGTTTTGCTCATTTCAGTGAACCAGCTCAGCAGAAAAGTGACAGACAATAGTCTGTGGTAAAGGGGTGGGATATTTTAATATGCATCCGTCAAACAAAAAGAGCTCGTTCCAGTCCCAAAGCTCGGCTGAGAAAATCGTTGACGCGTTTATGGCCTTTGTTTTATGCCTGCTTGTGGTTGCGACGCTGTACCCCTTTATCTATTCCCTGTTCGCCTCGTTAAGCGACGGGGCTTTATTGACAAGGCATAGGGGCCTGCTATTCCATCCGCTGGGCTTTTCTTTGGACGCGTACGACAAGGTATTTAAAAACCCGATGATTATAAGCGGGTATAAAAACACTCTGCTTTACTTGGTCGCGGGTACCGCGATCAACATGCTTCTGACCTGCCTCGGAGCGTATGTATTGTCTAGAAAGTCTTTCAAGCCGAGAAACGCCATCATGCTTTTCATCATCTTCACCATGTTTTTCAATGGTGGGCTTATACCGACCTTTCTCATTGTAAAAAACATCGGGCTGTACAACAACTTCTTTGCCATGGTTTTACCTAATGCAATAAGCACCATGAATCTGATAATACTTAGAACCTCAATGCAGGAAATTCCGGACAGCTTGGAAGAAGCGGCAAGAATTGACGGCGCGAACGACTTCACAATCCTTTTTCAAGTCATCATTCCCGTATCTCAGGCGGTGCTGGCCGTCATGGTTCTTTTCTACGCCGTAGGGCATTGGAATTCTTGGTTCAACGCCATGATCTATTTGCGCCAGCGCGCAAAATTTCCCATACAGCTCATCTTGCGGGAAGTTTTGCTCTCAAACAGCACGGATTCAATGACGACGGGGCTGCCGACGGAAGGTTCCGCAGTGATCGGAGAAGGCATAAAGCATTCGACAATGATTGTCGCCACCGTGCCGGTTTTGATAATCTATCCGATGCTGCAGAAATATTTTGTCAAAGGGGTCATGATTGGCTCAATTAAGGGCTGACTCCTATATCCCCGCATGAATGGGTTTATTGGCCCAGAATAAAACCTAAAGGAGATCTAAGATGAAAAAGTGCGTTGCTTTTATGCTTGCGTTTGCTCTATGCTTCTCCATGGCTTCATGCAACTCCAGCGAGACTCCGGATGATTCCACCAACGCCTCAAACGCAGCCTCCTCAAATGCCCCGGCTGCCGCCGGAAAAGCTGAAGACGGCGGCGTGGCTTTGCCTTTGACGGATACGCCGGTGACCTTTACGTACTACATGCCCATTGACAGAACCAAGGCCGCCCCAGTACTCACAAACTACTCGGAAATAGAAGGATATCAAGAGCTCGAACGGCTGACGGGCGTCAAGATAGAGTGGGTTCATCCTTCAATGGGCCAAGAGTCGGAGCAGTTTAATATAATGATTGCGTCTCAAGACTTCCCGGACATTATTTATTATGATTGGGCCTCATTCCAAGGCGGCCCTAAAAAAGCCATTGATGATGAAGTCATCGTGAGGCTCAACGATTTGATAGAAGAAAACGCTCCGAACTTTAAATCCAAGGCGGTGGAAAACAGCGAGATAGCAAAGAGCATGATGACCGATGAGGGCGACTTCTTCTACTTCCCGTATATTCATTGGAATCAGCTGGTAGTCGCCGGATGGAGCTACCTCGTACGCTTAGACTGGCTGAAGGATGCCGGGCTGGAGCTCCCGGAGACGATCGCCGATTGGGACATAATGCTTAAAGCGTTCAAGGACAAAGGCGATTTGAACGGAAACGGCATAAATGACGAATATCCCTTGACATCTCTGATGAAGGACAGGGATATGCTGAGATGGCTTGCCAATGCCTGGGAAACGGATTATGATTTCTACCAGAAAGATCAGAAAGTTCAGTTCGGCCCTATGGACGAGTCTTTCGGCGAATATCTGAAGCACATGAACGAGTGGTATGAGGCCGGCTACATCGATCCGGAATTCAGCTCTCAAGACCTCACAACCTATGAAGCGAAGATTGCCAACGGACAGGCTGCCGTATTTCTCAGCGGCTTGGATTTTGGAAGATATCTGCTACAAATGGGAGAAGACGCCATGACCGGCATGAAGTATCCCGTCCTAAACAAGGGAGACAAGCCCATTTACAATAACGGATCCCTTCAGGGAGCGCAAGGCCAGGGCGCGGCGATATCCACCGCATGCAAAGATCCCGTTCTGGCGGCGAAATGGCTTGATTTTCACTACGGGCAAACCGGACATATGCTTTTAAACTTCGGCATTGAAGGAAAGTCATACACTATGGTGGACGGACAGCCGACATTCACCGATGAAATCGTAAAAAACCCGGAAGGTCTTTCAGTAGAGCTCGCTTTGGTGAAATACTCAATGGGAGGCATAGCTGAAGCCTTCTTCCATGATCCGCTCGTCCGTTATGCAAGATTCGGCACATTCCAGCAACAGAGGGATACGATTGACAGAACCCAGGACATCGACCTTTCATACAAGCTGCCCCGCATAACCCAGACCAGCGAAGAAAGCAATGAGTACGCCAATATTGTCAGTGAAGTCAATACTTACTTGGTTGAGAGCTGGGCGCAGTTTATAAACGGAAAAAAGAATGTCGACGCTGATTTTGACGATTTCAGGAACACTTTGAGGCAACTCGGAATAGAGCGCGCCATAGAGCTGAGGCAACTGGCGCTTGAACGCTACAATCAAAGATAGGATATGCTCTATGCTTCGCCGACGCGCTCTTAAAAGTTCAGATTCGGGGTTTGATTATGGATTCTAGCCATGCATGCTGATTTTCATAGAAACCCCTATGAAGCTTCGCTTCACCACTAAGGATGAAAATATTAAGCCATTTGTGTGTTTGAGGCATGGACAAATGTCCATAAAATGCATTTTCATAGAAAACTGCCTTTTAGGGAGCTTGATTATGCAGCGATTGCTATTGATGCCTGCATTTCGCACCGCTCAAAGGATAATCAAACTCCAAAATAGGGACATTGAATGAAAATAGGAGTGCCTATTTGGAAACTGCCGTATGCACATCGATTATCCTTCCTCGAAATCATGGCAACCGACTGCTTCTCAGTATATGCAAGCAAAAAAGGATCCATCAGGATCCTTTTTTGCTTATGGAGATCCTTGAATAACTTCGCCCATAGAGCTTAAAGCTTCGAGCGCGCTGATTCCTATAGCTCCGATTTTAACTCTGGTTATTCAAAGCTTCTATTATTTTCTGACGTGCAGAAAATTCTGATTTCGAGTCGGCTCATGCCATGCTTCATTGTATAATCCAACCCCAAAATCGGTGCATTTGACTGCAAATCTGTATAACCATTATCCAAAATGGAGATTGATCATCAGTATATTCATGCTGATTTTCATAGGATCCTATATGACGCTGCTCTTCACCACTAATGATGAAATCTGTCGTTTTTAAATTCTTGGCAGGGAGTTTTGCCTCAAAATAAAATGATGCCATCCAGCATAAATAAATGATAAAAAACGCTTATACTCCTGCATGTTTCAAAACTTAAATCAAAAAAGCTAATTCCTCAACGCTCCTATAATCCTCTTTAGTTGCATAGTCTATCTTAAAATGGGAGCCTTCCAGAAAGAATCAATATAGCTTGAAAATTCTACCGTTTGAATAAGGAATGATTATATGGCTGAACTTACCTTTAAATCGCTGAAGCAAAAATCAAAGATATCGCATTTAGTGCTTGAGAACATAAAGAACGCTTTGATGGCGGGCGAACTGCTGCCTGGAGACAAGCTTCCAAGCCTGTCAGAGATTGCCTCGCAAATGAACGTCGGCATTTCATCTGTGCGTGAGGCGGTGAAGATGCTTGAAGTTCTAGATATACTGCAATCACGCCAAGGAGAGGGGACCTTCGTTTCAAACGGCATCAGCGACGGCGCATTCAACGCCTTGTCCCTTCAGTTGATGCTGATGCCCCGCTCCATAAAGGACTTAGTGGAGTTCAGGCGCATGTACGAAACAGCTTTCACGCATCTTGCGGCGAAAAACGCCACGGAGAAAGACTGCAATGAGATCGAGAAAATAGTGGCCGAACAGGAAGAAAAGATAAAAACAGCTCCCCTGGGCGAAGAAGACGAATGGAAGTTTCACTACCGGGTGCTCGCCAGCACTCACAATCCCTATATAATCCGCATGGGCGAGCCGATGCTTGAGCTATTTCTATCCACCATACCCGTCAGCGCAGAAGTTCTGACAAGAAGAAGCATCGCCGAGGATCACAGGCGCCTTCTAACCTGCATCAAGGAAGGAAATTTAGCAGGCATAGACAAGGTTTTGAAAAAAAGCTTCGACGGCTGGGAGCTTCGCCTCTCGGGAATACCTTTCATTGAAAAAGAAGGGGAATTGCCAGACGCATAGCCCAGATACGCTGATTTGCGGCCAAATGCTTCAATGCAAATCAGGCCAGAAAATCGCATGAGACGCATTTGATGGCTGGGATCCCATATCGAAGCATTTGACTGCATATCGATATGGCTGTTCACTAGATCCAACCGCGAAATCCCCCTTCAGAGCTCTGAGGGGGATTTCGCTATACTGCTTTTCATAAAATCACCTTTTTTGGAGCTTGATTATACAGAGAGTGCAAAATGCCGATATCGGCATTTCGCGCCTTGAAAGAGTATAGTCAAGTTTCCAAATACTTGCAATGCCTGCAAGCCAAATCGCCCCCAATATGTTTTTTTCAGGCTTGTTCAGCTATGGCTTGGCGGATGCTTGCTCCAATTATACTGACTTGCATATGATCCGCCAACGTGGACAATGAGTATATCGTCGCTAATAGATTCTCGGGCTTTCAAAGGACCGCGTGCATCCGAAAAAGCCGGCGGGCGTGAGTGTGTTTTTCCCAGCTTGCCATGCTGATTTGCATATGAACCGCCTAGGCGATTTTGCTGCGAATCGGGATGGCTATACTGATTGCAGGGAACGCCCCAGTGGAAGCGAGGAGCTGTCTTTTACATCTCAGGCATACTAAAAGCATCAAGTCTCATCCAATTGAGACCAAGCATTTATTAACAAAGAATTCGAAAATGAAGTAAGAAATTTATATATAATAGACATTTTTTTAAATTACATCCGTCGATGACACGTGCTAAAATTATAATTGTCTTAGGTAAGCCTTGAGACTCAGATGGAAAATGAACAAGGAGAGTGTGTCTGATGAAAAAACGCCTTTTTAAAGTTGCTGCATTCTTTATGTCTCTACTAATGGCAGCGGGATTATCCGCGTGCAGCGCAAACCAGCAGCAGCAGCCGGCGTCGGGAGCGGTCGCAGAAAACCCCGCGCCCAATGAACCTGCGGAAAGCAAAGAAATCATCTATTGGAACATCGGAACAGAATCGCCTGATAAAGACATCTATCAGTATGCCGTAGACAAGTTCAACGCCAACACAACATCCGGATACAAAATTACATCAGTGTCGACTCAAAATGATACATACAAAGAAAAGCTCATAATCGCCATGAGTTCAGGAGAATGTCCTGACGCTTATTCAAGTTGGTCCGGAGGGCCGATGATTGAGTATATAAATTCCGGCTTCGCCCAACCGATCGATGATCTCTTGAAAGGAACCCCGATAGAGGCCAAAGCTATGGAGGCGGCTCTGGCGCAGGCGACATACAACGGCAAAATCTATGCGGTTCCGATGCTTAACGTCTCAATTTCAGGAATATTCTACAATAAAGAGATATTTGAGAAATACGGCGTATCCGTCCCTTCAACGCTTGCTGAGCTGGAAGCGGCCAGCGACGTTTTCGTAGAAAACGGCATCACTCCGTTTGCCCTGGCAAACGGCTCCAAATGGACTGGCTCCATGTATTTCATGAGCCTCGCGGCAAGAAAGGGAGGGCTTGAGCCTTTCCAAAAAGCAGTCGCGGGAACGGGGACATTCGAAGACGAATGCTTTGAATACGCCGGAGAAAAGATTCAGGAGTGGGTCAAAAAAGGCTATTTCCCAGACGGAGTAAATTCGCTCAGCGAGGACGACGGCCAGGCCAGGCAGCTCATGTATCAGGAAACAGCGGCAATGCTTCTGTGCGGCTCTTGGTACACAGGCACTTTTCAGTCTGACAGCCCTGAATTCTACAAGAAGATAGGCTGGTTCTCATTTCCTAAGATTGACGGCTCCGATGCCGATTCATCCATTCAGATCGGCACCGTCGGTGATCAGTTCATCTCCTTCAACTGCACCGGAGACAAGCTTAAAGCCTGCATAGAATTTGCCAGCTACTGGTATGACGACTCAGAGATCAAGTGGATGGTCGACAACGGCAAAATCCCTCCCGTCAAAGGCGTAGGGGAAATGCTTACTGACGAGGTTACGAAATCCATCCTTTCCGCCGCGAACAGCGCCAGCTCCGTTCAATTATGGTATGATCAATATCTGCCGCCAGCAGTCGCAACCGCGCATCTGAACACCAGCCAGGAGATTTTCGGACTCACTATGACTCCTTCTCAGGCTAATGTCAAGCTGCAAGAAGCGATGGCTGAATACAACAGCTCGAAATAGCGCGGACTCCCGCTTTGCGGTCGCCATGTCTGTAATTAATGCGCAGATTCCAATTGGCTGCACCTGTTTTGGAGCTTGATCATCCTCTTAAACGCTTTATGATCAAGATCTAAAATAGGGCAATCATCTGCAAATCGCCCCTATAAACAAGGCAAAATGCATTGCAAGCGAAGCGAGGCAACCTTTCCGAAGAGTGAAGGATAAGCTCTTGCTCGCATAAAAAGATAGTATTGCAGGGCTTTTTTATGTAGAACCCAATGGATGATCCAATAATTCAGATCAATAATATGTGAAATTTACAGGGCATCAGCATATGGCGCGGACGCATGATGAGCCGCTTAGCAGTCTCTACAGGGAGCCGCGCTTTGCGGCTCCCTGCGCGCATTCACGCCTAAGTCCAAGCATATGCCTGCTGAATTTTCATTCGCTCAGAAAACTCTGATTTTAGTGTTGCAATTTGAAGCTTCTCAGTGAATAATTATAATGAGCTGCATATGAAACTGCCTATGGCGCACTGGAAAGCACATCGGCATGGAACGGGGAGAAAAATATGAGACTCAGCCCAGGGCGAAGGCTTAATACGGCTAAAGCCGCATTAAGAGCCGGCCTTATGGCGACGCGCAGTCAAACGCGCCCGTCTATGCCGATTTTCATCAAATGCCCCTTAGGTAATTTCCACTGAAAATCAGAATGTATAGGAGCCTTTCTGCTCTATTCCGATTTTAATGTCTGATTCTGCAGCGCTAATGGACAATAAGGCCTCAAAATCGGCGCATTGGCTGCGCATCAGCATAATGCGCCTCGCTAAGGCGTGAGTCTTAAAGCGAAATATCAGCGAAGCAATGCGCAGATTGATTTTCTTAAACTTAGCAAGGAGGCTTTCCATGAAAGCTAAAAATGCTTCTCTGTCCGCTAAGCGGCAAAGATCCGTCTATTTAGCGGCTGCCATTTTCTTGCTGCCAGTAGCCGCCCTTCTGGCAGTTTACATTTTCTACCCGATCTTTGATACTTTTCAAACCAGCCTTTTTAGGTGGAATGGCATTTCAGCGGATAAAACCATGATAGGCCTTGACAACTGGGCGCATCTTTTAAGAGACTCAAGCTTTTGGATTGCTTTTAGAAATAACGTGCTAATCATGATTTTATCGATCGCCATACAGTTGCCCATCGGCTTGGCGCTAGCCACGTTTCTGGATTTCGGAGGCAAACGGCTTAACGCCTTCAAGACGGCATGGTTCATACCTCTTCTTATGTCTTCTGTGGCCATAGGGTTTCTAGGCACTTACGCCCTAGCTACAAACGGGGGTATAATAAGCACTATCTCGCATTGGTTCGGCGGAGGCAACATAGATTTGCTCGGAAACCCGAAAAGGGCGCTCCTTACTGTCATTATGGTAATCTGCTGGCAGTTCATCCCGTTTTACATGGTATACTTTATGGCAGGGTACACCGGCCTGTCATTTGAAGTATATGAAGCGGCCTATATAGACGGAGCGACGAAAGGTCAGTATTTTTGGATGATAGCCTTTCCGCTCTTGATTCCCTCTATGAAGAGCGCCGCCATTTTGTCCATGGTTGGATCCCTTAAGTACTTCGATCTCATTTATGTCATGACCGGGGGCGGTCCGGGAACATCGACCGAACTTATGGCGACCTATATGTACAAGCAGTCTTTTAAGAATTTCAATATGGGCTACGGCTCAACAGTCGCCGCAGGCATGTTCATTCTGATCTGCATTGTGTCCCTTGCCACTATGAAGCTCTTAAACAGGCGAAAGGAGGACTGAGGCATGGAAAGCTATAAAAAGCAAAGGCTAAAAAGCGCGGCTGCGTGGACAATGGCTTTTATCTTGGCCTCCATTTGGCTTGTCGTCTCTTTGCTGCCATTTTTATTCATGGTGCTCAATTCATTCAAGGAAAAGTTTGAAATGCTTGTAAAAGGCGTTTTCGTGCTGCCTGACTCTCTAAATTTCTTCAATTACAAAACTGTGCTGGAAGGAAGCTTCTCAAGATTTTTCACGAACAGCGCTATAGTTCTGCTGGTTTGCCTTGCGCTGCTGCTTTTCATCTCCGCCTGCGCTTCCTATCCGCTGGCGCGCTTCAAGTTCAGGCTGTCCAACCCTATATACGCGCTGATTGTCGCATGCATGGCAATACCACTGCACATAACTCTGATACCCGTTTTCAAGATGACGAGATCCTTCGGACTGTACGACAGCATTTGGGCGCTGATCGGGCCTTATGTAGCCTTTGCCGCCCCAATCTCCGTCTTCATACTCACAAGCTTTATGAGGGAGATACCAAGGGAGATAGAAGAGTCGATGGAGATAGACGGATGCGGCAAATACCGGATGTTTTTTTACATGATACTGCCTCTGTCAACTCCAGGCCTGTCCACCCTGGCCATTTACAATGGAGTTAACATTTGGAATGAATTCAGCTTCGCTTACACCCTCACCCAAACAGCTCCGAATAGAACTCTTCCCCTTGCCATTTGGGAATTCCAGGGCGAATACTCAATGAATACGCCGATGATCATGGCAGTGCTCACCCTTACGCTTTTGCCTATGATAATCATGTTCATAATATTTCAAGACAAACTGGTAAAAGGCATGACGGCGGGCGCTGTCAAGGGGTAGGTCCAATTATGCAACGATTCAGCCGCTTGAATCTGGACAAGAAAATACAAGTATTTCTAGGCGTCGTCATCTGCCTCGTAGCGATAGTATGCCTGAGCGTATCCGGCCTTTTGTTCACCCGCTCATCCCAGCAGAGATCCCAAGCTTTGGCTCAGGAGGAAATCGCGGCTCTGGCGGGAAGCTTCGCGAGCTCCTTGCGCTCCTACAAGAGTACGGCATGGACGGTGATGATGGACGCGTCAATTAAAGCCTTTCTTCACCAAGAGGATTTGCCGCCGGAAAAGAAAGCTGACGCCGCAGGAAACGCAAAGGCGGCCTTAAGCAGCATCTTGAACCAGCAGTCAAGCATCAATTTCATCGCTGTAATTCCGGAAGGAGCAGGCGGAGAAGATTTCATTTACCGGTCTTCCGCCCTTGTCGCGACAGGATTTATGAATGCTTATGAAGAGGACTGCGAAAACAGCATAAGGCCCGGCAAAGGAACTATCCGCTTCAGCTACAGCGACGCCTACGACAAAGGCGGAACGCCTTATTTCAACCTATACGCGCCCTTATACGATACAAGCAAGCTCGGGCAAACCCTCGGGCTTGTCTGCATAAGCATAAATGACGCTGTCCTCAATCAAATAAGAAGCAGAAATGACCGGCTGCTCAGCTCCAATGTTACGCTTGTCGCGGGCGACAAGCAGCCCGTAGTCTCTTCCGGAAAAGATCCCACGTTTGATTCGGGCCTTGAGCTTTCCGGCGATTCTGGATCATACCAAGCATTTCATACGCTTTATGTTTTTAAGAAAGTGGATGGTTGGAACTATTACATGGTAATGTCCCTTCCAAGAACATCCCTCTACAGAGACAGCTACGCGATAATTCTCATCTCAGCGGGAATAACGGCGGCGCTCGCAGCCCTGACTTTCTTTTTAAGCAGAAAAATAGTGCGCAGATTTTATAAGCCGCTTGACGACATAGTGCAGAAAATGGACTCAGTCTCCACAGGTGAGATAAAAACCCGCATTGCGGAGAATCTGTGGGGCGAGGATTTCAGCAAGCTCGCATCCGGCTTTAATATAATGATGCAGCGCATTGAGTGCCTGATGGCACAGGTAGTTCAGGAGCAGTATGAAATGGATCAGATTAAGTTCAACGCCCTGCAATCTCAGATACAGCCCCATTTCCTCTACAACACGCTTGAGTGCATTCGCTGGCAGGCCAAAGCGGACAAGGATTCGGACACCTCAGTCCTTATAAAGGCTTTCGCCAATTACTACCGCATTTGCCTTAGCGGCGGCAAGGACATCATCGATCTTTCCCAAGAGATTGAGCATATAAGAAATTACCTTACAATCCAAAATATACGCTTTGACAATGTCATTGATTGCGAAATAGATATACCTGAGAAGTATTTTTCGGTTCTTATCCCTAAGATGACGCTGCAGCCTCTAATTGAAAACAGCATCTGCCATGGAATCATCAAAAAGGAGGGGAACAGGGGCGCCATAGCAATTAAAGCCTTTGACGCGGAAGGGGTTTTAAGCATCGTCGTCTCAGACGACGGAGTCGGCTTAAGCCGGGCGGATTTGAACAAGCTCAATGAAAGCCTTAAATGCCATGAAAATATTCCAGGCTACGGAGTCGCCAATGTAAATAGGCGCATAGAGCTGATATACGGCCCTTCGTTCGGGCTGCATTTCGAAGCGGCGGAGGCGGGCGGCTTGGAGGCGTGGATTGCGATTCCTTTGGATTCAGGGATAAAATATAAAGGGGTTTTATAAATTGTATCGCGTACTTGTAGTAGACGATGAGAAAATCATAAGAAACGGTATCTGCAGCGCCGTCACTGCCGGAAACATGACGTCGCTGGAGATCTCAGCGGCGGCAAGCGCAGCTGCCGCTCTGGCTTTCATTAAGGAAAAGGGAGCGGACATATTGATTACAGACATTAATATGCCTGTCAAGAGCGGGATTGAACTCATAGAAGAGATCAGAAAAGCCGATCAGGAAATGCGAATCATTGTTCTTACAGGCTATGATGAATTTGAATATGCGCGCCAGTGCCTCAGGCTCAATGTCGTGGACTTTTTGCTGAAGCCTGTGGAAGAGTCCGTCTTAATCAAGATTTTGCGCGATCAGCTTCATTATCTGGAGCAAAAAGGCATTGAAGAGTTCTCCAGCAACCGCCGCCGCAGGACTCAGGGGACTTCTGAGCAGGTTGAGATGCAAAGCCTGTTGCTAAGGCTCGTTCACAGCCAAATGGATGAAAGCGGGCTTGAGGAAGTAGAAAAAATGTTTTCCCAATACGGCTATCCCTGCTTGCAACCCATGCAGCTGGCGCTTTTGCTGCCTCCTCTTAAAAGCGCGGACTCTCCCGAAAGCATGGACTTCTTCAACCTTTCACTTGTGCATGTCTGCATGAGCATGGTGGACGACAGGGACAAAGGGATCAGCTTTTTGGATGGGGACAAGGTAATCCTGCTGTTTTTCGCAGGTAAAAAGGAAAATGAAATCATGGGGATCCTTGACGCCCTGATTGAGATTCTGGCAGATGAGCTGGGATGCAGGCCCCGGGTTGTAATGGGAAGCGCGTCGGAAAACTACAGAGGCCTGGCGCTTTCTTACAATGACGCCATTTGCCGGCTGGAGAGCGAGAGGAAGGATATCAGAGACGCTATAAGCCCCAATTCTCTGGGAAGCAGATCAGATTTATTCCAGCAGGTCTTTTCAGAGCTTAAAAGCGTCATGGCTGTCAATACGGGAAATCCAATGCTAATTTTAAAAGCTTTTTCCACCTTCAAAAAAGCTGTGGTGTCATATAACCTCTCGGATTCGCATGTACGGCGGTGCTGCTTTGAACTGGCGGCAATCCTGCGCTTCTCTTACGCCGAAGACACCGGCAAGACCGCTGGAGCCGAGCTTCAATCGCTTATGTCCTCTCTGACCCATGTCGAGCGGGACGAAGCGTGCGAGATCGCGGAGACGTACATTCAGCGGCTCTATGGAGATGAGGAGGCTAACGTCCACAGCATAGTCGCCAAGGCGAAAGGATACATTGATTCCAATTTGGACTCAGATCTTTCAGTCGCAAGCATTGCGGACTTCCTCTACATATCCCCGAACTATTTCTCCAGGCTCTTTAAAAGGGTTTGCGGAGAGGGCTGCAATGAATACATCGTGCGAAAGCGAATCGATTGGGCCAAGTCCCTGCTTGAAACCACCACCTTTGCGACAGGAAAGATAGCTGTCATGGTCGGCTATCGGGACACCAACTATTTTTCCCTTGCATTCAAGAAACATACGGGTGAGTCTCCGACCAAATACCGCAACAGCATGCGTTGCACTTGATTTTTCCCAATTTATGGGGGCATATGCAGATTTGCAGTCTTAATGTACCTAGGTAATTCTATATGCAAATCAGTATATGCCGCTTTGGAGTCAAATGTACCGATTTTTATGCCTGAGAGTCCACTTGAAGGGTGCGAAATGACTATATCCACATTCCGCGCTAACCCCCCTATGACGCTGCGCTTCACCGCCAATGGTGAAAGTATTAAGGCAATTGCGTGTTAGAGGAGGCATGGACAAATGTACATAAAATGTATTTTCGTACTAACCCCCTATGACGCTGCGCTTCACCGCCAAGAATGAAACGCCCTTTGTAGAGGCGATGAAGTGCATAGGAAAAATATGGCAGACAATGCTATAGGCGAGTGGGTTTGGCTCATTTCCATTTGAAGGTGGAACCTCGCGCGCTAGCCTAGCCATTGACCTGGGAGCGCCGCCAATTATGAATGGCGCGGCGCCATGGCATGGGCGTTAAAATTCAAATGAAATCTTTCAGGCCGTTTCTCCCGCTCAATAATGCACAAGGAGAAATTAAAAGATGGAAGGCATCCTTGAAATCAGCCGCGGACTTGGCGTCCGCAAAGAAACCGCAGCCGCCTGCATAATGGAAGGCAAATCGGCGCCTGAGTCGACAGGCGGCGCAAAACCGCCTGTATCAATGGAAATTAAAGCCTTCGGAACGCCGCAGGATGATCTCAGCCGCTTGAAATCGCGGATATTGGAAGAAGGCCGCCATGGAGGGCGCGGGCGTGCATTGGCGTCCAGCATGCGATGCGCTTGAGGCGGCGCGGGACGGCAAAATCAATCTCCCGGCTGCAAATGCGCGGCGCATGAGAAGCATCCCCGGCGGAAAAGCTGATATTGAAGGCGCGCAATGGATGGCTTCACTTCCGCGCGCAGGTTCGCCAAGGGGCGGCTCCATTCCAGGGCCTGACGCTCGCGGCCTGCGGACTTATGCACGCCGCCGGGGAAGCGCCGCTTGCGGCATTGGCGCTCAAAAGAACCGCGTTGGGAAGCTCCTGCGAGGCGAAGGGCTCAAGCCATCCTCCTTCCTTGCGGATATTTTTGGCTTGTCCGGCAGGAATCTTCTCAAAGCTCCAGTGAAAAGCGGCGCGATGGCTCCCTCCGGCGTTGAAGCTGAACTTCGCGGCGTGGCAAAAAAGAAGGGGGAGGAAATGCGCCATGCTTTAAATGGCCGCCTTGACAAGCATGGCAAGCTATATCCATCCCGGACGCTGGAAATGCTGGATGATTCATTAGGCCGCCTCGAGAAAACAGAAGCTGGCGCCAGCCAAATTTACGGCTCGGATCGAACTCCTCGAGGCAATGCCGGGCATTGGCCCAACCGCCGCGAAAGCCATTATCGGCGAGATCGGCATGGATATGAGCCGCTTCCCAACAGCGGAGCGCTTCCGCTCCTGGGCAGGCCTTAGCCCTGGGGATGGCGAAAGCGCCGGCAAAAAAAAGCCGCCCGCATGAATTTTGGCGGCGCCCGCCTTAAAGGCTTGACGTGTGAATGCGCTTGGGGCGTGGCCCGCAAAAAAGACGCCTATTCATCCAAGTTCCATTGGAGAGCGCGAGTTCGGCGCGGATCTCAAAAGGCTATCGCCACGGCGGCGCGCAAGATGCCGGCTTTAATCCGCTTTATGACTAAGGGCGATGAAGCCTATGGCGGGGAGCGTTTCGACAAAGCCAAAGAAAAACATGAGATTTCAAGGAAAAGGAAGCTGATTATTGAAGCCGGCAAACTGGGATTCCATCTTGCTCCTGCCGGTTCGGATGCCGTAGAGGCTCAAGCAATTCAAACAGCCAAGCATAGAAGTCGACATATATTGGCAGCTGCCTTTATGTTTTATTCGCATGCTTTTTTGAATGCAATATTTGTCGTTTTATGTTATTGAAAACTCTACTTGCTTAAACCTTGCTCCTGGCGGCTACTGCCACCCCGGGCGGGTGTTTCGTATTAATTGTATAATCCGACATCAAATTCGGAACTATCCAATGCAAAGCGGTATAGTTGGCATGCCCTGAAGACGATGAGCAAAGTCTTCAATCTTCCTGCATTTTCAGCAGATGCGCTTGGAGCTTCCGGCCGCAGCTTGCCGAGCGTCCCGCGCTAAAAAGGAAGAATATCGACTGAAGCATCCGCAGCGTATTGCGTGGAGATCCGCAAGGCACAAGGCGGAGGATGCGGCCTTCGCCCTCAATGGCCTCCCTGCATCAGTCAAATATCGAAGCTCATAGCCTCAATTATACCGATTTTCATCAAATGTTCCTTTTTTGTTGATTATCCACTGAATGGTGCGATTGATATACTGCTTTTCATATAAAATTACCTTTTTTTGTTGATTATACAGCGAGTGCGAAATTCCGAATCGGCATTTCGCGCCACTCAATGGATGATCAAGCTCCAACACCGGTGCATTTGACTGCAAATAGGCAGAAAGATTCATGGGAGGCCACAACATGCTGGATGGAACTGGGTATTAATGCAGGCTACGGCAAAGTCTGGCATCCGTCTTCGGTCTCCATTGCGATGTCTTCCCAAGCGTATTTTGGAGTTCCCTGTTCAATCCTGCGCCTAGCCTCAGTTCAGTTTGAATGAGAGCGAAAGTCGAGTTATTGGCTGAATATTGATATTCTAAGAAGTCAATGCTATAATTGATCTGGAGCGGATGGGCTTTAATGTCTGCTAGCTTATGGGCGCCGGCCTTGCTTCGGTTTCAAGGCTGGCACCCAGCAGCAGGGAGGCTTTTTGATTGAGCGATGGAAAAGATGAAGCCCAGGCGGATATCGATGGCAGGCTGCTGGAGGTCTATGAGCGGCTGCTGAGGCTGTCTCCCGAAAAGTCGAGGGCATACAAGGATATTTTGGACAAAAGGCTCTGGTTCGAGCCACCGAGGACTATGGGGGCTGATTTGCAAATGAAGCTCCAAAATAGGTACATGCGCCTGCAAATCAGCATATTCAAGAACCTCTTCAACCCGAGCGAGCACAAGGAGAGGATTTCCAGATTCCTTACCCTGCTCCTGGGCGTCAGCCTAAAGGTGGTCGGCCCCCTGTCCGCTGAATTGCCCCGCGAAAGCAAGGATTCCAAGGGAAGCTCCATAGACATAGTCTGCAAGGTCGAGTCGGGGGAGTTCATTTTGGT
>JAISZB010000149.1 GCA_031269465.1 Clostridiales bacterium | reverse complement strand
CATGGGCACGAAAGAAACAAGGGTATCGTCATTTACCTCGTTGCGAGGATTTACGATAAACATATCGGCGATTCGCGCTGGTGCCCACCCGTCCGGCAACTGCTCATAGTTCGATTTATGCCATAAACATTTTGGTGACACAATGTCGTTGCAAGCCTCATAGGAGAGACTTGCAACGACATACATCTTCAAGCATACCCACATACCCATATACCCACGGTTTTACACAGCATTATGTTGGGGTTCTGCCGTGTCGGGCAACGCACAATGCCACGCTCCGCCCTGCTGAACAGACCGAACGCCGAGTTCCGATTTCGCCAGTTCGAGCATGTTTTTGCTGATGCCCGCACTGTCGGCGAGCGCTTTCAGACTTGCCGCAGGGAACGCGCCCCCCGCGAGGTTAGCCGTGAGAAACTCTTTGGCGCTGTCGCGCTTGGACGGTGGCTTTCCCGGCGCTTGCGTTTCTTTTCGTCAAAGCCGCCGTCGAGCAATTCGTCAAGCGCAATGTCAGCTTCGCCGAGTCAGAAAATGCATTTTTGCCCGTCAAATCCGAAGGCTTGAGGACTTCCGGGCATACTGAGGTTCGATTTCGAGTAGATGAAGATTCGTATGTCCTCGTCGTCCGACATTTTGCCGACCGTTATAACGCTCCGGGCAATCGCGGTAATGTCAATGCTGCCGAGCGTCCGGTACTGCGATTTGCCGCCGAGCTTGTTCAAATAGGCTATACCGCAGACGGTACAATTCGTCCGCGCTGCCATATCCACGACAATCGCTTCCTCGATTCGCTGGTTGCCAATCATCAACGGATAATCACCGCCATTGATGACACTCATGAACTCGCGGTCCTCGCTGAGTTTCAAAAGTCGGGTTTTTAAACTCTTGCGGGGACTGCCTTGCAACCATTGTTACAAATGCTGATTTTACAAAGTTTTTACATGTGCATTCTTGCTTTTCACGGCTAAATTTAAAGACCCCAAAAGTCTTGGCTTGATCGTGTCGGCAAGCCCGTCCTCCGCCGACTGGAACAGAATGTTGGCGTTCGTATGCGCGACGTTAATTTCGCGGGCAAGCTACGCGTTCCTTTGCTTTTCGATCTTCTCCACCGCATTCCATAAAGTATTGCGGTCAGCGTACCCGCGCGGATCGAACTCCGGCAGGAAGATTTTGCTGTGAACGATTCCGCCCTTGCGCCCGTAGTCGTGCGTTTCGCCATCGTACCCGTTCGTCAGTTTGTCGCCGCTCCGATAAGCGGCGGCAGCAATGGCAGACTTGCCCTCGCAGCGCGCAATGATTTGCAGGTGCGAATGGAATATTGCCATAACGGTAATCACCTCGATTTTAGCTTTTCCTTTGAGCCGGCAGACCCAAAAGGCTCCCGGCAGGGCGCGCGACCCCGCTTGCGGGGTATCAATTCACCCTTGCCAGGGATTTACAAGTTCTGTGTTTTAGCGGGTTTTCGGACTTTCGACGTCGCGAGCAGCGGCGCGTTTTTTGCGCTGCGGCCAGCCCCGGCAATCCAGATGCTGGCATTGCTCCTTTCGCAAATAAAAATGCCATGAAAGACTTATTTATCGGTGTTTGATAAATAAGTCTTTCATGGCAGCACCAGCGGCAAAATCGCATTAGCATTTGAGCATCAAAAAGCCTGCGTCTACGCTATCCTGAAGGATATCGTGGACGCAGGCTTTTTTCATCCTTTAACAGCGCCATTGGCTAGGCCTGCATATATTTGCTTCTGTCCAGCGACGAAAATGATGAGAGCCGGTATTATGGTTATGATGACGCCTGCGCAGATGAAATTGTACTGATTTCCTAGCGGCCCCGTGAATGTATACAGAGACGTAGCTACTACAGGGAATCTGTTTTTGTCTTGGAGGTACATGTTGGCCATGTAGTATTCATTATAGGTGGCAACGCCCTTTAAAATCATGCAAGTTACAACCGCCGGCTGAAGAAGAGGAAAAAGAATTTTGAAGAACACTCCGAAATACGTGCTTCCGTCAATGATTGCGGATTCATCCAAGGACTTTGGAAGAGTTTCGAAAAATTGCAGGAATATATAGATGGATATGACATCAGTGCCCAGTAGAAGTATTATATATCCATGAAGGCTGTTTATAAGATGAAGCGAATACATTATCTGATAAACAGTGACTTGCATGGCTACACCCGGTATCAGCGAGGCAAACAGAAATAAGTTTCGCACAATCTGATTCGCGAAAAAAGAGAATCTGTTAAGCGCATATGCAGTCATTGAGCTAAGCATGATGCTACCCGCAAGCACAAAGAGCAAGATGATTCCCGAATTGAAAAACGCCAGCCCCATCTTGGCCTTAGTCCACGCTTGGATAAAGTTGTCAAAATACAGCCAGCTGGCAGGAAGAGTCATGACATTGGTGCTCGCATACTCCTCCGGGCTTTTAAACGCTGTCACAACAATTGACAAAAGAGGATACAGCGCTGCGAAAACCGCCAGAAGAAGCGAAACGTACTTCAGCGCTGCAGCCGCAATGCTTGAAATCAACTTCTTAGGATTCATGCGGAAGCCTCCTTCCGCTTCTTCGCCAGCCGTTTTTTCATAGCTCGACGCTCGCTGAATATCATTCCGTTCTTGTCTTCTTCAAAAAACACCTTCACTATAATCTTCTGAATGGCAGTGACCAAGACTATTATAGCCATGAGCACTATTGCCATAGCGGCGGCTAAACCCACCTTCTGCTTCTCATGAGCCATCGAATTCATAACTACAAAGTAAGTTCCCGTTCCAAAGGTTCCGTTCGTAATGACGTAAGGCGGCTCAAAGGCGCTTATGGAACCGGTGATTGAGAGTATCATGTTAAGAACGATTATAGTCTGGATGCTTGGAAGTATGATATTCAAGAACTTGCGCCATGTGTTCGCGCCGTCCATCTCAGCCGACTCGTATAGTTGGGGATCCACAGACATTATCGCTCCAATGAACAGCACCATGTTCTGTCCCATGTATCTCCATACAGACGTTGCGGCAAGCATGATGTTGTTGACTTGGGAGTCTCGCAGCCAATACGGAAGCTGAGACTGCTCAAAACCCATGAAGATAAGCAGAGTATCGAGCACAAAGCCTCTAGTGAAGAAGAATTTGAATATGAATCCTATCGCTATGCCGCTCACTAAAAACGGAAAGAATATGATTCCTTTGAAAATCCCCGCTGCCCTCACCTTGAAGCTTAAAACGCTTGCAAAAAACAGCGCTAGCGCAAGTTGCACGAACGACGCGGCCAGATAGTAAAAGCTAAGCCGCAACGTGCGGAATAGCTCCTCTCTCGTAAAGATGTCCAGATAATTTCTCAAGCCTACAAACGTGCGCTTGCCTATGTATCGCATGTCATAAAGGCTGAACTGCGCCATTTTTGCAAAGGGAAAATATGTAAAAACTCCAAGAAGAGTCAGTGGAATCAGAAGAAAGACAAAAACAGTAAAAAGCTGCTGGCTCCGCTGGCTGACGAGACGCTGGCGGAATGCGCGCCTTCTTTTTACCCGATGTTCGTCCACGCTCGCTCGCCTCCCTTGTGCGCTTGTTACTGATTTGCATATGAAACAGCCTATTTCGGAGCTTGAGAGTAAAGCGAGCGCAAAATGCCGATATCGGCATTTCGAGCCTTGAAAGCGGATAGTCAAGCTCCAAAGCAGGCGCATATGACTGCAAATCAACATGATAAGCCAATGTCAGAAATTTCCTAAATTGCAGCTTGGCAATACAGAATAGTTAAGACCCAGTAGGAAAAACCGCTGCTTTGGCATATGAAGCCGGGGGAAGCGCTTTTCCCCCGGCAATGATATCTATTAAGACATTACTCTGGCGTCACTCCGTATTTTTCCTGTGAAGCAGTCCATCTGGCATTCCATTCGTCAGTCAGCTGCGCAAGCGTCTTTCCGCCTCCAAGCGCCGCTTCCACAATGTCTATGACATGCTGATTGTCCATGTTCAAAGATACTTCCGAATCAACATTGATGTTTGTGAAGAGATCCTCTTCGCTTTCCTTGGCCGGATTGTCGGCTACAAGCTCGATTCCGTCAAAGGCTGCCAGGGTAGATGGAAGCTCATGCGTCTTTACAGTGGGCACTCCGCCCTGATCGTAGTCGAAATTCGAATTCTCCACAAGGTACTTGATGTACAAAAGGCTCGCTATTTTATTTTCTACTGAGGAATTGAGATTTATCCCGTAGTTGTAGTCCGGGCCCGCTGAAGCGTACTGCTTTCCGTTTACAGAGATCGGGAATGACATGTATCCCACATCAGCCGAATTGGGGCCGGCCTCCTGCATTTGGACTATAGCCCAGCTTCCGAGAACCATTGTGGCTATCTCGCCTCGGTTGAACATGCCCTTTGAGCCTTCCCAATCAGTGGTTGACGGATCGTCTTCAACCAAGCCCTGGCTTACTGCGTCATAGAGAACGCTGTAAACAGCGTACGGGCCTGTTCCGTCTCCGCGATCTTTGAAAGGATCCTTGGCATGGGGAAGCTTTATGTTCATAAAATCAGGATCGCCAGTAGCGCTGCCCCCGATGTACGCATCCCAGGCGCCCATTGTCCAGCCGGCTGAGAAGTTCGTATAGAGTGGAATGGCATCGGTGTTTTCCTTGACTTTCTTAAGTGCGTCTATGAATTCTGCCGGAGTCTTAGGAACGGCCGTTATGCCCGCTTGCTCGAAAACAGCCTTGTTGTAGAGGACGCCCTGCACATTATTCGTAGAAGATATTCCGTATGTTACTCCTGCATTCGCCTTGTTGTCCGCGAAGTTGTAAGTCTCCGCAAGCACGGATGTGCTTCCCAGCGGCTGGAAGTAATTTATAAGCTCCGTATTCGGGATTGTTGTGACGATCATGCATATGTCGCCCCAATCAGGGGTGCTGACTCTCGTCGTCATGGTTTCCGCATAATCGGTGATGGCTTCATAATTAATGCTGATGTTTGGGTAAATTTTTTGGAAATCAGCGATGTATCCTTGAAAAATCGTATCAACTATGTCTGTGCGGTGCGTCTTGAACTGAAGGTTGGCTGTGATGCCTGCGTAGTCTCCGATATTGATTTGATCAAATGAGGGCGCTTCAGCCGGAAGCTCAGGCGCTTCCACAGGCTCGTCAGTTTTCTCCGCGCTCGGTGCGGGAGCGCTCGATGCGGCGGCGTTGGAAGCAGGAGCGTCGGTCGGGGGAGATTCCGAACCTGAGCAAGCAGCCAGTGACGCGGTAAAAAGCAGCGAAAGCGCTATCGCGATAAATTTCTTCATGTTAAATCCTCCTTGTTCTTATTCTTTATAAGGGATTATGAATCAGCATCCTCACAAAATGCTCATAATTTCAAAACCCTTTGCTTTGCATCTTGGCCTGCAGGCAATGTCCCGATGAACCGGTTGCGGACTCAGGCATAATCGATTTCGCATTATGCAACAGCGATTTTGCGGCAGGGGCATCATCTCCAACTATTAGCATTTCACGCCCAGGAAATTCAATGCTTTGCATAAACCCCTCCCTTCTTTTTAGCTAAATTAAATTAAATTTAGCTAAAGCAGCTTCCTTAAATATTAACTATTACTACAATGATTATACTATCATCTCATTTTTTGTAACATTCACGAAACCTGCAGGAAGGGTTAAAATATCAGCACCCCCTAGAATAATGTTCATATTTGAATCAATCCATAATTTTTTTAAAAAAGCTAACGTTTTATATCTAAACAGCTAATTCGTTAATATCAAGGTTCCAACACCTGCTCAGGACAAATGAAAGCCTGTCAGGCATTAGAAAAAACGGATAAAAGATGGTTTTGCAGAGAGTCACGCAACTCCTTTATAAACTTTAAGGATAAAATTAAAATAACTTAAATATAATAGAAACAATGCGATCAAAAATGGCGATATGTTATCAGCTTTAGCTTAACAATATGCAAGAGTTAATCTCCTCGGAAAGTAATTCGCCTTAAAAGAGCGCTAAATTAACTCTTAATCTCTACATGCTCCTGAATTCACTTATAGACACTCCTGTAAGCTTTTTGAAAAGTATAGAAAAGTAATGAGGATCGTGAATGCCTACACGTTCAGCCACTTCGTAGCCTTTTAGATCTGTAGTTCTCAAGAGCCTCCTCGCCGTTTGAATCCTGATCCCCGTCAGGTATTCTACGAAGGTCTCGCCAGTCTTGTGCTTCATAAGCCTTCCCAGATGTCCGGGGCTTATGAAAAATGCGGAAGCCGTTTCAGCAAGGCTTAGCTTTGAGTCTGACATGTTTTCCTCAAGATAAATTTTGACCTTTGATATCACATCTCCCTGCTTGGATGTGGAAATCTCGCGATCAAACCCCAGAAGTTCGAGCTCCTTTCTCATTTTTTCATGTTCCATGGCGCTGCGGCGCTCTTCTAAAATCTTAGCTTTAAGCCTAGAAGAAACCGACAAAAGCTCCTCTACCTTCACAGGCTTCCTAATAAAGTCAGAGACACCGATTCTTATGCATTTTTGCGCGTATTCCAAATCTCCATGCGTTGTTACAATGACAATCTTCACTGACGGATGCCTCTTCAGAATTTGGCTGGCGAAATCAATGCCGTCAGTTTTCGGCATGCAAATGTCAGTGAAAATGATATCGGGGTTGACTGCGTCAGCAAGGTTGCACGCCTCTTCGACAGTTGCTGCCTCAGCAGCTATGCAAAATCCGCATTTTTCCCAATCTACTTGCATTTTGATAGGGCTTTTGTTTGGATCCTCGCCATCCAGGATCATGACATTAATCTGCTCCGTCATTTTTATCCCCCCAGCGGTAAAAGACTTATTTGGCTGAGAGCTTATAGGCACATAAGGAGAAATGCTTGAATCAAATGGTTCTTTGAAACAGCAAGACACTCTTGATAGCCTCCGATAAGCTCTCAATCTGCGAGACAAAAAAAACACGCCCTGATATATCGGCATGACAGCTTCTTTAATTGCATCTGGCGCCTTATGAGAATATCAATCCCAATAGCGTAAAATCGACATGATCTGAAGGTTCCTCAACTGTTATCTCTACAGAATGCACTCCAGGATTATCAAGCATTACAGTATCCATATGCATGCAGTCGCCCCAGTTTTCAGTAAAATTAGCATCGAGCCTGCATGCGGCATATCCATCTATAAAAGCGCAGGCAACGGGAGCCGGTCTCTTCACTGTCTTTATATATTGGATTGCCAGATTGCCGCAACTGATTCTAAAACTTATCGAGTCTCCCTTCTTTCTCCCCGCCCAGCCCTTTTTCAAGGCTAAAAATCCATTTTGGACGGCCCTTGTGTTTGAGCTGTCAAGAATACGAGAATCTTCAAAGCGGTTCAGAGTCAAAGGCGGCGGAAGCGCCGGTTCATCTGCCTGCGGGAATCCCTCCGCCCTAGAAAGAAAATCCGCGACCGCGTCACTCATAAGCTTGTGCCTTGCATCATTCGGATGCAGTCCATCCGCTGTAAGAAAAGATTCCTTAATTTCTCCGCTTTCCAACTTAGGCCAAATCCAATCTCTAAAGCTCAAATAAGGGACTAGGCAATGCCTTGCTATCTCGTTATGCACTCTTTGGGCATTTGAGCCTGTTCTATATTCCAATGCGTTTAGCACCAGCACCGCAGGCTTGAATTCAGACTTCAGAAGCCTTCGCAATAGACCCTCAAAGGTTTCTCTGAAAAACTCGGTATCCTCGTCGTTCACGCTAAACTCAACTACAATGAAATCCGGCCTGTACATGAGAAGATCCCTTTGCGCTCGAGCAACTCCGTATGCGGAAGTGGTTCCCCCCACCCCGGCATTTATATATGTAAACTGCGATTGGGGAAACTTTTTCTGCCACCATTTGAAAATCCTGTATGCATAGCAGAATTCATGGCTGGATGCGGAAGAATCCTGAGTGATGGATCCGCCTATGAATCCTATGGTAAGCTCTGCCCCGTCTTCTGCCTTCCTTAGCGCCTTTGCAATCCTAAATGCTTCCATGGACGCAATCCTCCAATTTCTCCTATCAAGCGGCCAGGCTATGCTAATGTGCATATAAATGAGCGGATTCTGAGCGTCTCAATGGACGATTAGCTCCAAAAAAGCAAATCGGCATCTCATCAAGCTCTAGCATCTTAAAGCTATGCATATTGGCATATACAGATTTTCATTCAATGCTCCTTTTTTAGAGCTTGATTATCCATTGAATTGTGCAAAATTCCGATATCGTCATTTTGCACTCGCTGTATAATCAAGCTCCAAAAAGGTATTTTTCTATGAAAATCAGTATATATAGGCGCCTAAAAGGCTCAGCCAAGCCGTCTCATCATTTCCAGGCACATGCGACCATTATGGTATGGGCATTTCCACGGCTCCACTACCGGCTTGGATAAATCAGGCGAACCCTGTGCGTCCACCTGCCAATACCACTCTCCGCCCTCTCTTCCATCCACTAAGAATTCTTCTATAAACTTCCATACGCTTTGAGCTTCTTCTTCATATCCCGCATTCTTGAATCCCACAACAGCCTCAGCCTGAGCCCACCAAATCCTCCATTCATTCACATTCCCTCCCGCGCTTTCATTAGCAATGGATCTACCGTCAAATGCCGTATTTCTTATATTGCGCGCAAGCTCCCTGGAGATAGGCGAGAGCTTTTCCGCAAGCGCATCGTCTCCAAGAACTTCCAAGCCCCTATCTAGCAGCCAGGACGCTTCTATGTCATGTCCGAACGAATGGATATCGAGAATGCTGTCCATGTTTTCATCAAAAAAAACTTCAAGCCTGCGAAGCGAAGGATTGTAAACTGTTTCAGCAATCAGGCCCATTATGAATCGCAGTTGCTCTTTAACGGCCAGATCCCCTGACACCCTAAAGAGTTCTGTAAATGCTTCAAATACATGAAGAAGGGTGTTCATCGTTTTTTCTGCGATGATCCCGTTTTCTGAGAGCTTTTCATTGGCAATAGGAGCAAACTTCCTGTCGAAGGCCTCAAGGTAGCCGACAGAGTCTTTGCATTTGCCTTCGATAATTTCGAAGACTCTCATCGCAGATTCCAAAGCCTTTGCGTCGCCTGACGCGTCGTAGTAGCTTGAAAGCGCGTATACGCAAAAAGCCTGGTTATATGTATGCTTCGTATAGTCCAAAGGCTTTCCATCGAAGCTGACTTCCCATACCATGCCCCCAAACTCATTGTCCATGCAAAAGCCTACTATAAAGTCATAAGCGTGCCTGGCGCAATCAAGCAACTCCTTGTTTCCGGTAGCCAAGTAAGCATTCGAGAAAAACCACAGTATGCGGCTGTGAAGGATGCATCCCTTAGGGGCTTTCTTCATAACTTCCAGATCGCTTGCGACCCAGCCCCAGTATCCTCCGTTCACTTCATCCCTAAGATTTTTCCAGAATGGGATGATCTTCTTTTCCAAGTGCTCTTTGAATTCAGTCTTCATAAGCGCCATAAGCTCCTCCTTGGCGAGAGTTGCGTACCCTCCGCAAGTGAGGGTTTATAATCCTCGCTTGCAAGGATTATAAATCCTCACTTAAGCATAAATACGTGTTTTTTAACTGGCTATAAATCCGCTTTGCGCCGTGGCATGCCAATGAGCAAGGCATTTGATGGTGAGGAGCATGCAGAAAAGATATTTAAGCGATTTATGCAGCGACAGTCTGGAAGCAAAGCCTAAACTAATCAATCACAAGTATAAACCAAGCGAAAGTAAAATTCAACATGAAGATAAACTTAAATTAGCTCAGGCTTCTTCTACTTGTAGAAACCTTAATAATTAAATAACTTGCTAGCAGATTCATTATCTCAAGATTCAGTCTTATACGATCTTAAAAAGCGTATAAAGCAGTTATTGCAAAGCGGTAAAACAACGCTCTGCCTTCATCCTGTATATATTTCATCTTTAAAGCATATTAGCAAGGCTTGAAATGAATGCGTCAACGGCTTTACTGCAAAGCGCTGTTCAAGGATGTACTAAAAACGCATGAACAGCGCTTTTAAGCAGTTCAATTATCTGAAGGTTGTCCCTCTTCTGTTTCCCAGACGAGGGCCTTCTAAGCTGAGCCGGAGAGATGCCCTGTTTTCTGGGCGCCAAGTAAAACTGTCAGATGCTTTCAAAAGCGCCATCCATGATGGAGGATTCTGTTGAGCAAAGCATTTCCATAGCCTTCCCACGCTAGCCGGTTCAGGGGATTGCCGTCTTTGCTCAGAATATAAACCTTAAAACCGCGATCCTTCCGCAATAGCTCTGCAGCTGGTCGCCCTTCGCCAATGCTGTTTCAAGGTTTAATGCGCCTGCAACGCCGTCCCTTCCCTTCAGGGTTGTTCAGCCATAAGCCGCAGAGTCCGGAGCTGGAGCAAACGCTCCGGAGTGAATAGGATATTCTTGGACGGCAAAGCTTCCCAGTGGAAACTTAGACTGTCAATCGGACATGCGCTTGCAAGCCCCCGCCCCAAATATCAAAGGGTTTTAGCCTTGCGATATTAGGCGGCGGGTTATTGACTCCTAAAAAATGATTTAATCTCCAAAATGTCCTATTATATGATAAGGCGTCAAAGCCTGTTTAGAGCGATAACTGCGGTGGGAAAAAGCTTTTTGAGCCATTCTTGGGGAGTGTTTTTTTAGAAAAGCACTTTTGACGCTCGTATTAAGTTCTAGGCGATATCACGCAAAATGCTTTTAAGCGCTTCAACTGCCGCATCAAAAGCCTCTTCATTGCTGCGGAAAGAGAACTCCTGAAGGGGCGCGCTGCCGCTGACCGCAGACTCCAATGCTTCGAAACCGGAAAATACTTTCAAATGCGGTTCCACAACCAGGAAACGCTCGCCTTCTTTGCGGGAAAATCGCCGCAGGATCTCCTTGACATTACCATCCCCCCTGCCTGCCGGCACAACCGCCTTGCTGGCTGCAAGCGAGTCCTTGACATGCAAGTATTCAATGTCATTTTCCAGGATGTCATAGGCCTTCAGTGTGTCCTGCCCGCATTGCACAAAGTTTGCGGGATCGAACACCAGCTTGATTTTGCCGTCAAACGCATCGGCGATCTTTTTGCTGCGCGAGGCGTCATCGCCAAATATGCCCTTTTCATTCTCATGAACGCACAGAATTCCGCAAGCATTTATGAGAAACTGCTCCAGGCGCTCCAGCACAAGATCTTCATAATCCTCCGGAACCTTATTTTCGTCGATATAGAAGCTGAAAATCCTCATTTGCTTTGCGCCTAGGATATGCGCGCACTCCACAGTCCTTTTAAACGCCTCTAGATGCGGCGCAAAGTCTTCATGCACATTGATTTTGCCATATGGAGAGCCAATTGCCGATATGCCCATGCCGTTCTCATCTAGGATTTTTTTCAGCTCCTTGCATTCCCCGGCAGTATGAGCGGAAATGTTTTTTCCGTCGATTGTGCGTATTTCCATGTACGTGATGCCATTTTTAAGACTTATGCGGATTTGCTCTGAAAACGGCTTGGCCGCTTCATCAGCAAATGAGGAAAGCATGAATTTCGCCATTTATAATCACCCATTCATCCTATTTGGCGCAGGATACTCCTCCATCAAATTCCATTAGGCGGGAGAAGACGCCTCCTCCCTTCTTTTTCTCCTCTCTTCTGGAATGGCAGTTCTCTTGATCAAAGGCTTGAGCTTCTTATAGCTTTTGCCTGCGGATATTTTCCGCCGTCCAGCGTGCGGACATCAAAGCTTCCGCTTGATCGCCTTCCAAAGATGAAGCCCTTGCGACTATCCGGCATTTGCATTCTATACCGCTTTTCATCAAATTTTACTTTTTTGGAGCTTGATTATCCATTGAAGCCTGTATAATCAAGCTCCAAAAAAGGTATTTTTATATGAAAAGCAGTATATCAAACAATTGACAGCCAAATGCATGCTTCGGCGCTTCGTTCAGCTTCCTCCCTCCGCCTTTGCTGAAGGTCGCTTTATGAAGCTGGCGATTGCGCTATCCTGCCGCCTTCCGCATGCAAGCTGCGTCCAATGAAACAGCTGTCGGATTTCCGCCGGTGAGCCTGGCGTCTACGGCATTATCCTTTTCCAGCCTCTTTCTGATTCTCGTGTTCTTTGCGGCATAGCCATACGTCATATCTGCGTTCGGATAGCCTTCCTTCAACCTATTGCAGAATGCCCGGAGCATGATCCCCATAAATGCGGAGTCTCTGAAAGCTTGCATGGATTTTTCACATGCTATGCTCTCAATTGCCTATCTTCTCCGTTTGCTCAAAACACAGCTAAAAGCCCGCCTTTGCGGCCAGCCCTCCAAGGTAAGCAAGGCTGCGCGGCCCGTCCTGAGAAGGATTCTCAGACCTTGCCTCAATGCTTAAGCGTCCCTGATAGTCCACGTCCTTCAGTTTATCAAAAAAAGAGCCGTATTCTTCACCGTCTCCCGGAAGCGGATACCCTCTGTCGTCCTTCCTGGCAATGTGGGCATGGGAGAGCAGGCTGCCGCACAATAAGACATTGGACATCGGCTCGCTTCCTTTCCGCATATGGTAGTAATCCGCAAGTACGCTTATGGAAGGCCGCCCTATCTCCTTCACCAGCGCGCATGCTTCCGGCAGGAAGTTTATCAGGTTTGTCTCGCCGCTGTTCAGTGGCTCTATGGATATTGTGATGCTGCAAGCCGACGCTATCTCGCCAGCAATGCTTGCAGCGACGCTTAGCTGGCTGCGAGCCTTTTCCGCGTCAAAGCCGGGAGGCACTCTGCGTGCGTCGCCGCTGCCAAGAACAATCACGCGAGCCCCAAGACGCGCGGAGCGGGAAACAGCCCGGGTCATATATTCCCGTATCAGCTTCAAATCAACATTTGGCCCCACGAGCGGAACCTGCTTGGGAATGAACCCGTTGAAGGCTTCCACTCCAATGCGCAGCGACTCCACTTTTTCAACAGCCTTGCGCCACTCGCTCTCTTCCAAAGAGGCGAACGAGGTTACTGAAAGCTCAAGATAATCGAATCCCATACTTTCAAAGAACTCTATATTCTCAAGCTTCGCGCACATTCCAATTTTCATTTGCCTTCTCCTTGTGGTGGATTATGACTAAAAGCGAAGTGATTGCAGAGCTCTCAGCTTTAAGCTCGAAAGCAGAAGCAGAAAAGCTTTTCAATAAAAAGGGACTTTAAATCCGCCAGCGCGTTCGACAGTTCCAAGGCAATCAAGCGAAGCTCTGCGTCAAAGGCTGAATTCCCTTAGGATACTGAGCGCATCACGCCTATGGTCGCCATTCAGGCGAAAAACAGGTTGCCGAGATTAAACGTCAAGCATGCTGATTTGCAGTCAAACGCACCAGTTTTTAGTTTGATAGTCCACTTTCACGCTTTATATCTGCGGCGTCTATGCACCCGCTTGTTCCAGCTGCGCCTATAGATGAGGCGCGCTATTTCGGCTGAAGCTGCGCAAGCGCGAACTCAGGGACGGGCCGATTTCCTTAGATATACTGATTTGCATTGAAAATCCCCTAAGGTAATCCAACTGCGAATCGGCACATCGAAATTTATAAGCATTGCTCTGCATGCAGCGCATTTTTTCCGGGTCATTTACCTTCGCTTCTCCATTTGGCGTCATCTTCGCATAGTATAACACAGGAGCATTTTTTCTGTAAATATGCAAGCTAGTGCATATGTGGGAATCCCCCATCCATTGCGGCCCGGTTGGCCGCAATGGCGGGCTTTTAGCTGTGCTATGCTCAAATGGAGAAGATAGGCAATTGAGAACATGTCATCTGAAAAATCCAAGCAAGCTTGGAAAGGCTTCTGATGTGGATTATCAGGGACTCTTAAGCATTGAAGCAAGGTCTGAGAATCCTTTGCATTTTGCGGCCTCCTTCCGTGCATCCGGCGCATCGGCCGCGGCGGTGGAGCCTTCCGCGCCGGATCCGATATTGCTTAAGGGCGTTGGCATCACTGCGGTTTCATTGGTTTTTTCATTGTTCAGGATCTGCGCCGGCGCAGCGCCGGTTTTTGAGTCGAATGCGCTCATAATGTCGGCTTTTGCGGCTCCGCCGGCTCCAGACGAGGCGTTCCGCTTGCAGCTTGGCGGGAGAAAACCCTTCGCTCTTTCGCGGCGAATCCTCGATCGGCGAGGAGGAGCCCGGCCCTCTCCGCGAAAAAGCCGCCGAGCGCCTCCAGCAGCTCGTTCGAATCGATTCCGGGCGGCGTTCTCCGGCAGGCCCCGCGCAGGCTCCGCAATGGACGCCGCGCCGCTCCAGCCAGGCCCCGTTCGCCTTCGCGAAGGCGGCGAAGCCTGAAAAGCCGCG
>JAISZB010000127.1 GCA_031269465.1 Clostridiales bacterium | reverse complement strand
TAGACAGGCAAATAATGAAAAAAGAGCTGAATGCATTAAAAAAATCTTCTTTAGGATCTCTAAATCGAGAGCGTTTTGGCATCTGCAGAGCTTATGTTAAGGGCGTTAAACTGTCCTGGATCTGCAGGCATATATACCTATTTTGCAACGATTATTATTATAATTAAGCGCCGAAGTTGACTCTGTTCCAGCTGGAGGGAGGCATCGGAGGCAAAGGTGAGCGGGAGTTTGATTTGCAACTTGCGAACATTCAACGATTTGTTCTGCAATATTGACTGGAAAGATGCCGGCGCATGCCGGCAAATCGCGCTGATTCCAGAATGGCGTCAAAAGACCGGATTTATCAGAACGCGATGCGCAATGTCGGCAAGCAAGAGGCTCGCATCGAGAGCCGTTTCATTTTGCAGTCCGCTATTTGCAGCTTAGCTGCTGATAATACGGAGTTTTTCAAGCAATTCAACAATAGCGCTGCATTCAAGAAACGGCTGTCATATATGGAGTATACAGCGGGCCTATGCTCCCGCGAAAGCGATGTAATTGAACGAATGCATCTAAGGTCGCGGAGGGTGCAATGTCATGCTGTGTAAACGGGAAAACCGGGGAGGGGCAATGATTTACTACACATCCGATTTGCATTTGGGTCACGCGAATATTATCAGGCTGTGCAATCGCCCGTTTTCTGATGTAGATGAGATGAATGCCGAGCTGATTGCGAACTGGAACGCAAAGGTCACAAATGGCGATACCGTGTACATCTGCGGCGATTTGATGTTCCGCTCCGCAACTGACCCGGAGCTATTTCTTACACAGCTTAAAGGAAAGAAGCACTTGATTGTCGGCAACCATGACGGCGCTTGGATGAAAAAAGTTGAGTTGCCGAAGTATTTCAAGAGCGTTGAAAAGCTCAAAGATTTCAGCAACGGCAAGTGCAAAATTACCCTTTGCCATTACCCCATGATGAGTTTTGAAGGTAAATATTTGATTCACGGGCATATCCACAACAACAAAAATGATACCTACTGGAAACTGCTCCGCGAGATGGAGAACGCGCTGAACGCGAGCGTAGAAATCAACGGCTACGCTCCCGCCTCTTTTGATGAGTTAATCGCGAACAATCAGGCGGTCAAAGATGAGGATAAGGCGCTTGAAAAAGCTGTGAACGCGTTTGCTCCGGTAATTGGCCATCTGAAATCCATGGCTCGGAGTACGCTCATTCAATACCGCCCAATCGCCGATGATATTATTGCTGGACGCATTGTAGGCGAAAACTCAATCGGCTGGCAGCTTGATCACCTTTTGGATTATTGTTCCGATGATGAAGTTCACGCGCTATATGAGGAAATTTTGCAGGGCATTGAACCGAGCTATCAACAGCTTGTCAAAGATTATCGGGAAATCTACGAAAATGTTTGGGGCGAGGGCGATATAGACGATGCTGGCCTTTGGGGCGGCGAAAACTGATAGCAATTTACGTTGCAGGAGATGCTCAAGGGATCTGCTGCGCGAGTAAAAATCAAAACTGAAACTGTCGCTGACTGAGGATTATTGCATTATCGTTCTCTGTGATTTCGGTGTCTGTTGGGATGGTTGCGTCAGCGATAATCAGGACTCTGGAATCGCCTTAAGTGCAAGACGCGCTTTTCTCGATGGCAATCATGAGAACTTATAGCTTGCTGCTACGCTTGCAGTTCTGAATAAGACGCGGTATTTCCGCGCACATCGACGCAGCTTCAAAGCTGCTATACTGACCTGCAGTCCAATGTACCTATTTCGGAGATTGGCTGTCCGCTATCAAGGTGCGAAATGCAGATATCGGCATTTCGCACTCGCTGTATAATTAAGCTCCGAATAGTTGCATTAGTAAGATAGATGCAGAATCAGATAAAATTCTCCTCAAAGATTTAAAAGCGTCAACCTTCATCATTAGTGATGAAGCGTAGCGTCATATGGGTTATCAGCATGCGATAATTGATGTAATATAAACAGCTCGAGCGCCTCGCTCCCGACAAGAGTTGGTGGACTGCGGAAGCGCCTCCCCGCAGGAAATCGCGGAGGCGAAAGTGAACCTTGCGAAGGTTGGAAACAAGGCCAATTATGTTATGATTAGCACGGGTTCGCCGCATATGCATCGACATCTCGTCTATACTCCAAATCAGCGTCTGCAGAACCAGGGTTTAATCGCGCTTTTCGACTGGATTGAGGATAGTGCCGAGTTTATGCATTAGACGCGCCGCCTTGATTTTCTTGCAGGAGGCTATATGCTTTCGCGAGGTGAGCTCATTTGTGTATCCCTTAGCACGATTTTCTCCAGTGCATCGTGCGCCTTGGCAGGCTGTTCCTGTCGCCTGTTTGGCAATGGAATAGTATAGTTCTGCTCTGGATTGCAGTAATTAGAAATAAATATTTTGAATATTTTTAAATAGCCATTGACAACTCATTGGGACTACATTACAACATATTTAGAAATACATCTAATTAGGCTGGGGATTGGGGGTATAGTTGTTTGGGCTTTCCGGAAACATTCAAGGCGCTATCTGACCCTGTACGCAGAAAAATCCTTGTGATGTTGAAAGAGGGGAGGATGTCCGCCGGAGATATTGCAAATCATTTTGATATGACAGTTGCGACAATATCCTACCACTTGTCGCAACTCAAAAACGCGGGCTTGATCTTTGAAACAAAATATAAAAATTACATTTATTATGAGCTGAACCTGTCTGTGTTTGAAGAAATCATGGCATGGGTTTCGCAGTTTAAAAAAGATGAGGGAGGAGCTGACCATGAATAAGAAAACCTTGATGTGGATTTCATCGCTCATCTGCCTGTCGCCGATTGCTTTTTCCGCAACAGTGTATTCTTCATTGCCAGGGAAGGCTGCTATGCACTGGGATAGTGCCGGCGCGTCTGACAGCTTTGTTCATGAGGCGGCAGCGGCGTTTGGCATTCCTATGTTCTTCCTGATAGTCAACTTTCTTTCTAAAATAAGCATGCTGAACGATCTCAGAGGAGAAAGGCAGCCGCAAGCCATCAAGCAACTCATCACTTGGCTGATTCCAGCCGCATCTATTGTGTTGACGCCAGTAACGCTATCCATTGCGATGGGCGCAAACATGCCCATCGCAATGATTAGCGCTATGCTGGTTGGGATGCTGTTGGTTGTTATCAGAAATTACCTGCCTAAAAGCAGGCAAAACTATACCATTGGAATCAGGCTGCCTTGGACGCTGCATGACTTTGATAACTGGAATAAGACGCATAGATTGGCCGGACGTCTGTGGATTGCAGGTGGATTGGCGCTGATAGCATGCAACTTGATGCTGCCGAGCGTTGCGGCGCAGATATCCAGCACTGCAATCATTGTAGCCGCGATGTTCTTAATACCTATGCTCTTTTCCTATGCGCAATATACGCGCAGGAAAGCGAAGTGATAAAATGAGAAAACGTGTTTCAGCTACAGGCGTTACTTTATCCCTGCTCATAGCGCTAACCGGATGTCAGCCAGCACAGCCCGCAGGAGAGCGGGACGCATTATTCTTGCCAACTGAACGTGTGGAAGATCTGCGCATTCTCTCAGTGCAGTTGACTGAATATCTGAACGTAGGCGACATCGACGCCGCTATGGCTATGATGGATGAAGCCATGACTGCCGCAATGGCTGGAAAGCTGGCAGAAACCTGGACGCAGCTTACCGATTCCGCAGGTTCATTTATTGAAACAGGCGCCTATATCGGAATGCCTGCAGGCGCTTACGATGTGCTGGAGATGACTCTTGCGTTTGAAAATGCAAACTTGGTTCAAAGAGTGGCATTTGACAGTGACAGCCGGATAAGCGGGCTTCACTATCGAAATGGTGAGGTTGAGGGGGCATCCGCTGACGGCGCCTTGCCCGACGGCATAACGGAAATTTCCGTGACCATTGATGCCGGAGATGGCTATCCGCTGGCTGGGATGCTCACCAGGCCTAAAGATATCGAGCCATATGCCGCCATTGTCTTTATACATGGCTCCGGCCCCAACGATATGAACGAAACTATCGGCGCAAACTCTCCGTTCCGAGATTTGGCATATTCTCTGGCCGAAAGGGGGATTGCCGTCTTGCGCTATGACAAGCGTACTTATACGCACGGGGCGGCTATTGCCGAAAGCGGAGGCTCTATCACAATTAACGAAGAAGTGGCGGTGGATGCTCTTGCCGCAGTGAAACTAATTAAGTCTTGGGATGGAATTGAGGGGCGCAAGGTCTACCTGCTGGGCCATAGCATGGGAGGCGGAATGCTCTCCTACATCAATTCATTTGGAGCAGATTGCGCCGGGTATATTATCATGGCTGGAACGCCGCGAGATATATGGGAGCTGAGCGCGGCGCAGAACTTGATGCTTGCCGACGAGATGGAGCAGAGCGGCGATTCCGCGAGCGCCAATGAAATTCGAGACTTAGTGAAGCAAGAAACCCTGAAAGCCAGTGGCTTGGCTGGCCTGAGTAGCGAGAAAGCCGTTTTTGGCATGCCAGTTGAGTATCTGCGTGAGTTGGAGCGGATTGACGCCGTCGCGCTTAATCTGAATGACGGTCTTCCCGTGCTGATATTGCAAGGAGAAAAAGACCGGCAAGTGTCTATGGCGGACTTTGCGCTTTGGCAAGCGGGGTTGGCTAATCATCCTGACGCCACATATATTTCTTATACCACACTCAACCATCTCTTTGGCGAATATGCAGACGATCCCGTTCCCTTCTCCCGGCTGTTGAGTACGCGAAGCGCACCCCCCTTTCAGACGATGTAATTAAAGACATAGCAGATTGGATTTCTGAATTGCGCCGGTCAATCACTCCATAGCTAAAGCTAGAGGCTTGGCGGCAGGCCCTGTCCGACTAGTCAATCAATCCCAAATACGCTATATAGACTATACCTTAAGTATCTTCCCGTAATATTCCACTTAAAAGGCTTCGTCATATTGCTGTTGCATGAGTCTGCGAAGGCTTGAGTTTCGCAGATCCCCGGCCGGGGCGAAGCCCGCCTGGCCGGTAGCCGAGCATGACGAGCCGGCATTCCATTCGGCTCAGCTGCGGGCAATGCTCGGGTGCATATTTGAAGGCGGCCCTGCGGGAGGCGCCGCATGAAAGATCGGCCCTCGACGCCATGCTCTTCAAGACTCCGCATTTTCCCCGGCTCCGAGAAGCTTCCCGCCTGTTTTTTCATCTTCGGCGGCGGGTTCTGCGAGAGCCTCTGACTTATACTGATTTGCATTGAAAGTTCCTGTGTTGGAGCTTGATTATACAGGTATCAATGGATAATCAAGCTCCAACATAGGTACATTAGACTGCAAATCGGCATATGCGCGTTTAAACTGTCTGAAATTACTATGCATTTACCGCCGGGATTAGCAACGGTGCCGCCGGATGCTCTGTGCCGTTTGCATTCTGGCTCGATTATATCCGGAACTGCCTTCCACGCCTATGCGGAAAGACCGACTAGACGTTATTCCGGCTGCGGGAATCGCAGCAGCCGTCGGAATTCCTGAGGCTTCAACTGGAATTCCGGCGGTTCGAACCGAGGCTGCGGTGCCGGCCGGAACGCCCGTCTCCAGAGTAGGTTTTTGCAACTGAGTATTGGACAATCCAACCGCATATTCAAAACATTAGAATTCATATGGGTATAATATTCAAGGATGGTGGGATTACTGTTGAATTATTACTTCTGCTCGATTTTTACATTTATAAGCTGCTCCGTCAGCTTTGGGTTTCATACGCAGCTTATGAAAAATCTAAGCCTCTTAATGACGCAGGCTACTGTAATGCAAAATATGCCATGTCTAGAAGTTCGTCATTGCTATTAATGTCAATAGGATTATTAATGTTTCGCTCTATCCTCTCCTATCCTTATCATAGCTAAGAATGCTTATCATTTGAGAGGATTTGGCTTGTACATGTTTGAAATCCTTTCAAATCACACTAATCTGAGGATTTTAGCTAAGATGCCTATTTGATGGCACCAGCCATATTGAGGATAATGGAATATTTATTTGCAATGCATCCTGATATGGTGGGTTGTATGGAAAAAACCTCAGTATGTGATATAGTCACGTTAAACTTAGAGAGAATAAAGCTAATCAAAATACGAGTAATAAGAGACGGTTTTTATCAGGCGCAATGCCAATCATTACAATGAAATGCGGTGAGAATATGCGGCAATGCATGGATGCCGAAAATCTTCATAGACGGCTGAACAAGATAATGGGGCAAATAAAGGCTATAGATAAAATGGTGGATGATGATTTGCCTTGCGAGGATGTGCTCATACAAATAAACGCAGCGAAAAGCGCGATTCATAAAGTGGGTCAGGTAGTTTTGGAGGGGCATCTCAATCACTGCGTCCGCGAGGGAATTGAGCACGGAGACGCCGATAAGACAATCGCTGACTTTGCCAAAGCGGTTGAGCAATTTTCGAGAATGTCGTAGCATTAATCATTGAGATTATAATAGGCAGGGGTGAAAAGCTATCCGCAGAAAATATAGAAACTGGTCAAGCTGCAAGCTGGGAGGCCAGTTTTGGCCTTCAACTATTCTAGTGATTTAAAGTTAGTTGGGAAAAAGCAAAAACTGAAAAACCTTATAAAATTGCATTTGAGTCAATTGATGCAGGGCAGTTCCCTCACCAGTTTTAAGCCCTCTTATTCTCTTTTATTAGAACAGTGATCCAGTCGCCAGCTTCAGCGGGCAATGGAAGTCGGCGACTGGATTACGGCGTTTCTTGAATTTGCAGCTATAATGACATTCGTTGCATGCATGCGATTTTTGGCGGACGAAAATAACGCCCCCATTATCCAATATGTTTTTGAGGAATGCCAAAGGTACGCCCAAAAAGAAAATCATGGAGGACTTGACCGCTCGCGGCGTTCTTAACTGCGACGGGCGGCCCCTCACGCTCTCATGCCTACAACACGCCATGCACAATACAAAGCATATCGACAAGTATATGCAGAACTGGCAAGAGGTTGAGGGGGCTTGTGAAGCCCTCATAAGCGTTGAAGCATTCAACGCTGTACAAGAGCGGCTAAACGCCGTGAAACACGCCCCCGCCGCTCAAAAGGAGCGGCAAGGGTATCTTGAGCTTATTGCGACGTCGATTGTGGCGAAATGCGACAATGAGTTTAACGACAAGCGCATAGAAGATTTAGAGCGGCAATGCAAAAAGCTCGACATGGAGATTAATGCCGCCGCTGACGCTTCGCTATCCACGCCCGCAAAAGTCTGCCCGAAGCATATTGAAAAGATAGAGGTTTTGGAAACGCAAAAGGCGGATATAGAGTTAAACCTTGCCACGCTGAAAATTGCGAACGAGCATGGGTTCACGCAAGAGCAAATTGCCGAATGGCTCAAACAGTTTTGCCGAGGTGAAGCTCTTGACGAAGAATATCAGCGACGCATTATTGACCTTTTCATAAACTCCGTTTACTTGTATGATGATAACATGGTTATGTACTACAACGTAAATGGCGGCAAGCAAGTTTCATACGTTGACATGGAGGGGTTAGAGCCGCTTGACGGCGGCGAATACTCTTGCGGCGATGAGGGGGGTTCGGATTTCGCATACTCCACCCCGTAGGGCGGCGCTTCTTTGTAAGGAACCGTTACTTAAAACTTATACAAATCTGATCACTTCTAATCATTGATCAGATTTGATGTTTAATTCCTGCTTCGTCGAGTAGCCGGCGCGGAACTCTCCACAGGCTGGCGCTGTGCAACTCACGGCAAGAAAAGCTATGCAGCCCTTAACTG
>JAISZB010000114.1 GCA_031269465.1 Clostridiales bacterium | reverse complement strand
CAAAGCTGTCTGCGGGAACCGGCCGCAAAAAACTCAAGCCTTTAGAGAAGCGCAAAACAATATTGACGGAAAGGAGCATGCGGCTTCCTCCCCATGCCTAAAGGCGGGGGTATCCGCCGCATAACAACTTTGCTGATGAGATTTCTCCTATCTCGGAGCCTGATAATACAGCGAGTGCGATTGATATCGGCATTTCGCACCTTGAAGGTGGATAATCAGGCTCCGAGGCAGGCGCATTCGACTGCGTCCAATTCTCCAGCTTTGCCAGTGCTGCAGCGCCCCTTCAATTACTCCCCGAAAACCTTCACCGCCTCTCCCATGTTCTTAATTATCGAAACATTGAACGGACAGCGCTCCTCGCAGCTGCCGCACGCTAGGCAGTCGCCGCCGCGGGCATCGAGAAATTTGTAATGGGAAATGACGCTGGGCGGCGCGGCTTCGCTCAGTCTGGCGATATCCAAATATTTATTTACAGCGGCAATGTCTATATTTGAAGGGCACGGCTGGCAATGGCCGCAATAAACGCAGTTTCCCGCAAAGCTTTGGAAGCTGTTGACTATGCTTGTGCAGTCGCGCTCATCATCAGACGCATCCAAATACTTCACCGCCTCCAGCACTTGCTCGCGCGACTGGCAGCCTATAAGCGCGCTTGCGACTGCAGGCCTCGTCAAAGCATAATGAATGCACTGCGCCGCCGTCATCGGCTTGACAAAAGGCGTCTGACCGGCAGAAAGCAACTTTCCGCCTCCTAGCGTCTTCATGACTGTTATCGCTATGTCAAGGCTTTCGCATAATCTATATAGCTCAAGCCTGTCAGGGCGTATGCCAAAATACTTCTGATCCTTGAAATCGGCGTCTAATGAATCTAAAACGCTTTGATTCAGAGGCGTCATGTCGAAGGCTGGATTAATACTGAACAAGAGCAAGTCTATAGCGCCCGTTTCCGCTACCTGCCTGGCGATTAACGGATTGTGGGAGCTTGCGCCAATCGCCCTTATTGTCCCATTTTCTTTCAGCCTTTGCGCAAAGCGCAGTATTTCGCCGTTTATGACTTCATCAAAGGCTTTTTGAGAATCAATGAAAAACAGCATGCCGAAATCGATCCAGTCAGTCTTCAGATCCCTCAAGAGATTGTAAAAGTAGCGCTTGCATATCGATGGCTCGCGGCTGATGTCGTATTGCCTCCTCAAGTCCACAGAGCCGATATGCCCCTGCACCAAAACCCCGTCTCGCTTCCCCGACAAGGCTCTGCCTATGTTTTTTCTAACCTCCTCGCCCGGCATGAACACATCGAAAATGTTTATTCCACTTTCAATGGCGGCGCTTATAGTCTCGTCAACGATTTCATACGGCTTGTTGTCAAGGTGTTCGCATCCAAGCCCGATAACGCTTGCCTCCATGCCGGTCTTTCCCAACCTTCTCTTTTCCACTGCGGCTATCCCCCCTCCAGTTTTCTCGCTCCTTTGAGCATCAGCTTACATTATAAGCGCTTCGCAATCCTCCGTCAAAGATAGCCGAGGATTAAGCTGATGCGAATATTCGCAGTAAGATTTAGCAGTCTTCCAATGAACGCCCTTTAAAGAAACACTTCATCAAAGGCGCTTGGCTCGCTCCTATGCAATGTGTATATCAAAACATCCAAATAGAACCCCCATAAGACAAAATATCCACACCTATCATTACAACTTTTAAGATGATATACTTTATTTAATAATTTTGTCCCCTTTAGTTTAAGTTACTAGTCAACTTTTTTACTTAAACGTTTTCCGCTGCAAGGCGGTTTAATTTAGAGAGGAACAGCATTGTGGATATAATTCAAAAGGATAGCGAAATTCTAAGGCTTCATGATGAAACGCATGAAGATATTGTAAAAATGACAGGGATCAGCAAGTCATTTCCAGGCGTGCTGGCGCTGGACAATGTTTCGTTCAACTTGAGAAAGGGCGAAGTTTTGGCATTATTGGGTGAGAACGGCGCTGGAAAGTCCACCCTGATGAAAGTCTTAAGCGGGATCTACCCCCGCGACAGCGGAGACATTGAAATTTCTGGGCTTAAGCAAGAGGACTTCACAACAGGAAAGGCCAAGGAGCTTGGCATTGTCATCATTCATCAGGAGCTTAACATGTGCTCCCACCTAAGCGCGGCGGAAAACATATTTTTAGGCAGGGAAATCATCAAGAGAGGAGTCGTTTCCCAAGACGAGATGAATCAGAAGGCCTTTGAAATCCTCTCAATGCTAAACATCGACATTGATCCTGAAACTATAGTAGGTGACTTGGCCGTATCCAAGCAGCAAATGGTGGAGATTGCGAAGGCTCTTTCCGCCAACGCCAAAATCCTCATCATGGACGAGCCGACATCGGCGCTTACCTCCAAAGAGATTGAAGATTTGTTCCGCATCATCATCGACTTAAAATCAAGGGGATGCGGAATCGTCTATATTTCTCACAGGCTGGAAGAAATCTCTCTTATAGCGGATCGCGTCACAATCATGCGCGACGGCAAATACATAGCCACCATGAACTATGCCGACACCAGCCTGCAGGAAATTATATCCTTGATGGTGGGACGTGAAATCACTGAGAAATTTCCGAAAATATCCTGCCCTAAAGGCGAAAAAATATTTGAAGTGAAGCATTTAAACGCTGGCAGGATGGTTCGAGATGTAAGCTTTGAACTTTACAAAGGCCAAATTTTGGGCATAGCGGGCCTTATGGGGGCTGGCAGAACAGAGACTACAAGAGCTGTTTTCGGCGTGGATCCGAAGGAGAGCGGAGAAATAATCCTCGAAGGGAAGCCTGTCACGATCAGAAAGCCGTATGACGCGATAAGAAACGGTTTGGTGCTGGTTCCTGAAGACCGCAAAAAAGACGGATTATGTACCAAGCTTACCGTTCGCGAAAACATCGCCATGCCAAGCCTAGATGTTATTTCCAACTTTTTCGGGGTGGTAAATCGGCAAAAGGAAAAGATGATAGTAGAAAAATCAATAAAAGACTTAAGCATTCGCCTGCCTCATTCCGAGGTTGAGGCCATGAGCCTTTCTGGAGGCAACCAGCAGAAGGTTGTAGTCAGCAAATGGCTTGCCCGCAACTCGCGGGTCGTCATTTTCGACGAGCCGACGCGAGGCATAGACGTAGCGGCCAAGGTAGAGATATACCATCTGATGAACGATCTGAAGCGCAGGGGCATAGGAGTCGTATTCGTCTCTTCTGAAATGCCTGAGATCCTGGGTGTAAGCGACAGGATAATCATAATGTGCGACGGCAGGATTACCGGGGAGCTCATGGCCTTCGAGGCGACGCAAAGCTTGATACTTACATATGCAACAATGTTCGAAAGCAAGTTGAGCCGCAGCGACGCATCTTGACAAAAATCCAGTAAGAGGTGGCAACTGTATGAATGAATTTAGTCGCCGCGAAGGCAGGCAGAAAGGAAACCCTTTAAAGAGGCTCCTTGCAATACGCGGCATGGGGCAGGTTATCTCGGTTACCATAGGCCTCGTCGCCCTATGCATAGTTTTCCAGATTCTGAGCAGCAATTTCTTCTCCCCTGACAATCTCGGAAATCTCCTCAGGCAGATCGCCCCGTACCTAATTATCGGCATAGCTCAGTCATTCGTCCTGATAACCGGAAACATCGATCTTTCAATAGGCTCGATAATGGGCATGAGCAGCATGATGGCCGCCACCATGATGACAAAGGGCGTCCACCCTGCATGGGCGATTCTCATCACATTCATGTCATGCGTTTTCGTAGGCGTGGTAAACGGACAGCTTGTGGCGGCCTGCAAGTTGCCGCCCTTTATTGCTACCCTCGGCACCATGACGATAGCAAGGGGCATCGCACAGATTGTAAACAACAACCACAACACGGACACCATCTCCATCGGAATTGGAAAAGAAACAACAGAGGCATTCAAGAATTTTTTCTATTACGGAAAAATCTTCACCTTAGGGGGACATCAGGAATCAAACGGAAGCGTAATCGGGGGATTCTCCATATACAGCCCTGTTATAATAGCCATTGCGCTTTGGATTGTATTCAACTTCATGCTGAGCAAGACCAGGACCGGGCGCCATATTTACGCAACCGGAAGCAATATGGACGCCGCAAGGCTTTCAGGCGTAAACGTCACCGGCACCATTACCGCGGCGTATGTCGTAAGCGCCATTTGCTCCTGCATAGCAGGGCTTATAGTATGCGCGACTACCGGAATGGGCGCCATGGATACCGGAAACAGCTACGAGCTCTATGCTGTCGCCGCATCTGTAATAGGCGGCGTAAGCACGCTTGGCGGCCAGGGGATTCTGCTTGGAACCGTTATTGGCGCCGCTGTATGGAGCGTGCTTCAAAATGGCCTGCAGTTTGCCGGAGCGCCTGTAGCCATAAGAAACATCGTCATTGGCGTTATAGTCGTGCTATCGGTTCTTCTGGATGTCGTCATACGAAGCGGCTCCCGCAGAAAGGCCAAGGATATGGGAGCGTCTGCACTTCTAGGCTGGATTTCGCGAAAATCCTCTGAAAAAGCCGCGCCTTAGGGCTCTCAAGCCTTTGATTATGAGGGCGCGCGCAACCTTTGAAATTATGCGCGTCCAAAAGGCTTGAGTACATTTAGATATCAAAAGGAGGCAATAAAAATGAAGGCAAGAGCTAATCGCGTTAAATTTCTTTATTTGGCGGCGGTCTTTTGCATTATTTCTTTTATGGCGGGGTGCAGCGGAAGCTCGCCAGCGCCGGCGGAGCCAATCGAGCAAGCTCCCGCGACAGTCGCGCCGACGGCGGAGCCGGTTTCCAGCGGCTCCAAGGTATATCTCATAACAATGGATCAGATGGATCAGTATTGGGCGAACATTGACGCGGGCTGCAAGCAGGCAGTTGAGGAGCTCAAGGCTTCCGGAACCTCCGTCGACTATATTTGGCAGGCGCCCGACGTCAAAGACGACGCCAAGCAGATCGAGGTCATAAACAACGCGGTCGCCGCGGGCGCCAAGGTCATCCTCCTCGCTGCCAACGGCCCCAACGCCGT
>JAISZB010000080.1 GCA_031269465.1 Clostridiales bacterium | reverse complement strand
AAAACTAATGAACCTATCCTGCCTTCCATATTTTTGCCGATTTTAGCGGAAATAAAACTTTAAATAAGTGATGGTTTCATCCTTAGTGGTGAAGCGAAGCTTCATAGTAGTTTATATGAAACGCGGTATAGATGGATTATTCTGCTCCAAAATCATTGCGCATCCCATAAAGGCCAAGCTCAGGGATAGCAATATGCACTGATGCGCTTTGGATAGCTCTGATTTTGGAGATTGGCTGCCCAGCTTCTCACTGGACAATCAAGCTCCAAACCCCTGCATTTGACTGCGCATCTCCATATCAAGCATCAACATGGGCAAAGACTATATTAAGAAAGGAAAGCTGCCGGCCGCCATGCTATGCTGATTTCCAATCAACTCGGAACTTTCCAATGCGAATCAGTATATACTGTTGCGCATAGGAAGGCTCCAATTTTGGAGATTGCCTGTACAGCATGCGCGAAAAGCCGATATCGGCATTTCGCAACTTGAAAGTGCGCGGTCAATCTCCAAAATAGCTGCATTTGACTGCTCAAAAGCTATTTCCCAATCGCATAAAACTGGATTGGCTCATTATCTTTGAACACGTCCTTGCAGGGAGCATTCCGGCCCGTAATCAAGCAGCGCATAAAAAAATGGATTGTGACGCAAAGCAAGCAATTATAGACGGCAAAGCCATTCTAGGAATTGAGCTTGGCTCCACTCGCATCAAAGCGGTGCTGATTGGCCAAGACTTCTCTCCAATCGCCTCAGGCGCGCACGAATGGGAGAACCGCTTAGAAAATGGCATATGGACTTATCATTTGGAAGATGTGTGGCACGGGCTCCAAGACAGTTTCAACAAGCTTTCTATGGAAGCAAAGTCCAAATATGGAGTTGGCGTTACATCCCTAAAAGCAATTGGAATCTCTGGAATGATGCACGGCTATCTTGCCTTCGGCAAGGATGGAACACTTTTGGCGCCATTTCGTACTTGGCGCAACACCACTACAGAAAAGGCTGCAAGGCTGCTGTCTGAAGAGTTTCAGTTCAATGTGCCGTTGCGCTGGAACATCTCCCATTTATACCAAGCAATTCTGAACAATGAAAGCCATGTTTCTGAGATAGAATATTTAACCACCTTGGCGGGATACGTCCACTGGAAGCTCACGGGCCAAAAAGTCATCGGAGTTGGAGACGCTTCGGGGATATTCCCGATAGACAGCGGTATAAACAGCTATCACCCGAGAATGGTGGAGCAGTTCAATTCACTTATAGCGAAAAGCGCTTGCCGCTGGAAGCTGGAAGATATTCTTCCTAAGGTATTGTCTGCTGGCGACAGCGCCGGCGCATTGACTGAAGAAGGAGCAAAGCTCCTGGATCCAACTGGCGCCCTCAAGCCCTGCATCCCCCTTTGCCCGCCAGAAGGCGACGCGGGAACAGGAATGGCCGCGACCAACAGCGTGGCAAGCCGCACTGGCAATGTATCTGCGGGCACATCCCTGTTTGCGATGATTGTACTGGAGAAAGAGTTAAAAAAGGTCTATCCTGAAATTGACATGGTAACAACGCCTTCTGGAAAGCCTGTCGCAATGGTTCACTGCAACAACTGCACAACCGCTCTTGACGCATGGGTCAAGCTCTTTGGAGAAGCGGCCTCTTTATTCGGCGCAAAGCCTAGCAAGTCCGACCTCTATGAAGCTTTGTACCTGAAGGCGCTGGAAGGCGAAGCCGATTGCGGAGGCCTTCTAAGCTACAATTATTATTCCGGAGAACCCATAACAGGATTCGACGCTGGAAAGCCGCTGTTCGCTCAATTGGCTGACAGCCGCCTGAACATCGCGAACTTCATGCGCACCCATCTTTTTTCCGCTCTTGCAACGCTCAAGATAGGCATGGACATCCTTACAGACAATGAGCATGTCCGATTGGATCAGCTTCTGGGGCATGGCGGTTTTTTCAAAACTAAGGGAGTCGGCCAGCGCTTTATGGCTTGCGCTTTGAATGTCCCCGTAACAGTAATGGAATCCGCTGCGGAGGGAGGCGCTTGGGGCATCGCGCTTTTAGCCGCATATATGTCGCAGAAAGGCGAAGGCGAAACCCTTGAGGATTTTCTTTCGCGCAAGGTCTTCGGTGATGACGCAGGCTCACAGGTGGCGCCTGACGAAAAAGATTTAGCGGGATTCTCAGCGTTCATGGAAAGATATAAAAAAGGGTTTGCCATTGAAAGGGCCGCCGTCGAGAACTTATGCTGATTGTCCATTCATGCCGATGAGCATAAGAAAGCTCTGGTTTTTGGACTTTGCTGCGCAGGGTTTCACTGGATAATCAAGTCCGAAAATCGGTGCGTTTTGCTGCGCGTCTGCATAACAGCTTTTAATTAGCGCTTCAGGGGAGTCCGCGGCAAGGGGCTGATCCCCTGAAGCATTAATTAAAAGCCTCAAAGCCTTCAACAATATCGTCCCTTGCCCTCCTCTATTCCCGCCAAATCTTGACGCCTGCAAAATAACCTCTATTTCCTTAAAAGTCATTGACCTTTTCTCCCAAACATTATATAATTCAAGTGGATATTCATTAATGAGGAAATTATACCGATTTGCAGTAATATTTACCTATTTTGGATCTCTGCTGTACAATATAGTGAAGTTAGATAAGATCCAGGGCAGGAAGTTTTATATTCAAATCAGTATATCTTTCATCTTTCAAGTCCAGCAAGCAGCATTAATGTCAAAAAGCTTGCAGAATCATTGAGACGTATTTGAAATTTCTCGTCAAAACACTCTTTTTGCCAAGAGGAGAGTCAAGACGGACTCATGTTCTCCTCCCTCATCTTACGGATTTTTCAAAAGCGCCTTAAACGTTTTAATTATATCGGCGGCTTGCATCTGCAAATCAGTATATATGCCGATTTGCAATCAAGTGCACTTTCCAGTGCAAACCGGCATAGCAATCCATGCATATCCAGAACCCCCGCTCCTCTCATTAAAAAGCCCCTTAAAGGCCGTCTCGCCAACACCGGGAAGGCCCGGCCGTTTTCTCATGCCTGAAAAACGGCGTTTTTAAGGGCGTCTTCGCGTTTGGAGCTAAAACGTTATAGCATTCGCTTTCATGCATGAGATTGCCGCTCTCCGCTTGCATCCTATTTGCATGCTCGCTTGATATACTGCTTTTCATATAAAATTACCTTTTTTGGAGCTTGATTATACAGCGAGTGCGAAATGCCGATATCAATCGCACCACTCAATGGACAGTCAAGCTCTAAAAAAGGAACATTCGATGATAAGCGGTATAATAAGGCGCTTGACGGCATCAAACTGCTTGCTATAAATCCTCCTGAAGGCTTAAAGCATTATGCCAGCTTTTTTAGCCATACGGCTCTATCAAAGCGAGGCAATAGAGAGATTAACCCGGAGTGCTAAAGCAAAATCCATATTTTTAAATCGCAGTCTCAGCCGCCTGAGCGGCTGAATTCTTTCAGGAATTATGCTTGGCGTTTCGCCAGGCAGCTTCGCGAACGCCCATGCGCAAAAAGAAGGGAGTAGATTACGCAAAGACGCTTTGCAAAGCAGCAACTTTGCGCAATCATTTGAGTTTTCATGACTAAATACAGCCTTAACGGCCAGTGGATATTAAACTACATAAATAACGGGGCGGCGGAAACGCTGCCAGCCCAAGCGCCAGGATCTGTATACGCTGATCTTCTGGCAAACGGCAAAATGGATGATCCGTATTGGAGAGACAATGAGCTTCAAGCTTTGGAGCTCATGGAAAACGACTATGCCTATTCAAAGCATTTCATCATGCCCCAAGACTTTGCTGGCGGCAAACTCCGCCTTGTTTGCGAAGGCTTGGATACCATCGCGGACATACATGTAAATGGCAAGCATGTTGGCTATGCCGACAACATGCATAGAATCTGGAAATTTGATCTCGACGGCCTGCTGCCTGGAGAAAATGTAATTAAAATAACATTTCGTTCCCCCCTCAAATACATACGGCAGCAAGACGCCCTATTCCACGCCGACGGCTCTCCTGACGCCATGCGAGGCTTCCCCCGAATAAGGAAGGCGCACTGCATGTTCGGATGGGACTGGGGCGCAAGGCTTCCGGACGCGGGTATCTGGAAAGACATATATATTGAATCCGTTCCGGAAGCTTCACTTGACGATGTGCTGATCATTCAGGAGCACAAAGCGTCCCTCGCCTCGCTTTTTATAAAGCCTGAAGCCTCGCTTCCGCCTGGCGGTTGCGGCTGGACGGTTGAAGCGGTTGCGGCATCCCCCAGCGGCGCCGAATTCAAATCTCACGGAAGCCTGGACGGATTTTCACTGGGCATAGACAACCCTGAGCTGTGGTACCCTAACGGGTACGGCGCTCAACCTCTATACCTCATAAGCGTAACCCTTCTCAAGGACGGCGCTCCTGTAGATTGCTGGAGCAGGCGGATAGGCCTGCGCACGGCGACTGTGCGCAGGGAGCGTGATGAATGGGGAGAAAGCTTCGAGTTCTGTGTAAACGGCATTTCAATCTTTGCCATGGGTGCAGACTACATACCGGAAGATCACATCCTATCCAGAATAAACGCTGAGAGAACCAAGATTCTTCTGGAAGACTGCGTCAAAGCCAATATGAACTGCATCCGCGTGTGGGGCGGCGCGTTTTATCCGCATGACTACTTTTATGATGTCTGCGATGAACTGGGCCTTCTGGTTTGGCAGGATTTCATGTTCGCCTGCGCCATAATCGAGCTGACGCCTGAATTTAAGGAAAATATCAAGCAGGAGCTAATCTGCAACATAAAGCGCTTGCGTCACCACGCATCATTGGGCTTATTCTGCGGCAACAATGAGATGGAGTGGCAAATGCTTTCAACGTCCGACCTCAGCCTCGAATCTGACATTCTTGGCAAAAACAGCAAATCCGTCCAGATCGGCTACAAGAAGTGGAACTACACTCCCAAGCAATTCGGCGACTATTTCCGCCTTTTTGAAGAACTGATGCCGTCTTTGGTCTTGAAGCACGCTCCTCAGACATTCTACTGGCCAGCGTCCCCCTCTTCCGGCGGAAGCTTCGACAAGCCGAATGACGAGACCAGAGGAGACTCTCACTTCTGGGACGTATGGCATGGAGAGCGGCCTTTTTCTGCTTACCGCGACTACTTCTTCCGATTTGCGTCGGAGTTTGGATTCCAATCGTTCCCAGACATAAAAACGGTAAACTCATTCACTTTGCCAGAGGATCGCAACGTTTTTTCATATGTGTTTGAAAAGCATCAGCGCAACAACTCGGCAAACGGAATAATCCTTAAATATCTGGGACAAAACTACCTCTATCCTTCAAACTTCGAGCAAGTAATCTACGCATCCCAGCTTCTCCAAGCCGACGCAGTGAAATACGGCGTCGAGCACTTCCGCCGCAATAGAGGACGCTGCATGGGAGCCGTCTATTGGCAGCTAAACGACTGCTGGCCTGTGTCCTCCTGGGCTTCCATCGATTATTTCGGACGTTGGAAAGCCCTTCATTACTATGCAAAACGCTTCTTTGCCCCTGTACTTCTTTCCGCCTGCGAAGAAGGCTATCTGACCCAAGGCGCGGATGTAAACAGAGAATCAACTGTGTACGAAAAAAGCGCGAAGCTTTCTGTTTCAAATGAAACTCTCGAAAGCGTAAAAGGAACTGTCAAATGGGCTTTAAGGGATGCCTGCGCAAAGGTGCTCTCCTGCGGCTCATTCGAGTGCGAAATACCCCCTCTTTCGAGCCTCTGGCTTGAAAAGCTGGACTTTCCCCAAGCAGACATGCATTCAAACTACCTAAGCTTCGAATTGGAATCAAAGGGATCGATCATTTCAAGCGGCACCGTTATGTTTTGTCCTCCTAAGCACTTCAAATTCGTTGACGCCCAACTTGAGCTGATTGCAAGCGAGGATGAAATTACAGTAAAATCCAGTGCATATGCAAAATCAGTGAATATCTACAGCATCGATTCGGATATTCTCTTAAGCGACAACTTTTTTGACTTGAACTCCGATGAAAAAACCGTCAAGATACTTCGCGGATCCCTTGGCGACATCCGCGTCAGAAGCGCTGCCGACATAGGCAGAGCCAAGTAGCGCGCCTAACCCCTCGAGTGTGCGGCCTGAGCCTCTCATTAGAGGGGTTGCGCTTCTCATTTTCCTCGGCTCTCCCTGATCGGCCTGGAAATACTCGCGGCTGTACTGATTTGTGTATGAAATTCAATATTGGCGCTGTATAATCAAGCTCTAAAATCGGAGCTTTCATTTGCGCATCAGTCCCGTTGCTGCGCTTAGCCTGATGTGTTATAGTAAATGCGCATGCAAAGTGCCGGTTTCGAAATCAGATTATTCATTGATTCAGTGAATCATCTGATTCCAAAATCGGTACATTTAACTGCAAATCAGTTTATTTTGGAGCTTGATCATCCCACGCTGCACATCAAGATCCAAATTGGGAAATATCATATGCAAACAGCATCCATCTGACTGAAAATCCAGCATGCATTCGACTGCGCGCCTCATAAGAGAGCCGCGCCTGAAACACTAGGGAGGAATGGCCAATGAAAGCGATATTCTTTGGAGGCACTGGACTGATTTCTTGCGCTTCATCTCAACTAGCGATTGAGAAAGGCTGGGATCTGACCCTTGTCAACAGAGGCAATAGACCTGAATTCACTCCGAAAGACGCGGAAGTTTTTAACTGCGATTTAAATGATGAAGACAGGCTGAGGAGTTTTCTTTCCGGGAAAAGCTATGATGTTGCCGTTGAATGGGTAGCCTTTCACCCTGAAAGGGTTCATGGGGATGTAAATCTGCTTCTCGGAAAGACAAGGCAGTACATCTTGATATCATCCTGCGCAGCCTATGAGCGTCCTATGAAAAGGCATTTAGTTACAGAAGATCTTCCGCTAAACAATAAATTCTGGCAATACGGAAGGGACAAGAGAATGTGCGAGGAGGAGGCGATGACGGCTTACCGCGAGTTGGGTTTCCCTGTAACAATTGTAAGACCTTCCCTCACATACGGCGATTCCCAAATCCCCTATGCAATGGGCTGCTGGGCGAAACCGTGGTCGCTTGTCCAGAGAATGCTTGATGGCAAGCCCATCATTTGCCACGGCGACGGCGTTTCTCTCTGGTCTGTAACGCATAATTCCGACTTTGCAAAGGGCTTTGTAGGCCTCATGGGAAAAAGCCAGGCAGTTGGAGAAGCTTATCATATAGTTTCCGACGAAGTCCTGACATGGGATCAAATAGCCGAAGAAATAGCGGAAGCTGCAGGAACTCAAGCTAAGATAGTCCATATGAGCGCGCATCAAATATCACGGTTCATCCCGCATATGTTGGGGAGCCTGCTAGGCGACAAGAGCACAAGCGCAATCTTCGACTGTTCTAAAATCAAGAGGCTTGTGCCTGAGTTCATATGCACAACGCCTTTTTCTGCCGGGATCAGAAAAACTATCTCCTATTTCCGCTCTCATCCCGAGCTGCAGATTGTGGACGAAGAGTGGAATGCTTCAATCGACGCGCTGATTGAAGCTGACAGCCGCGTATGCCCGGTAAAATCCTGAGGCTAACGCATGTAAATTCTATATGGTTTTGCTGCCATTGCGCCCCGTCTTTATGATTTGCATATGAAACCGCCCATGCTATTCGACTGCAAATCCGTGTTGAGGCGTCGCGCTTGAAAATTTCAGAGAGAAGACTGCCATTTGCTCTTTGCAATCCCCTCGCGCCAGATTTTCAAGCGCACCCTTGCCATTTCCAATAGCCCCAAATCAAGGCATTTTGCTAGACGCCATCTTGGCGGCAAACTTCATAGCCTCCAAAAGGCTCTGTTCGCTTGCCGTCCCTTTGCCTGCCAGATCAAATGCCGTGCCATGATCCACGCTTGTTCGTATGATAGGAAGCCCCAATGTTATGTTCACGCCACTCAAAGCGCTCATTTTTCCTTCCTTGTCATATACAAATCCATTTATCTTAAGTGGAATGTGCCCTTGATCGTGATACATGGCAACGACAGCGTCATAAAATCCGCCAATGGCCTTGGAGAAGACAATATCAGGGGAAATGGGGCCTTCAGCTAATATGCCCATAGATTGAGCTATCGCTATCGCAGGAGCAATCTCCTCAATCTCCTCAGTTCCGAAAAGCCCGTTTTCTCCGGCATGCGGGTTAAGCCCGGCTACGCCTATCCTAGGAGCAGACACTCCAAATGCCATCATTGCGGAGTTTAAAAGCTTCATTACTTCAAGCACCCGCTCCTTCTTCACTCTGCCGCATGCCTCGCGAAGAGGGATATGCGTAGAAACATGCGCCGTGTATAAATTTCCGTGCACTAAAAGCATGCAAGACGACTTTGCGGATGAAAAGCTGGAAAATATCTCTGTATGCCCAGCGAAATCATGGCCTGCAAGCTTTAGCGCCTCTTTGTTAATCGGAGATGTGACTACAGCGTCAATACTATTTACAAGTGCAAGATCAATTCCCTTTTTTATATACAAAAACGCGGCGTCCCCGCCTTTTGCCGATACTCTTCCCAAACCAGGAAGCTCCGTCATTGCAAAGTCGCACACGCTGATCGTTCCCGGTGAAAAAGAGGCTTCATTTATGACAGACTTTTCAACATCCAGCTTGGGCATCCCAAGAATTCCCATCGCTCTGTCCAGTACATCGGCGCTTCCTATGACATAAGGCTTGCACCAGCTGTATATATCCTCATGCGCCAGCGCTTTTACTATTATTTCAGGCCCTATGCCAGCAGGATCTCCCATCGTGATGCCTAAAACAGGTTTGCGGCCATCCGGCATCAAACCCCTCCCGTGCAGCTTCTTTTCCCGTACCCGGGCGTTTGCCGCAGGCAAGTCCGCAATCAGCTCTTTGCAGCCGAACCCTCCAGATTTCGTAAGTATGCTAATCTTCTCCCCGCTTACCGCCGCCTCAGACAGTATTGTTCCGGGCGCCGCTTCCCCTATCGGCGCCGCGACGCCGCATCCTATGGCCTGCATTACGCCGTCAAGGGTATCTCCACCTATTATCAGGGGAAGCCATCTCCCCTTCTCTTCAAGTAGGATCCTCGCCAAATCCCCCAGGCTTTTCGCTATGTCATCCGGACCGCATGATTCATGGCATTCATCTTGGCATGTATCGATAATGACAGGAATGCCCTCCACTTTCTTCACTTCTTCTATGAACTCCCGCCCCTCGCAGCCGCGCCAAAGCTCCCCAGTCATGCTTCTCGGGGACAAAGCGAATCTTGCGCAGCCCTTTGATTGAGCGTGGGTTATCTGCTCCTTGCTTACAGAATTCACCGAGCCGCAAATAACAAGCAGCTGACCCTTTGGCATTATAGCATGAACAGGCCTTCTGCCTCCACTTGCAGCCAAGGAGACGGCGCAGGCGAATCCGGCGCAACCAGCCATTGCCTCAAGGGAACCTTCGTCCTGAAGCCTCTTGGCAATTGAAAGAAGCTCTTCGTCTGATTCCGCGTCGAAGAGGTATATCGAACCTTCCTTTATTGCGGGCCAATCGCTAAGAGAGCAGGAGATCACTGGAATGTCAGCTTGCAAGTGTATTATGTCCGGGATGCTTGAACTTTTCACCGGGTTTCTGGCATCGGCCGCAAAGGATGACTCATGGAGCGGCACGTCTGAGCAGTAGTGCATGCCGCCCTTTGTCGTACGATTCATGCAAGGCAGGGCCGGCGCAAAGACAATGCCAGCCCCCATGGCTGAACAGGCAGCCGCAAGCTCCGCGCCTATATTTCCTCTAAGCGCTGAGTCGGTCTTCTTGTAGATATGGGTGAATCCCGACGCCTTAGCGGCGCTTGCAATCTCGTAAGTCTTGACGTACGCCTCATCTGGAGTCAAGTGCCTGGTACATGAGTTCACAGACGCAACCTGGCAATCGGATTCAAAGATCTTATCTGGCTCCCAGCAGGCAAAAACCAACGTCGAAAATCCCTGCTTCGCAAAATGCACGCCAGTATCCAAAGCCCCTGTGAAATCATCCGCAATTATTAAGTAGCGATCCATAACGCTCTCCTCGTTTAGTTTTGAAACGCGCATATGCTGACTCTCAAATAAAATTTCAAATTTGGGTTGGCTGTACCAAATGAAAAGCTCCAAAATAGATGCATTTAGCTGCAAATCAGCGAATAGGGATCTGACTTGAAGGTTATTCTTTATAAATTTTTTTGTACATAAATTCTATGAAATGATCTTTAAGTTGCAGATGCCAGGGAATCAACGATTCTTGCAGGCTCATTTTTTTGTTAAAACAGATTGCGATTTTATGATATACAATCAACTTAACTCAATCAATATAAAACCTTGTCATATTCGTTTAAGATTTAAACACTATCTTTTATTTTTAATTAATTATGCTATAATTGTTTTATAAGGAAACATTTATCTAGCAACTTAAGCTATGCTGATTGCGCATGAAAGTCCCTAATTTGAAGCTGGCGGAAAACTCCATAATAGTCGCATAGGACTCTCTGTCAGAAAGTTATGCTTGCTGATATGCGCATGTATACTGATTTTCGTACTAAACTGTCATTTTTAGTACTTGAAATACAGAGAGTGCCAAATAAAGATATTGGCATTTATTCTGCTTAACGTATAATAAAGCTCTAAAATATGAATATGTATAAAAATCAGTATAACCTCCTATTTTGGTGGGTGGTTTAGCTCAAGGGGCATTTATTCTGATATGCGCATGAAAGTTTCGATTTAGGAGTTAATAGAGCCTCAATGTATACTGCTTTTCATATAAACCCCTATAAAACTTCGCTTCACCACTAATGATGAAAATATTAAGCCATTAGTGCGTTTGAGGCATGGACAAATGACCATAAAATGCATTTTCATTGTTGATTATACAGCGAGCGCAAAATGTCGATATCAATCTCACCACTCAATGGGCAGTCAAGCTCCAAAAAAGGAACACTTGATGAAAAGCGGTATAATCAAAATCCAAAACCGGTACATTAGGCTGCTATCGGCTGAGGATAGCTTCAATTTTCCCGTCAGCCAAAAACACGTGTTCAACTAAAATGTTTACATTCGCACAGGCTGTTTATACCACTGCAAAGGGAAGAGTCAAAATGGAAAAGATTAAGATCCTTGGAATTGCGCCTTACGAAAGCATGAAGGCCGCAATGGAGCAGGCTGCGGCAAAGCATGAGGAATGCGAGCTCAGCGTATACGTAGGAGATTTGGATGAAGGCGTCAGGATTGCCAGCTCCCTCTCATCTCAGTATGACATTGTAGTCTCGCGAGGCGGCACTGCGGAGCTTATACGGGAGCATACAGATATGCCGGTTGCGGAGATACGGATAAGCATTTACGACATATTGGCCGCGATACGCTTGGCTCAAAGGTGTTCAGACAAATTCGCAATCGTAGGATTTCCCAATATTGTTTCGGTATCTCGCATGGTCTGCGAACTCCTGAAATACGATACGCAAGTCATCGCCATTCACAGTGAGGATGAAGCCAAAACCGCCCTTCTCGGACTCAAGCAGAAAGGCTGCAGCATGGTAATTTGCGATGCCGTAGCTCATACATCAGCGCTGCGCGCAGGACTCAACTCCATACTTGTCGCGTCAGGGGAGTACGCAATCGAAACCGCTCTAAATGAAGCGGCGGCTCAGTGCAAGAGCATAAGAAAAGTCAAGGAGCAAAACAGGCTTCTATCCATGGCCTTCGCTGAAGTAGATCAATACATCTTCATATTCGACTCTGAAAATAGGCTGCGCCACTGCACATGCGCCGCAACTAAGGAAGAGGCGCTTACCAAGCTGCTGCGCCAAGAACTCAAAGCAAATCCATCCGAAGGAGTACGGAAGTTTTTCCTCAACTGCATGGGTGATCGCTATGCCTGCCGCAGCTCCAGGATTGGCCTTGACGGCGAGTCCTATGCCTGCTTCACTCTAAAGCGCGAACTGCTGGCTCACATAGAAAGCGGAGTCAGATCCTATTCGCCAGAAGAAGTGCAGGCAAGCATCCTAGACGGGGCGTATGGCGGAAATATAAAGCTTCCCGCCTCATGCATGGAAAACATAGACGCTTATGCCAAGACAACCATGCCTGTTATTATTACAGGAGAAGAAGGCTCCGGCAAGGAGTATGCTGCAAGGCTCATATACTCGCTCAGCGCTCAGCGGGGAAATCTCTTTTATGTAATTGATGCCAAGCTTGCGAGCGACAAAATCTGGTCTAAGCTTCTTAATTCCCCGGAATCGCCGTTAAATGGCAAAAATCAGGTCTTCCTTTTCGCTGATATTGATATGATGCCGCAAGAGCGGCAGAAGAAGTTCATATCATTCCTTGAAGATTCAAATCTTAGGAAAGGTAACAGGCTCATCTTTACTTGCCGCCTTAATGAGTCAGGAGAATCCGAGGGCATGCTCTACAGGCATCTATACAATAAAGTACCAAGTCTCAGCCTGGCGATTCCGCCTCTTAGAGCGCGGCATAGCGAGCTTCCCGGAATGGCAAGCCTGTTCGCGGGCGCCTTGAACAGCCGCTTGTCCAAGCAAGTAGCAGGGTTTGAGGATGACGCTATGGAGCTGCTGCAATCATTCCCATGGCCGGGAAATCTGACGCAGTTTAGAAGGGTGCTGACAGAGCTTGTTGCAACATCTAAAACTGCCTACATTACAGCTGACCAAGTAAAAAAAGCCCTTCGCGAGGAATCCGGCAAAGCAGTCTCAAGCGGCGCGAGCCAAGCTTTGGATCTGAACAGGCCGCTGTACGATATCACCAGGGACATAGCTATGATGATTCTGGCGCAAGAGAACTACAACCATTCAGAAGCCGCAAATAAGCTTGGCATCAGCAGAACCACCTTATGGAGGATGGAGAATCAGAGCGCTCCGGCCAAAACTCGCAACGCCCGTTAAATATACTGATTTGCGTATGAAAGAGCTGGCCGTACAGCGTCTCCATGGACAGCCTCCAAAATAGGCGCATTCGGCTGCAAATCTGCATGATATACCGCTTTTCATCAAATGTTCCTTTTCTATAAAGCAGTATAAAACCCCCGCGCTTCGGGCGCAAACCGAAGCGCGGGGGTTTTATAGCCTTATATGCCTTAAAAGCACCAGCAACCTGCCAAGAGACTGAACAACCCCAGGCCGATTGTCCGGCAAAAGCTTCAAGCCGCACCTTGAGGCTATCTCCTCGGCTACATCTCGAACGCTCATCTCATTCGTCCAAATCTTATCCTCTTCTGGCATGAGGCTGAAAGCTCTGATGCATCTGTCCGCCTGCTTGACGGCCCAGTTTTCTTTTCCCCCTAAAGACGTCTTAAAGACCCTGGCCGCAAGCCTTCTGATCAGTACCTCCTTGCCGGCCTCAAGTATGAAGTGCCTTAGCTCAATCCCTTCACGCCTAAGCCGGCCTATTATTTCATCAAAATAAAGAGGATCCACAAGCGTCATAGGGGAAATGACTACTTCGCCATCCTCAAGAAGGCTCTTTAGAATCTTAAAATTAATCTCCCGCCATAGCTCTATATCCTGGAAGTCTTCCTGCGTATACTTCCAAGAAGCGTTTTTCCGCAGGAAATACCCTGCATTTTCGGGATCAAAAACATGAGATCCAGGCAAACGGCGCGCAAGCTCGAACGCCGCGCTGGTCTTTCCCGCCCCGAAAGCGCCGTTTATCCAAATGAGCATGCCATACCTCTTTAGTTTTAGTCAAAGATCTCAAAATCGCCAAAGAGCTTGAAGAGCCAGTCTACACTGAGCTTCAGCCATAAAGCGGCCGACTTGTCAACCAGAAAGCCATGCCCGCTTGATGTTAAAGGCTTGGCCAAAGACAGGCCATGAACCCCTCTTTGAAATATGTGAGATTCAAAGGGAACAGAGTTCCTTGCCAGCGCCGCTGAGAATGCTATCGTGTTTTCAATCGGCACCAGGCCATCTTCGGCTGTAGAAAACAAAAATGTCGGCGGAGTTGCAGAATTCACTTTATCTTCAAGCCCTGGCATAGGCATTGCAAGGACTCTGCTTGTGGTTTCCAATATGCAAGGATAAGCCAGTATAAGCGCGGCGGGCTTTACTCTTGACATCGTTGCGAGAGCAGCCGCAAGATGCCCTCCTGCGGAAAATCCTATGACAGCTATTTTTTCAGGGTCTACCCGCCATTCATCAGATCTCTTAAGAACTGTCTCATAAGCTTTTTCAGCGTCGTTTAGCGGATTTGGAAAAGCTGACTTCTCATTAAGAGAATATCTCAGCACGAAAGTGTTGAATCCTTCAGCCAAATATGCAATCGCTATCGGCTCCGCTTCCCTGTCTGAGCAGAAGCTGTAGCCGCCGCCTGGAAAAACAATGACGGCAGGCCGCTTTTTGATGTTTGGCATGTCGGAACTCTCAGAATTAAGGTAGTACGCAAGTGTTACAGACGGATCTTCCGTCAGCTGAAAAACTCCAGTTTTCATCAGGCTTTGGCGCAGGAGACTCCCGCTTCAAATGCCGCCAGGCATCTTGCAGTGGAGCAATGCGCCCCTCGCTTTCTGTTAGAATAGCCGTTCGCCTTGCTAATGTCTTGAGCTTCTTGCGGCTTATGCCTGCAGATATTCTCTGGCCGCTAAGTGAGAGTATGTCAAAGCATCCGCTTGACCGGCTTCCATGAATAAAGCCTTTGCGGCTGCCATGCATTACGCGTTGCCAAGCAATCGTGCCAAACACCTGTTTTGGGGCTTAGTTAGCTTTCCTTTCCCGCCTTTGCCGATGGCTTGCCTGTGCATCTGGTCGCGCCGGATTGCCGCTTATGCACCATTCATTCCTGACGCGCGTCAGCGCTTATATTCTCTAATGCAGGTTCAAACTCTCCCATCTGCAACCTCAAAGCCGCCTCGCTTATGTTAGCGCTTACAGTCTGCTCATCCGCAGCGCATATAAACGCAGCCTCAAGTCCGGCCCTCGCCGCTTTTTCAGTCGTGAAACCTTGAAGAAACGCCCAAATTATCGCCGCCATAAAGCTGTCATCCTTGCCGTTGGCGTTTTTCATCGGCTTCGCCTGCGCCGCCAAAAAGCCTTGGCTTGATTTGCCCGCATAATAAACGCCATGCTCTTCCATCGTAATGAAAACCTGGCTCAATCCCATGGAGATGAATTTGCCTGCCGCCTCAGCAAGTGAATCCTCTCCTGAAATCTCCATGCCAACAAGCTCTTGAGTTTCAAATCTGTTCAGAATCATAGTGTGAATCAAAGGGATGATGCTTGCAGCCTTCCTCACCTTAATCTTTGACACGGGAGCTACGAAAAAGGGGGTCTTGCAGTTTTTAGCCAAATAAACGAGAGCTTCCTCTGAGATGTTCGTATCAGAAGCGCAAACCATAGATTTGTTTATAATGCCCATGCGTACGGAAAGAAACGCGGGAGTTATGCATCCACATACATCCACGTCTGAGACGGCAAGCTTGATCTCTCCGCTTGAATCCGCTATCGTAAGGCAAACCGCAGTGACGGTTCCTGGCACCATAACCGCATCATCAATGTTTACCCCCACTCTGCGACAGCTTTCTACTAGCGGAATTGAGAAGGCATCGTCTCCGAAAGCGGATATGAATCTCACCTTTTGCCCAAGAAGAGCCAGGTTGTGCGCAATGTTTCTGCCTACTCCACCAGGAGACATAATTATTTTTCCGACGCTTGAATCCTGCCATTCCACTTTTATGCTGGATCTGCCGGACATATCCAGAATAGCTCCTCCGACTACAGCTATGTACGGCTCAGTATTAAGCATATACCCTTTGCCCAGGATAACTCCCTTTTTCATTAAATTTGATATATGAACGCCAATCGAAGATCTAGTAATATTGCATCTGTCAGCCAGCTCTTTTTGGGAGATTAGCGGATTTTCCCTTAGAAGCCTTAAGATCTCCTGTTCTCGTTCAGTAGTAGAAGCTGAGTTTTCCATAGCGCCCCCCGAAATCATCATAACTTAGGTAATGATAAAAAGCAAGTCCGCCTTTTTGAGCCGCTATGATTGCAATGCGGCGGCAAACTCTGTTTGCTGAGATTGGCTCGGCTTTTAGAGAAACTGCACTATGCTATACCGCTTTCCTTTTTTTGTTGATTATCCATTGAGTGGCGCGATTGATATCGGCATTTCGCACCACTCAATGGATAATCAAGCTCCAAAAAAAGGTAATTTTATATAAAAGCAGTGTATAAAGAAGCAATATGAAGCTTCCTATAACAAAGCGCCTCATTCAGCCAGCCAAGCTGAACCGAAATTCAACTGGCGGCATTATACAATTAGTGCAAAAACGAATTTTCTCATCTTGAAAGTGGATCATCAGACCTCACAAGGTACATTTGACTGCAAATCAATATCAATGCTCAATTATTTTTTTCCTCCTTTCATTATTAGGCAAAATTCGGATAAAACAACCTTTGCCATTTTAATTTCAGGTGCTGCCCATTGAATCAGAACTCAGATTTAACTTAAGATTACGGGCTAGAAAATAAGATTTGCCTATTGCAGCCTTGAGCCTATTTTGGAGCTTTATTATACATCTTCAAGCTGTACAGCCACGGCTTCTAAAGAAGCAGTTTTAATCCATGCAAGCAATACTGCTTTTCATATAAACCCCTATGACGCTGCGCTTCACCGCCAAGGGTGAAAATATTAAGTCATTCGTGTATTTGAGGCATGACAAATGTCCATAAAATGTATTTTCGTACTAAACTGCCTTTTTTTGTTGATTATACAGCGAGTGCAAAATGCCGATATCAATCGCGCCACTCATTGGATAATCAAGATCCAAAAAAAGAACATTTGATGAAAAGCTGTATATACTGATTTGCAGTTATAGTACCAATTATGAAAGAATCGGAACTTTCATCCGCAAATATGTATGCATATAACCAAAAGAAAAACCATGAGTAAATTGTCGTTTGAAAAAGTATATCTTAAGGCAAGACCATCGTCAATAGAAGAGAAGAATTAACCTCTTTAACGATGATATTTCTAGAATGAGTTCAAAGTGAATAACATCTATCTTTTATTATCGATTTTGCGTGTCGGTTTCAATATCATAATGCAAAAAAGAGCATTTTTCTGATTTTAATGCTGATGGATTTTACAGGGGTTATGCTGATTTGCAAGCAAATGCAGCTGCCCCGATTTGCAGCAATCATTATATACCGCTTTTTGTCAAATTTCCTTTTTCTGAGCTTGACTGTCCACTGAGTGGCGTGATTGACATCGGCATTTTGCACTCGCTGTATAATCAACAAAAAAAGGCAGTTTAGTACGAAAATATTCTTCATGGACATTTGTCCATGCCTCAAACACACAATTGACTTTATATTTTCACTCTTGGCGATGAAGCATAGCGTCATAGGGGTTTATATGAAAGCAGTATAGCGAGAGGGCGTTAGGCGCTGGCGCAGGCCCGCTTATCGCCGCAGGCTCAAGCATGGAATCAAGCGATCAGGCTGCTGGCGATATGCGGCATTGACCCGGCAGATCGACTTGCCGCCCGAAAGGACACCGCAAACGCAGTGAAAAAGCTTCAATGCGCGCCGCTAAGCCGTAGGCGGCTCAGCTAAAAGGAGGATTAAAATATGCTCTTTCGAAGGCTCTGAATAAGACGCAAAAAAGAGGGGGCGATAAATAAATCTCCCCCTCTTTTGCGAAGTCCGTACCATCGATTTGCAGTCCAACGCAACTATTTTGGAGCTTGATTATCCATCTGCATAGAATGCGAGTCAGATCAAAGCGCACACATTATGAGTGGATATGACTGCATTTTGGTTTTTCGCGCTCACTCCGTCTCAGGCCAGTCTTCACCCAGATCCTCTCCCGTCTTTTTCATGGCGGCCCTGGCAAGCTCAGACGGAAAACCCCTTCTCAGCAAGAATTCGTACAACTTCATCTTCTTGGCAGGAGCAGTTAAAACCTCGCCTCTCGTCTTAGACAGCAAAGCCTTTAAGACGGCTTCTTCTTCTCTTGCGACGCTATGTTCGAAGGCTTCCTCCAAAACGGCTGCATCTATGCCCTTCTGCTCCAGATTCCATCTGATCTGCTGGAAGCCGTAGCCTGCGTTTGAACGCTGCTCAATATACTCTCTTGCGTATCCCAAGTCGTCTACATAGCCGTAGCCTGTCAAAAGCTCCAATGTCCGGGCGATTAAGTCTTCTGGATAACCGTCTTCTTTAAGCTTGCTCTCAACCTCGCCCCGCGTTCTCGCTTTATGTCCTAAAAAGGCCAAGGCGCGATCCCTCGCCTTGGCCGCCAGCAGACTCTCTTTTAGGAAATCGAGCCTTTCCTTGGTAATTTCCGAGTTTACCGCCAGCTTATAATACAGCATATCCACTTCGTCAATTCCAAAGGCAAACTCTCCGTCCAAAAATACGGACCATCTTTTGGGCTTGCGCCTTTGAGGCTCAAGCGCCGTTATCATCATGGCTCCAAGTATGCGTCCTCAGCCGCATCATCTTCATCCATGCTGATCATCATCTCGTCAATGAGCATGTCTTCTTCCGTGACATCCTCTATAGCGGCAAGATCGCCAGGCTGCACATAGTTTTCAGGAAGAGCGAGCTCTTCCAGCTCTTTCATGCCAAAGTGCCTGCGAACAGCATTTTCAATTTCATGCGCGATATCCGGGTGCGTGCGGAGAAAGTCCTTCGAATTTTCCCTTCCCTGACCCATGCGGACTTCTCCGTATGAAAACCAGGTGCCGCTCTTCGAGACGATTCCAAGCGTCGATGCCAAGTCGAGGATGTCCCCTTCCTTGGATATGCCCAGCCCGTACATGATATCGAACTCGCAGGTCTTAAACGGAGGGGCGACTTTGTTCTTGGCTATCTTTATCTTCGTGCGGTTGCCGACAAACTCATTGCCGAGCTTTATGGTGTCAGCCTTTCTGATGTCTATGCGGACTGAAGCATAGAATTTAAGCGCGCGTCCGCCCGTTGTGGTCTCCGGATTTCCAAACACTACCCCTATCTTGTCCCTAAGCTGATTTATGAAAATGACTATGCAGTTGGTTTTGCTAGTAATTCCGGTCAGCTTCCTCAAAGCCTGAGACATCAGGCGGGCTTGCACGCCCATGTGGCTGGCGCCCATGATTCCTTCAATCTCCGCTCTTGGAACAAGGGCTGCGACTGAATCGATGACTACTATGTCAATGGCGCCCGAGCGCACCATGGCTTCCGCTATGTCCAAGGCTTGCTCCCCGTCATCCGGCTGCGATATGTACAAATCATCTATGTTAACTCCAAGCTTTTTGGCATACACGGGATCCAGCGCATGCTCGGCGTCTATGTAGCCGGCTATGCCCCCTAGCTTTTGAACTTCAGATACGACATGAAGGGCAACCGTAGTCTTTCCTGAAGACTCAGGCCCATATATTTCTACAATGCGCCCTTTGGGTATGCCTCCGACTCCTAGCGCGACATCAAGGCTCAAGGCGCCTGTAGTGACAACAGGAACATTTTCTAAATTCTTGTCTCCAAATTTCATGACAGCGCCCTTGCCGAACTGCTTTTCAATGCCTGCCAGAGCGCTTTGAAGCGCGACTCTTTTGGCGTCTTCAGGACCGCCGGCGCCTCCCGCGTCAACAGCTTCAGCAGCTGCTTTATCCTTCTTGGCGGATTTTCTCTTCTTAATATTATCCTGTTCGTCTTTATCTTTTCCAGCCATGATATCAACCCTTCCTTGTGTTTTTTCGCTTTCTCAGGGCGCGCTGCGCCGTCGGCCGAGGACGCGCGCGCCCAGCCCCTTCCCAGCCCTTCAGGAAAGAAGGGCTCGCCTTATCATATCCAATGCGCTGACAACCGCCCTGGTTCTTACCTTTGCGCGGTTTCCGGCAAGATTTAGCTCCTTGACTGAAGCTTCTCCCTTCACGCTGAGTCCCAGGTACACCAGTCCTACAGGTTTTTCAGGCGTTCCTCCGTCAGGCCCGGCTATCCCGGTTGTTGAGATTCCAATGTCACTTCCGCTGGTCCTGGCAATTCCTCCAGCCATTTCAACTGCCGTCTGCGGGCTAACTGCGCCGTATTTTTCCAAAGTCGCGGCTTTTACTCCAAGGCGCCTTATCTTTGCCTCATTGCTGTAGGTTACAGCGCCCTCCAAAAATACAGAGGATATTCCGGGAAAGTCCACAAGCCTTGCCGAAAGCTCACCTCCCGTGCAGGACTCAGCTGCGGAGAGCGTTAAGCCCTTTTCCATCAGCAGCATTGCCGTTACGCTTACCAGGCTTTCGTCGTCCTCGCCGTAAATATTTCTTCCAAGCCGCTTCTTTATCTCATCAAGCGTCGGTTTCATGAGCTCCGCCGCTTCGCCTTCGTTTTTCGCGGACGCTGTGATCCTAAACCAAACCTCCGATGTCTTTGCGTAAGGAGCTATAGAAGGGTTGCCCTGGGCGTCGATTAAATCCTTAAGCATCTCCTCTGCCTGGCTTTCGCCTATGCCGCATATCTTTAAGGTTTTTGAAACGAACATCCTCTCTGTTCTGGGCCTCAAAATAGGCGCGACCTCGTTCAGGTACATCGGCTGCGCTTCGTTCGGCGGACCCGGAAGAAGGAAAAGCATCTTGCCTCCTTCTTCAATGAAGCATCCCGGCGCAGTGCCGTTTCTGTTTTTAAGCACACTTGATCCAATCGGCATCATAGCCTGCTTCTTGTTGGTAGGCGCCATGTTGGCATGCATCTTCCTGAAGAAGGCTGCAATCATCTCCCATGACTCTTCATCAAGCGCAAGCTCCTTTCCAAAATACAGGGCTGCGGTTTCCTTGGTCAAATCGTCTTCCGTTGGTCCTAGCCCGCCTGTGGCAATTACTACGTCAGCCCTGCCAAACGCTGTCTTGTAAGCTTCCAGAAGCCTCGCGGGGTTGTCCCCTACGACAGTCTGGTAATAGACGTTGATTCCGAGCTTGGCCAGCTCCCTGGATAAAAACTGGGCGTTTGTATTCAAGATGTCGCCCAGCAGCAATTCAGTGCCTACTGCTAAGATTTCCGCTATCGTGGCAAGAAGACTCCCTTCACTGCGCCGCATCTGGCGAAGCGGCTTTGATTAGACTATGCCTCTATTCTTCCAGAGGTATTCGACTGCGGAAGCTACTGTAAGAGCCACCGCCGCAATCATTAGAATGTAGACCGCCTGAGGCGGGATAAGCGTCGAAAGCGCTGCTATGATGAGCGCCATCTGTGAAACTGTTTTAGCCTTTCCCAAGGACGACGCATGAATGACTATGCTCTGCTCCAGCGCAAGCATGCGAAAGCCTGTTATGAGAAACTCCCTGGATATTATGATTATTACGGCCCAGGCGGGAAGCTCGCCTGTCTGAGTCATGGCTACAAACGCCGCCGCAACAAGCATTTTATCCGCAAGAGGATCCATCAGCTTCCCGAAATTCGTCACAAGGTTCTGGCTTCTCGCTATATATCCGTCCAGCCAATCCGTAAAAGAAGCGGCCGCAAAAACCGCCAGAGCCGCCAGGCGGCTGGCTCGCTCCCCAAATGGCAGTCCCAGGTAGAGCGCGAGAAATGCGGGAATCATCACAACCCGCAAAAGTGTAAGCTTATTTGGCAGATTAAGCCTCGTCAACTTCATCAGATTTGGCGCAGGGGACTCCCGCCTCAAAAATCAAAGGGCTTTAGCCCTGAGACATTAGGCAAGAGAGGAATGCGCCCCCTCCTTTCGGCTAGATAAGTAGTACGGTTAGCGCCAATGGCTTGAATTTCTTGAAGCTTATGCCCATGCTTATTTTCTCGCCGTCTTGCGCGCGGACGTCAAAATATCCATTCGACCGCCTTCAAAGCCCTTTTTGCCCGCCGCGCATTTTCTCGCAGTAGAACAATTGGCGTCTTCAAACTTAGCTGGGCAAAAAATAAGTATGCACATGTAAGAACATTGTAGAATCAGCGCTTGCGTCAATGGACGCAGCGCAGTCCCCGCTAGAGTTTAAAGACCCAGCAATTGATAGCCATGCGCGTATTTTGACGCTTGATTCAGTTGCATAAGGCAGCGGGCTGTTTACCTCCGCTTCATTTTCAAATGAGACGGGCGTACAGGTCATAGTCCCCGCTGCCAGTCACTTCAACTCGTACGAATGCTCCAGACTCAAACTCTTCAAAGCTATTGAAAAATACCATCCCGTCCAACTCATAGCAGTCTCGGTAGCTTCTGGCGCAGTACGCCCTGCCGTCCTGACTTTCATCATCAGCTATTCTGCCGTCAACTATTACATCAAGCGTCTTCCCTATCATCATCTTGTTTTTTTCCATGGAAATCTTCTTTTGGATTTTCATCAGCTTGTCCAGCCTGAAAGCCTTGACTTTTTCATCTATCTGATTCGGCATATCAGCCGCTGGAGTCCCCTCTTCCCGCGAGTAGGCAAAAACGCCCAGCCTGTCAAAGCGGATTTCTTTGATGAACTCAACCAGGCCCTTGAATTCTTCCTCGGTTTCTCCCGGAAAGCCTGCAATCAGGGTCGTTCTGACGGCAATATCCGGCATGGCGCTTCTTAAGGCTTCGATGACGCTTCGAAGCTTCGTCTCGCCCCGGCCCATTCTCTTAAGAATGCTTGCGCTGGAATGCTGTATGGGCATGTCAATATAATGGCATACCTTGGGGTTTGACGCCATCTCATCAATTATCTCCTGAGTCAGGCGCTCGGGGTAAGCGTATAGAATGCGAATCCACGCTATAGACTCTATTTCCGAAAGCTTTCGCAGAAGCTCTGGAAGCATCGCTTTTCCAAAGTCCGAGCCGTAGAGGGTAGTGTCCTGGGCCACCAGAACCAGCTCCCTGACGCCTTGCGCCGCCAAAGACTTCGCCTCTTCCAGTACATTTTCAATCGGGCGGCTTCTATATCTCCCTTTGATGCTTGGAATAGTGCAGTAGCTGCAGCGATTGTCGCAGCCTTCCGCTATCTTCAGATACGCGAATCCCATAGTGCTGGCGGTTCTTTTTAGATATGCGCCGGACAGGGAGAAATCTCCATCTCCGAAAACGCAGGGCTTTTCTTCGGCGCTTCCTGAAATGGGCAAAATATCTCCTATCCTGTGCATTTCCTCAAGCCCTATTACTGCATCCACCTCTGGAAGCTCTTTGAAAATCTCATCTTTATAGCGCTGCGCCATGCATCCTGTAACTACTAAAAACCGGCATCTGCTGTTTTCTTTGTATTCCGCCATTTCGAGGATAACCCGTATCCCTTCTCGGGACGCGCTTGCTATGAATCCGCAAGTATTGACTATTATAGCGTCGGCTTCCTCGGCAGACATCGTAAACTCGTGGCCTCCGTCCCTCATCAGCCCTATCATCGCCTCACTGTCGACAAGATTTTTGTCGCAGCCCAGGGAAACTACATGTATCTTCATCGCAACCCGCAGCCAGACAGGCCGCCGCTCCTTCCAGATGCATTTATGCCGATGGCAGCTTTAAAATATGCCGACGCGCATTCAAATGCACCTATACTGCTTTTCATATAAACCCCTTTGTCGCTACGCTTCACCGCCAAGAGTGAAAATATAAAGTCAATTGTGTGTTTGAGGCATGGACAAATGTACATGAAATGTATTTTCGTACTAAACTGCCTTTTTTTGTTGATTATACAGCGAGTGCAAAATGCCGATATCAATCGCGCCATTCAGTGGATAATCAACAAAAAAAGAACATTTGATGAAAAGCGGTATATTTTGAGCTTGATCATCACATTCAGGCGCTGGCCTCTAGCCCTAAAATATGCAGTTCATATGCAAATCAGTATATCCGCATTCACGCTCTGCCGTCTAGCCCCAAAATATGCAGTTCATATGCAAATCAGTATATCCTGTGCGCTTTAGCATATCCGCCTCGAGGTCTTGGCGTTATGCCCAGTCTCGATCATGCCGCGCCGATTTTCAAGCGCATTTTGCCGCATATCGGCATAATGCTCCTGAACTTCGCCAGAAGAGATTAAGATTCGCTGCGTCTCCATGAAGTATACAAAAAATCCGAGGCTCTTGCAAGTCTTTTGTTCGAAATATTCGAAGAAACGGAAAGTTTTATCCTGCCTTCCATTTTTACCTATTGGTACTTGGGCCTGCAGGCGCATATTTTTTCTTTTAAAAAATTCCGTCCAATCAGGGTAGATTGAGCGGAATTTCCTTTGCTTCATTATTTCGCCTGGCAGAGGTTTTTCTATGCCTATTGCTGTCAAAGGCAACGATTGTGGAGCTTGAATATACATGGAGAAGCTGAAAAATCAAGCTTGCATGCAAGCGCCTTCATATGCTGTAAGTCTAAACCGATTTTCATCAAATGAGCGCCGGTTTATTTCTCAGCCTCCGCCTCTTCTCCACTGCTCCATGGTAATAAGCAGCTTCCTTGGCTTGCTTCCATCTTCAGGCCCTACGATTCCATGCGCCTCCAAGTCTTCAATAAGCCTGGAGGCTCGGTTATAGCCTATTCTAAACTGCCTTTGAAGCATTGAAGCGGATGCTTTGCCCTTTGTCATAAGAAATTCCACCGCTTCCTTGTAAAACTCATCCATATCTTTGTCGGAGTCAGCCAAGCGGCTGGAGTCTGTTATCTTCTCCACCATCTCTTTGTCATACGTAGCTTCCTGCTGGCTTTTCAGGAACTCAACAATCTTTTCCACCTCTTGATCGGAGATAAAGCCGCACTGGACTCGAATAGGCTTGTTCAAGCCCACAGGCAGAAACAGCATGTCCCCTTTTCCCAGAAGCTTTTCAGCTCCGGTCATGTCTAAAACCGTCCTGGAATCTGTTCCTGAAGACACCGCGAATGCCAGCCTTGAAGGTATGTTGGCTTTGATGAGTCCTGTTATGACATCGACTGAAGGCCTTTGGGTGGCTATTATCAAGTGCAGGCCGGCCGCCCTGGCCTTTTGTGCCAATCGGCAGATCAGCTCTTCAATCTCGCCCTTGGCCATCATCATTAGATCCGCGAGTTCATCGATTATAATTACAATCTGAGGCAATATGTCCTTCTCGCCCTTTGCCGCCTTCTGATGGTTGTAGCTTTTAAGCTCTCGCACATTGGCCTCGGCGAAAAGATTGTATCTTATGTCCATTTCAGTGACGGCCCACCCCAGCGTCGCTGCAGCCTTCTTGGGATCCGTCACGACCGGGGCCAAAAGATGGGGTATGCCGTTGTATACGCTCAGCTCCACAACTTTGGGATCTATCATTAAAAGCTTTATTTCATTCGGCTTAGCCTTGTAGAGTATGCTTGCAATCAGCGTATTGATGCAGACGCTCTTGCCTGAACCCGTCGCTCCGGCTATCAGAAGGTGGGGCATCTTTTCAACGTCCGCGACCACGGTGTTTCCGGCGATGTCTTTTCCTACCGCAAATGCCAGCTTTGAAGGGAACTTCTTAAAAATTTCATCCTCAAGTATCTCCCTGAGGTATACCGACTGCATGTCTTTATTGGGTATTTCTACTCCCACGGCTGACTTTCCTGGTATTGGCGCCTCTATGCGTATCCCTTGCGCAGCGAGGCTTAGCGCCAAGTCATTTGAAAGATTCGCTATTGAGCTGACCTTAACGCCTTGTCCAGGCGCAAGCTCGTACCTGGTGACAGTGGGGCCTATGCTCACCCCCACCACCTTGGCCTCTACTTTGAAGTTTCTCAGCGTATCCTCAAGCTTTTTCGAGTTTTCCCGTATCCTGGCCCGCGACTCGCTCGAAGAAGCGTACGCGTTCTTGTTCAAGAGCTCAATCGGCGGCAGCTTGAAGCTTTTATACATGCTCTCCTCATTCGAGTTTGCGGGTATTGACATGGATCTTATGGCTGCGGGTTCTTGATCTCCCAAAAACACTTCGCTCTGCCTCCCGCCTGGAGGGACGTAGACTCCTCCGGATTTCTCCGCTGCCGCAGGCTCATTGTCAAATTCAAGAGCAGCGGCCGCCTCATCCTCGCTGCCGTCACCCTCCTTGTCATAAAGCCAGTTGCCATCATCGTAGCTGAAATCGGAATCATAGAATTCTATCCCGCCTCCTGCAAGGACTGGTTCCCCCAAACCGTCCGCTGAGGAAGCCTTTTCTCTGAAAACGCTGCCGGAGGAAGGCTTCTGGGACTCGTTTCGATATCCCTTTATGTTATCTGGCGCATATTCGAAAGAGTTTTCGGGAGGGCCTGTCGGCGGCTGAAGCCTTCGAGCGGACGGCAAGGCGTTTGGCTGCAAAGGCTGCTTCTTGGCGGCGCTCCGCAAAGAATTTGTCCCGAGCAAATCTATTGCGTGAGGGGTCTCGTCCTCTTCATCTACCAAGCCTCTGATGGTGATTTCGTCTTCCTCCTGAGGGGGCTCCTCAAGCGTGATAATTTCCGATTGGAGCTGAGGCCTGCGTTTTTTTGGCATCTCTTCGAAAATGAGCTGGATTGAATTCTCGCTTTCCGCGGCAGGGGCGCTGCGCTTGCCAACGCTCGATACAGGGGGAGGAGGCGCGCTCTTAGTCCGCACGCGAGGCGCGACCTGGATTTGCGCCGCCTCTTGCGGCTTGGACTTGGGGATTGCCTTTACTGTAGGCTTTTGCGGCTTTTTGGAGGCTTCTATGTAAAGCGGCTTTGGAGGCGCGGAGACTTGCCTGATCTTCTTCACCCGAACCCTCTTGACTTTAGAAATTTCGTCTTGATCGGGCTTTTGAACCCTTTCCTCGTACTCGTCCTTTTCCTCGCCGTTTTCGTCAACCCTTGAGAACATTTCCCTCATGCTGTCCATCAACCGCATTAGCGCCTCTACTCCGTACGTTATGGTGCCGCCTATGGATTTTCCCATTAACTTGATTGCAAGAGCCGCCAGAAGCGTCGCCAAAAGCACCATCGCCCATGCCCTGCCCAGAAACCCCGCAACGAAATCTCCAATCACGCCGCCCATGTAGCCCCCGTTTTCATAAGACCCTTGAGTGAAATACTCAATAGCGTATTCCTCGGCATCCATCGACGTCTCTATGTAATCCGCCCTCTGCATCAAATGCACCAGGCTGATAAAGAATAGAAATATCAGCGCAGCCAGGAAATACCTGCCGAAGCCTATAAAATTATCCTTGAAAAAAAGGCCCTTCACGGAAAGGGCGATGACAACTAGCGGCACAATCAGCGCGCCCACGCCAAACATCCCAAAGATCAAATCACCTAGAAAGCCTCCCAGCGTCCCCACAGCCGTTTCGCTTCGCGACCAGATGGCGGGGATCATGTACACTCCAAAAAGAAAGGAAGCCATGTTAATGATTTCTGCCGCCGGAAAGGCTATATGCCTTTTATCTCCGCTGGATCTCCTTCTGGAATCGGCCTTTCCGTCATCAGTTGCTTCATTGCTCATTGCGCTGCTCCTTCTCGATTGCTTCTTTATTTTATTCGGCAAAAGCATCTGGGCTTCCGCGTCAGTGGATTAAACCTATTATGGTGCAAAAGCCGTTTCGTAATGGCATTCTATTATTATACCTCGTTAATTTTGCGATGTATACTGAATTATGGGATTCCAGCTCCGCCAATTTGCCGCGATTATCGAGTTGAAACGCCCGCTGGCTATTTAGAATGACATTATGCCGCCTTTTGGGCGCAATGCTTTCAAAAGCTCCTCTAATGAAAATAATGTTTGAACATTAGCTTTCAAAGCGGTATAATCCGTAATGATGAATGCGGCTTTTTCCCTAAATAACCTCTAGGGGGTCTGATAATGGATATGATTAGCAAAATAGGCATTGCAGGCGGAGGCCAGCTTGGAAAGATGATGATTCTGGAAGCCAAGAAGATGGGATTTTATGTAACCATCCTGGATCCTTCCGAGCGCTGCCCGGCCCATTCGATCTGCGATGAGCACATAGTTGCTGATTTTGGCGATGAGGAGGCGTTGCGCCGCCTAGCTTCATCTTCCGACGTCGTAACATACGAATTCGAACACATAAACGCTCAGGCTCTTCTTCGCCTGGAATCAGAAGGATTTCTAATCTACCCGTCTGCCGGCAGCCTTCTGTTGATACAAGACAAGCTGAAGCAGAAAATGACGCTTCAGTCTGCGGGAATCCCAACCCCTGCCTTTCTTCCCGCAGATTCCAGGCAGGAAATAGAAGAAGCCGCCTCCCTTTTCGGATATCCGCTCATGATAAAATCCCGATTCGGAGGATATGACGGAAAGGGAAATCTCATTCTCGCAAGCGAAGACGGGATAGACGAAGCCCTTTATTTCTCTAAAGGAAAAAAGATGGCGGAGCAGTGGGTGGATTTTAAGCTGGAGGCTTCAATCCTTGCCTGCAGGGGAGCAGACGGCAGAATCGCTGTTTATCCTGTAGCTGAAAACACCCACATAGACAGCATCTTGAGGAAAACCAGGGCTCCTGCCGAAATTTCAAGAGAGTTGACGGATGAGGCGATGAATATAGCGGAAAAAACCATGCATGCCTTTCAAGGCGTCGGCATGTTCTGCATAGAGCTCTTCATCACGAAATCAAATGGAATACTCGTCAATGAAGCGGCACCCAGGCCTCACAACTCAGGGCACTATACAATCGAAGCGTGCCGCACCAGCCAGTTCGAAAACCACATCCGAGCAGTCGCGAGGCTTCCGCTGGGAGATCCCAGCCTTGTAAGCTGCGCTGTGATGGCAAACATCCTGGGCGAGGACGGCGCCTGCGGACCCGCCTGCGCGTCAGGCCTGGATCGGGCGCTTGAAGTGCCTGGCGCAAGCGTTCATATATACGGGAAGGAAATATCAAAGCCAAAGCGGAAAATGGGCCATGTAACAGCCACCGGCGCAACCCTCGCCGAAGCCGAGAGCAGGGCTGCCGCCGCTTCCTCGTTTTTAAGGATGACAGCCGGCGCCTTAAAGATGGAGGATTAATCATGGTAAAAGGGACAGGGATAGTATTCAAATACTCTGAGTATTCAGAAGACGGCTCCGAGGCGCAAAACCGGCCCGCGCTTGATGGTATTGACATAAATATAAAAAAAGGAGAGTTTGTCGCGATCCTAGGTCGAAACGGCTCAGGAAAGTCCACCCTTGCCAAGCATTTCAACGCTCTGCTTCTTCCCGCCGAAGGCGCTGTATGGGTAAACGGCTTCAACACAATGGACGAGGGCAGCCTTTGGAATGTAAGGCAGTCTGCGGGAATGGTCTTCCAGAACCCGGACAATCAGATAATCGCAACGGTTGTAGAGGAGGACGTGGCTTTCGGCCCGGAAAATCTCGGAATCGATCCAAAGGAGATAAGGCGCAGGGTCGAAGAGGCCTTAAACGCAGTCCAAATGGCTGATCACAGGCGCAGCGCTCCGCATAATCTCTCCGGCGGGCAGAAGCAGCGGGTGGCTATAGCAGGCGTGCTGGCAATGCGCCCTAATTGCATAATCCTTGACGAACCCACCGCAATGCTTGATCCGCTGGGGCGCAAAGAAGTCATAGATACCGTCATGAGGCTGAACCGGGAGGAAGGCATCACTATAATACTTATCACCCATTTCATGGAGGAAGCCGCAAAGGCGGACAGAATCGTCGTTATGGATGAAGGCAGGATAGCCATGTCCGGTACGCCCAGGGAGGTTTTCAGCCATCCTATGAACATGAAGCGGCTGGGACTGGATGCTCCCCAAGCCACCGAGCTTGTATCTGAGATCAACGTTGAACTGGAAAAATTGGAGTTGCCATTGCTGCCAATCGACATACTGACCATGGATGAAGCCTTGGAGGCTGTGGCGGCTCGGGCTAAGCCCGGCGCTTCGCCGGGAAGGCGCGCCCCAAAAGAGCCTCCCAAACGAAGCGAAAACATAATCGAAATCAAAAATCTCACCTTTATTTACAATGAAGGCACTGCATTTGAAAAAAAAGCGTTGGACGACATCAGCTTAAATATAAAAAAGGGAGAATTCATTGGCATTATTGGCCACACCGGTTCAGGCAAGTCGACTTTGATACAGCACATGAACGCCCTGATAAAGCCGGTTTCCGGGCAGGTTCTCTTGGACGGGGAGGATGTCTTCGCCGACAAGGGCAGGATGAAAAGCATACGGCAGAGAGTCGGCCTTGTATTCCAGTACCCGGAGCACCAGCTCTTTGAAATGACAGTCTTTAAGGATGTCGCTTTCGGCCCGTCCAATATGGGGCTTCCTGATGCGCAGGTGAAAGAGCGCGTCGAAAGAGCGCTCAGCGCGGTGGGACTTGGAGAAGACGTCTGCGAGAAATCTCCCTTTGACCTATCCGGCGGTCAGAAACGCCGCGCCGCCATTGCCGGGGTTTTAGCCATGCAGCCTGATGTGCTCATCCTTGATGAGCCGACTGCAGGGCTTGACCCCAAAGGCAGGGATGAGATTTTGGAGCAGATCAGGCTGATGCATGAAAATCTCAATATTACAGTGATTCTGGTTTCACACAGCATGGAGGAGATAGCCGCCCATGTCGAGAGGGTCATAGTTGCAAATAAAGGAAAAGTCGCTTTGACAGGAACCCCCGAAGAGGTTTTCTCCCATGTTCAGGAACTCGAGCAAATGGGCTTGGCAGCTCCCCAAGCCGCTTATCTGTGCCAGAAAATGCGCGATATGGGATGGGACGCTCCTGAGGGCGTCTTTAGTACGCAGGACGCTAGGGACGTGATCATGCCGCTTCTAGCATGAGAGCGCACATGCGCAAAGGCGAATGAATGCGCCATAGGCGAATGAATGCGCCATAGGCGAATGAAATGCGCCATAGGCGAATGAATGCGCCATAGGCGAATGGATGCGCCATAGGCGAATAGAACGCGCAGTTTTAGAAATGACGATTTATCGGCGTAAAAACCGAGTGGAAGGAGAACGGCTTGATCACAAATATAGCAATAGGACAGTACTACCCTGCAGAGTCGCCTATCCATGCAATGGATCCCAGAGTCAAGCTCATAGGAGTGATCATGTATATATCTGCGCTCTTTATGATATCCGGCATCGCGGGATACGCCTTCATCATATTATCCATAGGAGCTCTCATTCGTTTGTCCAGGGTGCCTTTCCGCTTCATGCTGAAGGGGCTTAGAGGGATCATGTTCATCATGCTCTTTACTGTAGTGCTGAACATTTTTTTCACTCCGGGCGAAAAGCTGATTTTGCAGTTCTACTTCATCCGAATTACGCAAGAAGGGCTGATACTGGCTTTTAAGATGGGATTGAGGCTTGCGCTGTTAATAATAGGCTCATCTCTTTTGACGTTGACCACTTCTCCAATCGAGCTTACTGACGCATTGGAGCAGCTTATGAAGCCGCTTAAAAGATTAGGGGTTCCCGCGCACGAAATAGCGATGATGATGACCATAGCCCTGCGATTCATACCGACTCTTGTAGAAGAGATGGACAAGATAATGAAGGCGCAGACCGCAAGGGGGGCTGACTTCGATACCGGAGGGATTGTAAAGAAAGCAAGGAGCCTAATCCCTCTGCTCGTCCCTTTGTTCATATCATCTTTTCGCAGGGCAGACGAGCTGGCTCTGGCCATGGAGGCGCGCTGCTACCGTGGCGATGTAAACAGAACCCGAATGAAAGAGCTTAAGCTCAGCCGTCTGGATATGAAAGCCATTGGATTCATGTCCCTGTTCGCCGCCATGATAGCGGCCATCAGGATATTCTTGGGATAAACTCCCGCAACTGAAAAGCCCGGATGAATGCTGTTAATTCATCCGGGTTTTTCGGAGGGCGAAAACGCAAGGCAAATGCTTCTCCAGGCAAAATTCCTTTAAACTTGAGGGAAGCCTCGCTTCATCTTGCATTTTTCTCCAGGCGATCGTCCGCGAACAATGAATCTATCCGTGAACGCTATCAAACTGGCATATCGCTGTAAGAGCCTTTGGCATTATCTCAAAAAGAGCAGGCGATTTCCATTTGTATATATTTCCATCTAAGCAGACTTTTTTTTCGCCTTCATATCTTATGGCAACTGACTTGCAGTTTGATATTGAAACCGCCTTTAGCCAGGTATGCCTGGCGAAAAGAACGAGCGGGAACAGGGCAAGTATTTTCGGCCTGGAAAGATGCTCCACCAGGCACAATGTCATTTCGCCGTCAAATGCGTTCGACTGGGGAGCTATGATGAAGCCTCCGCCATACCTCTTGCCGTTGCACACGGCTATCAGAGTGTATCTTCCGCTTTTCACCACTCCGTCCACCTCAATTTCCGCGTGAAAAGAGTCATAAGTAAAAGTGTTCTTAATGACTGATGCGATGTATGACAGCGATCCCCATAGCATTTTTATCTTTGAAGCGTACTCCGCCGACTCGGCGTCAAATCCCATGTTAGCTATGTTGATGGAATAGTAGTCATTCGCTTTGATGACATCCAGCTTTCGCGTCCTGCCGGCCTTTATCGCGTCGCAACATAAGCAGATTCGGTCTTTATCCGTCCTGCACTTTGAGAAGTCAATCAGGTTGTGTACAAAATCGTTGCCGTTTCCCAGTGGAATTCCAGAGAATGGGATCTCGGTGCCAAGAAGTCCTACCGCAGTTTCAAGCATAACTCCGTCTCCGCCCACAGCGATCACGCCGTCTGAACCCCGCTTTGCGGCTTCAGCCGCAAGGGCGGTTGAGTGCCCGACATGATGGGTCTCAAGAATTGAGTACTCCAAGCGCCTTTCATTCAGTTGCCGCTCTATAAAGGGTTTCAATTCACTTCCCTTGCCCTTGCCGGCAACTGGATTTAGTATAACATGCAACATCTTGTCCGCCGACTGCTTTAAGAAACAGGTGTTCGCGCCAAGATTCCGTTCGCTCAGGCAATCCTCCCGCCTATACTGTTTTGCATATGAAACCGCCTATATATGCATATGACTGCAAATCAGTATATTATGCCGATAGCTGCTGCGCAGTTGCGCAGCTCGAAAGTGGACAGTCAAGCCAACATCTAAATTGGCCGCAAATCGGCATGTAGCCCCGCAATAAACCGACTTGCGGTCCAATGTACATCAGAATAGGATGCGTCAATGAATAATGCTTTTACAAGGCATTATTCAGAGAGTATTACGCTATGCCATGTCTCGCAAGCAGCTTTTCCTTCCTGTTTTTTACGCAATTTTGCGCTTAAATGCGCTTTAACTTTATATCAAATAGCGTTTCCTGTCAAGAGCAGTTTGGATAATAAGGCATCATCCAGTCTTTTCAGTTTTCAGATCACCTAGAAGGTCGCTGTAGCTGCTCTTATATGTATAATCATACTTCACTGCCTTGGCATATTGAACTATGTAGTACATATGCTCCCCGCAGTTGTATTTCAACCCATAATCTATAATTTTAACCATGTCTTTCAACTCCACCTTGCTGGTGCTCTGCTTCTTCACATCAATCTCATTAGGATTTGCCACCTTTTCAGTAAAGGCGTCAAATCGCATCAGATTTGGCAGTATTGGGTCTATTATAAACCTCATGCCTCTTTCATTCAGAACCTGGTATATCAAAAGGGCAACGTCGTTCTTCCTGGAGTATGCGAAGTGGTTTATGAAAATATGGCTGTAAAAGGCTCCGCATTCGCTGAAATGCTTGAGCAGCGCATTATCGGGAGGGATATGTTTATATAAGAAGTATTTGAGGATCTTGTCCTTATTCTCTTCTGAAATATTGCATAATTTGCATGCGTGCATAAAGTTTCGGAAATAATATGCGCCGTCACCGCCATGGCCGCTTATTATCTTTCCCATACAGTTCCCCCTCCCGAAAGGGTCAGCAAGCCTTCGGCTTAACCGCGCCGCTTCGAATCAAAGAAGATTTCATTCATTGGAGCCAAGAAATTGGCTGCCCACACGTTTATACCGCAACAAAATGTTAAATTTCGTCAATAAGCATGTCTAAAATTTGACATATCTGAGCCAAAAACGGCATAATTCACTTTTAAGGCCATATCTTCTGCGCGTATTTCCATGCTTGTTTATCAAACAATAAAAGAGTAACATATAGGCTGCCCATTATCAATAGAACGATAATCGAACATTTTACATATGAGCTTTTAAGCCTGACCAGCTGATTTAACAAAAATGGCTTATTCAGGGAGTTTTAGGATGCCTCTGGCATAAGCCCTCTTCATGCCTCCCAATAATTTTTCGAATAAGCTCGAATAAAGTCCAAGCCCAAAGCTGTCCGATTTGACTGATGCGCTCGAATAATATCCATCATTGAAATAAGCGCGTATTTTTGCTGCGCCTTCCGCCGCGCTGCGAGCAACAATGCAAAAGGTGTTTCAATAAGAATACCACATGCAAGCCGTCTATGAAAGATTTATAGAAACCTTAATTCCGCTGCGATTCAACTCAAACCATCAAAACTAGAATTAATTCTTGTCTCAAGCGTAAACTGGCGCATGGGAAAGCTCCGATTTTGCAGCTGGACTTATTTAGATTTGCACTCAAATGAATGCACCTTTTGGAGCTTGACCTTCCTCTTCCACTATGTGTGCCAACTCAAAACAATCCTTTTCATATGCAAACAGTTCTTTATATACTGCTTTTCATATAAAATTACCTTTTTAAGCTAGATTATACAGCGAACGCGAAATGCCTAATCGGCATTTCGCACCACTCAATGGATAATCAAGCTCCAAAAAAGGAACATTTGATGTAAATTTGTATACTTAAATGGATTATTGAGTTGCAATTCTGAGCATTTCGAAGATAATCAGCATAAAGAGGGGCAATTCTGAAATGAATTCAATGATTCCAGCATCTTTTTGAATAGACCTCTGGAGAGATTCCTGAAAAAATAAAACCCTTCTGTAAATGCAAAAGGGTTTTGAAGGTGCAGAATAGCGTTGGCATTCAGCATGGCAAGAAGGAAGGGCAAAAATTATTATAGCTGCATATCAGAGGAAGAATTAATTAGAAGATTTTGTAATTGACTAAAGATAAGCTTTTAGGTTTATAACGATTTACATCCGATGAAGATGCTTTACTATACACTTTCAAGGTGAGACTGATATCGGCATTTGGCGCTCTCCATGCAGTCAAGCTTAAAAATAAGCTGTTTCATAGGCTAATCTGTATTCTAATGAGTTCTAAGTTCAAGCAATAGATTGCCCAGCAAATCCCTCCAACTTGATGCATATATAAATCAGGCCGCTTTTTGAAATTGGAGCAATGCGGCTGAGAAATCGCCATTGTCTTAGAATACCTTTGCAGGCTCTTCAGAATCAAAGGCAAACACCTCCCGCGCAACATCAGGATTGGCCGACGTCAATGCGCGGATATGGGAAGCAAAGCCTTCCTTGGATATTTCAATCATATTCAGCATGGATTTAGAATAGCAAATGCTTGGCGGACTCTACGCGCCCCATTCCGATTTGACAGACCCTGATTATTCCCTCAGTCGGATTTCCATGCAAATGCTCATTATGCGCAGGGCGGCTCTTTTTCATCAGTAAGGCTTCCGGCTGCACTGATTTGGATATGAAAATACCGATTTTGGAGCTTCCGGCGTCCCAATGGACTATCAAGCTCCAAAACCGGTAGATTTGACTGCAACTCGGCATATATTCGGAGAGGACATCCGCTCCTGGCTTGAAAAGCCAAAGGAAGCGGTCGGACTATATATGCCAACTTGAAGCATATGCAAATCAGGCCGTTCTTTGAAATTGGGGCAATACGCTGAGAAATTGCCATTCGGTTAATCACTCTTGGATTTTCATATAATTGCCTTCCTGCTCGGATGAAGTGAAAAAGATCCTCAGCACCTTAAGCAAATTGCTTATATCGTTATCGCTTATCTTCAGCTTGAAAATCTCTTGAACTAATCTATGCATGACCTCTTCTTTTTTCCGAAGGGACTCTTCTTTCTCTTCTTTCTCCTGAAGAAGAGCTTCAATGGCTTCTTTTTCGTGAATGGCCTCTTCTTTTTCCTGAAGAAGAGCTTCAATGGCCTCTTCTTTTTCCTGAATTATCTCTTCTTTCTCCTGAAGAAGAGCTTCTGTTTTTTCTTTTGGCATATATCCTGCCTCTTCAAATACCTTTGCAAGCTCTTCGGAACCCATGGCAATCACCTCCCGTACAGAATCAGGATTGGCCAGCATCAATGCGTGGATATACGAAGCGGAGCCTTCCTTGTCATCCTTGGACATTTCAATCATATTCAGCATGGATTTAGGATCAACATTGGTCGAAAGGGTATTAAGCCACACATTTTCCTGTTTGTCAAGCTTTTTGCTTTCTATGATTTGAAATGGGTATTCAAGCCCTTCAACATAGTAAATGCCAGTTTCAGGATTTGATATACCGTATCCCTCTTTATTCAAATAGCTCAAAAGAGTATTTGGCTTTTTAGTCAATACAGCTGATACTGTTATATCCTTTCGGTTGACGCTGTCATTCAGGTATTCGTACAAGTGGGCGTACGCGAAAGATTTCTTGAAGTCCTTAATGGAGAAGGAGTCTTCAGGGCTTTTATACTCGAATATGTTGCGCTTCCTGAAAATTTTCCCGATATTCTTACAAATTGGGGAATCGCCTTTGTTTTTAATGACTACGGCATCGATTCGAAGCGGTTCGGTCGTCAAGCTGACTTCAAAATCGAACTCAAGGACATCCGCGCAGTCCTTAAGCTCCTTGGCAAGGGCGTACTGGAAAGCCGCATGCCATTGGGCGGCATCTTTTGGAGCGCTTTTGCTGTCAGAAGCGTGAATAGCATCCTCTCTGGGCGTCAATTCATGACTTCCCTTCATATTGCATTTCCATTGCTTGAATTAAGGCTTGTAAAATCTGCAGGCTTAAAAGTCAAAATCTCAAGTAGTCTATCCCACTTCCTATATTCTTCAGCAAATGAATTATTCTACTCGCATTATATATCAATTGTTTTATAGAGTCAAGAATTCAAGTCGCTATAAGCAGCTGCTAGCTCCCATCAATATTCATTTTCCAAAGAGCCTATCCTCGAAATATCAACAAGAAGTTCAGTTTGTGAAGAACAGGATATGCTATTTCAATGGACGGCAATAACACGAGAGACAGAGTCAAATGCAACTGATTTATAGCTTGATTATAAGACTGGAGAGATAAAAGTTCTCACAGTTGAACCTCCAAAAGCTTTGATTTAAGCTACTCTTCATTATGCGCCAAATTGAAGCCGGGAAAACTAATAGCGTCGTAAAATCAATGTTTATCTCGGTTTGGATTCGAGAACTTTTATCTCTGAGCGACCGAACAATGCCATCTGCAATAACTGGTGGAAACCCCGTCTGGCAAGGAGCAGCAACTCCACCGGCAGCGAGTCATGGAGCGTCTACAGCGATGGGGATATTAAGCGTCGGGAACTAGGCAGTAGGCCTGAAAGCGGTAGAACCCTGAAATAAGTGCGAAGCAGCGGGACGGCGGCGTGGAGCTGCCGGAAGCCGAAGCTCCCGAAGGCGATATGTCTGGCTTAGGGAGCCGAGCCGAGGCTGGGGGCCAGACATGATGTACCATGATGTACAAAGTGTGGATAGCAGCTCGGGAGACCCATGAGGCTCTCTCGAAATGAAGAGCATGGCCGGCAGCGTAGCAAGCGAAAGAGGCCGAAAGGCGGCATGGGAGAGCCGTGTGCGTAAACTGCGCCCGCACGGCTCTGTGAAGGGTGAACGCTGCGAGGCATCCGCCTACTCAACCCAGACAAAATATGACTGTGACATACTCCCGCCGCCTAAAGAGGCGGGGGCTTCTCGCGCCATGCGCCTATCGGCGCAGGTATTCCACGAGCTATCCCCGTGTGTCCCGCAGCCGTTCATTTTTATTTTTGGGCTGCCTGCAGCATGCGCAAAGCTTTGTTTTTGGTGCCTGCGGCTGCGCCTCTATCCAAGATATTGCCGCAGCCGCAGGCATGCGCCTGCTCCGGCAAAGGCGGCCCGTCCTTTTTCGCGCCGCAGGCGGAGCGCGTTCTGCTGGATGGGAGCCATCCGCCGATTTTTATTCAATTTCTTCCCTTGTTCGTCCAGCTTATACCCTAAAAACCAGGCGGACATCCCCCATCCATTGCCGTCTGCCGGCTTGCAGAAATTCAAAGCCCGCCGCATCGCCTTCATGCCGAGGCTATTGCCGCGCAATCATAGTCATTGGCTGTCTGCCTAGACCGTTTATGCAAAAGGTCTTTTCGCCGATTAGCTAAACAGATGTAGCGCCTTGAGATTTTATATTTTGCTTGAGGCAGCTTCCGCTGCATTTTTCATTTTCGGCGGCGTTCTTTGCATTCTTGCAAGTTTCTCCTGCGCTCGGAGGCAATATCTAGGATGCTCGCCATACCGCGCCTCGCTGGATATGCAGGGTTCTTTCATGGAAAAGTCGGAACTGTTCCGACAACTCTATTTGCATTATTTACTAGTCAAAAGATCAAAAAATCCTTGCAGAAAAGTTCAAAATTTAAGAGAATATATTACAGTCCCGCTATATTCATAAAGAACGGAAACAAAATGCTTTCCGGAAGTTTCGGAACTGTTCCGACAGTTTATTACATTATTTACCAGTCAAAAGAGCATGAAATCCTTGCGGAAAAGTTCAAAAGTTAACTCGAATATACATTTAAAAATGTAAAACTTATAAATCA
>JAISZB010000018.1 GCA_031269465.1 Clostridiales bacterium | reverse complement strand
TTTAGTACGAAAATACATTTTATGGACATTTGTCCATGCCTCAAACACACAAATGGCTTAATATTTTCATCCTTAGTGGTGAAGCGAAGCTTCATAGGGGTTTATATGAAAAGCAGTATAGCTGCGGAGCCAGCACCACAGCAAAAAACGGAACTAAGACCGCTATGTAGGGGCTTGACGCTTTAAGGCCAGATGCAAGTGATACTTTGCCAACCAGCTCTGCAGAAATGCTGTTATCAAAACGCCACGCCATTTGATTGGAAAAACCCTCACTGAAACAATCAAAGCCAGGATGGATGAGATGGAGCCGCATATGTCGGCTAGCTCCGACCCAGCAAAAATTGCGGCTGCTGTTTGCGCTGCGCCAAAGGCAAGTCCGCAGAGCAAGGCGTGCAGCATTGCTCCAACAGAGTTTTTCCAGCTCTTTGCTGTCAAGGAAGCCAAGACGCATGGAAGCGCCACCGCTATAGAAAGCATCTGCAATGCGCATGCCTTGGACAAGGCGCCTATCTCTGTCCCTGTGACATTCGCCGAGGTGATGACCGGAACCCCCATGACACTAAAGGCGACTGGAGCAGTGTTGGCGACAAGGCAAAGAAGCGCTGCCAGCATCGGCTCGAATCCAAGCGAAACAAGTATTGCGACAGCTGCGCCGAATCAATCAGCAGCCCCCAAGAACCCACCAAACGCGAACGCTATCAGCACAGCTTGAACTCTTTTGTCATCAGAAACGCTTGTCAGCATCTGCCTGATCAGCAGCATGGCTCCATTTTTCCTGGAAAGGTTAGAGGTGAAGAGCGGTTGCGAAGATGACCAGAATCACAGGAAAAAATGCCAGAAACACTCTTTCTGGCACTGCCTGCCCGATTGATTTAAAAGGCATACCCATCCTGAAGAGGCAAGCGCCATCGTTGCAATCAGAGCAACGTCGCCAGTCAAAACAGATTTCATCCTTATAAAGAGCAGTGCGGCAAACATAATGAAAATGGGAAATGATGCCAAAATTGCCCTCAGCGCGTCTGATTGCATTAGCACTTTTGATGTTCGATTGCGTTAATATCATGATAGATCATGATTGCTTGTTTGTCAAATCATTTTTAGAAAACGTTTATCTTGGACTATGCCCTTGCTTTAAGAATCACTTCGCTGAGTCCCTTCTGGATAAAAACCTCTAAAATAAGTATATCCAGAGCCAATGGGACTGGAGGGGCGCCAAAAAATTTTCTCAAAAAATCTATTGACAAATTTGTTCTGTTGATCTATGATATCAAACATAAACAAACTAATACAAACATATTAAAACATTTAGAGGTGATGGCCATGCCGCAAGTGGTGGTGATAGCGGATGACTTGACAGGTGCCAACGTTACCGGGGTCATGCTCGCAAAAGCCGGATTCCGAGCGATTCTTTCCCTGGCTCAAGAACAGGTTGGAGAATCTTTGGGCGGAGCTTGCGATGCTGTGCTCTGCTCAACGGACAGCAGGGCATTTCCTCCTGATGCGGCATACAATGCGGCCTTCTCCGCTACCCGCTCCCTTTTCCCGCTTGGCCCGTCCTTCTTCTCCAAGCGGATTGACAGCACCATGCGAGGCCATATAGGCGCTGAGCTGGCAGGCGCCATGGATGGGCTGCCGGATGGAGAAACCAGGCTCTGCCTGATCTGCCCCGCATTTCCCGATGCTGGCAGAACCGTTCTCAATGGAGAGCTTTTCGTCAATGGAACCCCCCTTTCCCTAAGCGGCGCAGCGTCAGACGCGATGATGGCTGTCAAATCATCAAATGTGGCTGGGATTGTAAAGGGCACAATGCGCCCAGGCCGCGAATTCCTGCTTGAGCACTTGGATGTCAACGCTGTCCGGAGCGGGCGGCTCGCTGGACTATTCAGGCAGATGCATGCGAGAGGCGAAAGAGTTGTCAGCCTTGATGCCCAAACCAATGAAGACCTGGCCATCATAGCCCAAAGCGCGGTCTCAAGCGGGCTTGGCATTGTATCAGCTGACCCCGGCCCCCTTACCTATTGCATAGCATCCCTGATGTTTTCCAAGAAAAAGGAAAGGAGAATATTGTTGGCTGTGGGGAGTGTGACAGAAACGACATTGGGGCAGATAAAGCATTTGGAGGAAAGGTTCTCAGTGGCGAAAGTTTCACTTGATCCATTTAAGCTCATCGATGAAAGGCTTGCCAAGGAAGAGATTGATAGAGGGGCGCGGTTTCTATTAAAGGCCAAAGAGAATCTCTTGCTCATCGCGCTTGATTCCGTGAATCCAGAAAAGAGGCTTGACTTCAACAAGCTTGCTTATATCAAGAAAACTACCGTTGAATTCCTATCCCAAACGGTGAATGCTGGCATAGCTGAAGCATCTCGATTGATTTGCGAGACAGGCGCTGTCTCCAGCCTATTCGTCAGCGGAGGCGATGCGGCTATAGCTGTGTTCAGGGCGCTCAAAGCTGAGAGTATTGAGCTGATTGATGAAGTCATGCCCTTGGCAGCTTATGGAAGGCTGCAAGGCGGCATCAGTCTTCCGGTTGTGACAAAGGGCGGGCTGGTTGGAGGCGTTGACGCCATCTCAAGTTGTGTGGCTTATCTTCAAGATGCCGTTCGCAAGGGATGATTGCCCTATGAATCCTGTCTTTTATTGGATTGGAAATCCTAGAAGAAGGGCATATCAAATGATTGGAGCTTATCATATGAACCCTGTTATCGCCGTGCCCATGGGGGATCCCAATGGCATTGGCCCAGAGATAGTCCTTAAGGCGCTTTGCTTGAAGCGCTCGTTTGAATGCGCAAGCCCCTATGTGGCAGGGGATGCCGGCATCATCAAGAAAGTCAAGCAAAGCCTTGGAATCAAAGCAGAGTTGCGTGTGACCAGAGATTTGTCATCAGCTGAATACTCCCCCGGAATAATCAATGTCAGGCCAGTGGATGGAATTGATTCAAATGGGCTGAGAATCGGAGAAGTGCAAGGCTTGGCTGGCAAAGTTGCATTCGCCTGCATCAAAGCCGCAGCGGAGGACGCCCTTTGCAAAAAGGCTGACGCCATAGCCACAGCTCCGATAAACAAGGAATCACTTAAGGCCGGAGGCGTCAATTTCATTGGCCACACCGAGATTCTGGCATCGCTTGCAAACACCTTTGATCCTTTGACGATGTTTGAGGTGAAGGGCCTTCGCGTCTTTTTCCTCTCAAGGCATGTTTCGCTGGAAGAGGCCATTAGGCTTTGCACAAAGGAACGTGTGTTGAGATATATAAAAAGGTGCTCTGAAGCCCTCAGGCGGCTTGGAGTGAATGGCGGCACAATGGCTGTCGCTGGACTGAACCCCCATTGCGGGGAGCATGGATTGTTCGGATATGAGGAAATGGAATCGATAGAGCCTGCGGTTTTGGAGGCCAAGGCTTGCGGATATGAGGTGGCCGGCCCAATCGGAGCGGACTCCGTATTCTCCCAAGCCCTAAACGGCAAATACAACAGCGTGCTGTCCCTTTACCATGACCAGGGGCACATCGCCACAAAGACCTTGGATTTCGAGCGCACAATATCTCTTACCATAGGGATGCCTTTTTTGAGGACATCAGTTGATCATGGCACGGCGCTTGACATAGCGGGCAAAGGGATAGCCTCCGAGGTGAGCATGGTTGAGGCCATAGCCCTTGCGGGCAAATACGCCCGCGCATACAATATGGCAAGCATTGCGAATAAATGATTGAATTAAAGGAGGATGAGAAATGAAGATTTCAATGCTTGAGCCTTTGGCTGTGCTTGTTGAGCGCCTTCGCGAGCAGTCCCGCCCTTTCATTGATGAGGGGCGCATCGCGGAGCTTGCTGAAGCTCCCATTTCAGAGGCTGGGAAGCTGGAGAGGGCGAAAGGCGCAGATGTCCTAATCATCGCGAATTCTCCTCTTTCAAAGGAGGTTGTTGAGGCAAGGAAAAACCTCAAGATGATTTCTGTGGCATTCACAGGCGTTGATCACATTCCAGCTGAAGATATCACAAGATGGGGCATCCTTGTATAGAACGCCCAAGGCTACGACACAGTCTCCGTGGTGAAGCTGGTTTTCCGCTCAGCAATAGCTTGCTTGAGGAGCATCTTGCCCTCAGATGCGGCAACCCGGGAGGGAAGGACCAAAGATGGCCGGCTGGAACAGAGCTTTTCGGGAAAACCTTCGGCATAGTCGGGTTTGGCGCAATCGGCAAAGGCGTTGCCAAAGTGGCGCAAGCCTTCGGCCGCAAGGCGGTGGCTTATGAAAAAGGCAAGAACCCCGGCGATTCAATGGATGTGGTGGAGTTCGCAACACTTGATGGATTCCTTTCCGAAAGCGACACCGCATCCCTCCACGTTCCGCTTGTTGATGAGGCCAGGGGGCTAATCAACAAAGTGAGGCTTTCCCTTATGAAGAGCGCAGCTCTTCTGATAAACGCAGCAAGGGATCCAATCGTGGATTCCCAAGTTCTGGCAGATGCCTTGAACAATGATAAGCTAGCGGGGGCAGTCATTGACGTCTTTGACGCGGAGCCACCCCTTCCTGCCTCGCAGCCCCTGCTCCACGCCAAGAACACCGTGCTAGCTCCCCCTGTGGGATTCGACTCCAAGGAATCCATGATCCGCAGGGCCGGCATCACATTCGGACACATCTCCGCCTGGATTTCGGGCAAGCCTGTGAACGTGAAGCTTGGTGGCTCAAATGGATAAGCATTGGTACCAAAAGCAGCTGCGCATTCTCCAGACAGTCATGAGGGAGCCTGACATGGCGGGCTACGATGCCCGCTCGGTCGTGGATTACCTACTGAAAGCGGATTGCAACGCGATAGTGGTCAACGCCGGGGGAATAGTTGACTTCTTCCCCATAGAAGGCAAGCTGAGAAGATCTAACCCCTTCGGGAATGGCATTGATGTGCTTCAAAGCCTCACAGAACAGTGCCATAAGCATGGAATAGCGGTTATTGCCAGAGTTGATTTCAGGGGCGTCGAGAAGGAGCGTTATGAGCTTTAGCCGGACTGGTTCGCCCAAGACTTGTTCGGAAATCCAAAAACAGGCTGGGGCGGCGCAATCTTCAAGCCCTGCTACAACGGGGTCTACGCCAATGAGCACGCTGCAGCCTACATAAAGGAAATGATGGAGACCCATGACATTGATGGCGTCTGGGAAAACTCTGTGGGCTTCGGGGATGGCCCCTGCTACTGCCCAAGGTGCAGGGACGGATACCAAAGAGCCGCAGGGGAGGAAATACCGGAAGGCGCGGATTATGCTTCTCCGGTTTTTGCACGGTACCGCAAATGGAAAGCGGAATGCGCAATGAAGTACATACGCCTTATGAGGGGCACGGTAAAGGGTTTTGGCCAAGTCAAAGCTTATTGCGCAGAAGTTTTTGGGATGTTTCACGCATCAGCGGCGATTCAGACAGGAATCGATTTATATGTCGCCAAGGATTGCTTCGACTTCCTGGTAAGCCCCGCTTTCCTGGATGGAGCTGCCCAACCGGACAGGATCTGGGATGATTTCACTTTCTCATCATCAAGCATGAAGTTCTTGAGGTCAATTTGCCCGGATAAGCAGGTTGTGATGCTCACAGGAAACAATGGGACAAAGTGGCGCTACGCCAAAGCCCCGTCAGTAGAGACCAGGCTTTGGATGTGGGGAGGGGCTTCAGTCGGCTCCGGCTTCTGGAACTGCATGTTCAACGGCCAGCATCCCGGAGCGTCCCCAGACAGGAGAAACTCCCTCATTGAATCTCCAATCCACTCTTACTTGAAGGAGAATGAAGAGCTGCTCCAAGGGCTGGCGCCGGTGGCTGACGGGGGGATATTCTTCTCCAAGCCAACCAGGGACAGCTTTGGAAGCGAACTCATTGATAAGGATCGATACGGCCTGTTCATCAAGGGAGCGGAGAGGGCTTTGACCCAAAGCCACATCCAATTCAGCTTTGTTCCCGACTTGGGTTTTTCCTTGGATTCCTTGAGGAATGTTAAGGTTTTGCTGCTTACCAACGCTGCCGCGATAAGCGACGGGCATGCATCGGCAATCAGGGAGTTCGTCAGGGCGGGAGGAGGGCTTGTCGCAACCTATGAATCATCTCTCTATGACGAAGAGGGCGCAAGGCGAGAGGATTTCGCGCTGGGGGATCTCTTCGGAGTGAGCTTCACGGGAATCATCAAAGACACCTCCACTGACTGCTGCCAGAGGGTAGTGGATCCAGAGCATGGAATATTCGAAGGGATGCAGGCGGATCTTACAGATGTCCTCATGAACGGCGGAGAAACGCTGCTTTGCGTTCCCCGCCCAGATGCCCGGATACAGTGCCCTGCCTCATACATCCCAAGGATATTCAACCAGCCCCCTGAGTTCGCTTGGATGCCGGACGCGGAAATAGGCTTCCCCACTATCGCAACATCCACCTTCGGGATGGGAAGAGTCGTCTATTTCGCCAACCAAGCAGATAAGCTGTGCTACACCAATGGACATGAGGATTTTGTTAACCTCTACCGAAATGCTGTCAAATGGGCAGCCAACTCCCATCTTTCCCTTGAGGAGACTGATATGCTGGATAGCGTGCAAATAACCCTTGCCCGCTCAATGACAAGTCCCTCTGGCTACGTCTTGTCTTTTGTGAACACTTCGGGAGGACTCAGGCCTTTGAGGCATGTGGCTCCAGTCAGGAACTCCAGGTGCAGGCTTTTCCTTGGAGCAAAGCTTGAGCATTCAAAAAGCCTCTGCGGAAATGCGAAGGTCAGCCAGTCCAGTTCGATGGAGCCTATAGAGGTGGTTGTTGAAGAGCTGGATGAATTCGCCTCGATTTTCATAAACACGTGTTCTCAACAATCAGAAACAAATTGATGCAATAAGTAAGCGTGTCTCTTTTCATTTGGATCGAACCTTGATACCGCTGGCTATCTTTGATGTTTAGTTTATCTATGGATTGCCTTTAAATGCCTAATTACTCCTGAATTGAAAAACTGCTCTCTTCTAAATTTCCTTTCAGTTAATGTCTATATATATTTTGCATTTTCTATATGGCCGGTGAAAAAACACAATGAACCATAAAAAGAAACAAGCCTAAAGAGCTGGATCCATTGTGCTCGTTAATCACCGACCATACAAGAATGCATTTTTTTGTAAATATGTTTTCCTTGAACATATTCTTGTAGAAAATTAAGAAGGTGAGCCATTGGAGATCGCATTGTTCGGTAAAATAGGCAAGGCCGTAAGCCGCCTAGGCTTTGGAGGAGCGGTTGCGGCCTCAGGAACTACCTGCATGAATATGATCCCTATGCGTATGAAAGCGTCAAAGTGATGGCAAACGCAATCCACAAGGCATTAGAGCTGGGAGTCACTTATTTCGACACAGCTCCAGGCTACGGAAACGAGATAAGCGAGAAGGTGTTCGGCATGGTCCTTGAAGGAGTTGATCTAGGCTTGATTTTCCTCGCTGCCAAGTCAAGCATCGGAGACAGGGATTTTGTCCTGAGGTCGGTTGAGCAAAGCTCGAGGAACTTGAGGCGCGACTGGATAGACCTTCTCCAGATCCACGGAGATGGGATAAGCATGGGTCAGGAGCATGAGATAACCAGCAAAGGTGGATGCCTGAAGCCATGAAAGAACTCAAGGAATCAGGAGTCGCTAAGAACATCGGCTTCACCACAGAGGACAACAACGACGATGTGGTGTACCGCTTCATCAACAGCGGAGATTTCGATTTCATCCAAATCTGCTACAACTTACTGTTCCAGCAGCCATATGAACCCAGCCGCCCTTTCGGCTCCCTCCTTGAAGCTGAGAAAAAGGGACTTGTGCGCAGATTCGCGGTCTAGTCGGGATCCATCCGATTGTTTCTGGCTGTTTCCTGGCATGCTACATCACACTCCCAACTGCAATCATTTTTATTCATAGCGATTCAATCGTTTACCTGCGCCTTGCTGGAAGTGACGGGATTCAGCCTGCTCATCGATTTTCCTCGTTTGCCGATATTGCGCACTTCCATCAAAGACTTGTCGATCTGATACTCCACACCGTTAGGTATACTGCAAAGATTTCCAAAGTAGGTCGAAGCCTGTTGCTGTCTCTGTGTATTGCTCAGGAAAATGTATTGAGAGTATTGTTTTAAAAAATCTTAGAATACAAAAACACGTTAAATTATTCAATCGAGATCTACAGGTTCTCCACAAGAAGAAATTTCGAATTCAAAATGCACAAAAAAATGATATGAATATCATATAAATTGTTTAAAATGATGAATAGTACTCGGCGAGTCTCCATCCGGGGCGCTTTCTAAAATGCGCATAGATTCGGCGGGACATGGCGAATCTTAGTGAAGCCTGCAATAATTTTTCCGTTGATTTTCCCGCGCTGTTTTGCATAATATCAACAAAATCATACGGAAAAAGGGGGCTTTAGCAATGTTTAAGGAGCGCGAGGGCTGATCCTTCAAAGCCGAGGAGGAGGCCTGCGAAGGGGTTCCCGCGGAGGCGGAGGCGCTTCCGGGGGATCCAGGCGCCGGAATCGGCGCCTATTTGGAAATCTCAGGGCGGATTGACGGCAAGGAGGAGAAAGATATCGTTCCAGTTCCTGAGCTGATGGATCTGGCGCAAAGGCACGCCGGCGAAATCAAGCGGGACGGCGCGGATTTCGCCGAAGCAGCGTCTGATCTTAGGGAAAAAGCCGAGGAATTGGAGGATCCAAGGCAAAAAGGGAAAGCCGAG
>JAISZB010000300.1 GCA_031269465.1 Clostridiales bacterium | reverse complement strand
AATAGCTAATAAGCATTTATCTTTATACAATGATCGGTTTTAATTGTTCTAAATTGACTTTGTTAAATTAAGTAAGTTATCCATATCTTTGTCGATTATCCATTAACCTGTTAATATTGGGGGCTGGAGGGGGATGCTCGAGGAGGCCGAGAGGCTGAATGCGGACGCTGCAAGCGGCTAGGGGATTAAAAATGAGCCGCAGGGGAGAAAGATTTGCTCTGCGTGCGGACGCCCAAGGCGTCCGGCCGTCTTCAGCGGTGCGGCTCCGCTCTCTTCGGCGCGTCAGCTTCTCTCTGGGGCGAACGCACGCCATTCACCTTTTCGGCTATTCAGCCTCAAGTGGTTGTCCGCAGTCTCATATGATATTGATGCTGGCGGGGATCCACAGCCATAATAAATACATTAAGTTCGATTTGTCGGATAATTTAAAGACTGAAATTATGGTGTAACGCTGTTGATTTTACTATTTAGCAAAATTGCGCAATGGTTTTTTGCATCTGGATCCCCCCTTATGGCGATGATGCCATTCATGGTTCTGAAGCTGCGCTATAAACCCGTATATCAACATTTGGGTAAAACATCACGTTGAGCCTAACATTCCTCGCTGACAGGATTGCAGTTTCAGCTTGCTGGATGCCCCCCCATGATCTCCTGAGATGTTCGCAGGGCGAGTCCGCTCAAGCCGGGCATAAACGGCAGCCGGGCCCCGCGGCCTGGCTTTGTTTCGGAAAGGATTTGATTTGCCATGAATGGGCGCCGCTTTAAATTCATAATGCTTATACTGGCTTTTACACTGTTGCCCACTTTCTGCGCCTGGGCGTCAGATGGCGAGGCAAAAAGCGATTTTAGCGCGGCAGGCGCTTATGATTATCCAGCTGCATTGAAAACTGAGGAATGGACCGCGCTGGATGCCCAAGACGCTAAATTAAGCGTTTGCCAAATGCCGGAAGGCATTCTGAAGCCGATGCCTGCTGATGCATTGGCTGAAACGGTTTTGAGCTGTCCGCCGCTAGTTGGCATGCCCGCTTGCAATACAGACAAGCAAGGATTCGACGCTGTATATTCACAATTCAGCGGCCTGCGCGAATTAACCTACAGAATTGACGCGGCGGCCAAAATTTAAGCGGCAAAATATCCTCGTACACTTCCCAATCGAGCGATGAGGCAATTTTGCGCTCTGTGTATGTAGACGCCCTTTTGGCTGGCATTAGCGAAAGAAGCGGCGCATCAGCCTTGTTCCAGGTTGCTGGCTCTCCATACAGCGCCAACGCTACGACGGCTAGCGTCTTTACGCCAAAAAACAGGAGTGTCGCCGCTTATTTCAGCTTAATTTGGAGCGATCATGGGACTACCGCTGTAGCGGCTATGCAGCAAATAATGCTTATAATATACATATGCAAGCATCACATACCTCAGAAACCCTCATCCGTCCTACAATTGCCATTTTTAAGCGTGGAATTCCCAGAATGCGAATTATTACTGGATAAATAATACAAGGCTACTGACGGGAGCTACAGCCAAACAACCATTGCCGCTGGCCGTAAAATACATTACAGCTATGGCGACTATTCAGAGATAGTAGCTTCAGCAGGTTCTGTACCGAGAATAACCTCGAAATGCGAAAAGTTAGGGCTATTTGAACACAATCATCAAGATTGCCCTTATACATCCAACAATGTTTCATATTGGAATTTGGCCAGAAGCCTCTTCAAGCGCCTTTTCAAGGCTAAGGCTAGAAGTCGCTTCAACTTCTTGTGGAGTCTCTTCAACTACGCTTTCAGAGCTTGGCTGCTCAATTGCAACAGCGTCCATTTCGTAGTAATAGCACCAGCCGCGATTCCCGTCGCGATAATCAAATTCAACAATGTATTTAAACGGAATTTTGGTTCGAATGTTAAATCCTTACTGGAAGCAAAACAAACTGGATGGCGGAAAATTTTCAAAGGCCCTTTATTTAAGTCGTTTACATTCTCGACAGTGAAATATGGCATTTAGTTTGCTTTGATCTTGATTTCACCAATACATCAGTCAAGTATTTATGCAAATTGAAAGAACAGTGGTTTAATTTTACTGAGGGGTTGTTTCTATTTTAGGGGAGTTTTCAGAAATCAAAAAATGCAATCGGCTTTTCGCCGATCGCGTTTTTTGCAGCGCTTAAAATTACTTGCGAAAAGTAGACTTGCAGTTGTCGAAACCCGATACTTGGACTGTATGCATTTATTATACGCTCCAGATTTAAACCCAATTTCGCGCCGTTTTCACCTCAAAATTCTCATGGATATTATTATGTGGCTGGTAAGATATCCAATTAAGCGTCGGCGTCTCCGCATTCGGGGAACCGCCCGGTTCACAGCTCGTCCTGCGCAACGCCACCAATCCAAGTCCCATCAGCGGCATTTCCATGGCGCGGCCCCCCATAGCGTCTTGAACTCCTGCGGAGGCTCTGGCGAACTCCCCCCATCCTCCACTCACTGCCGGTCGCCCAGCCTTTCAAGAACGCCGCCGATCTGCTCCTGCAAGCGAGCAATCGTGGAGTCCTTTTCGGCGGGGGCCGCATCCTTCTACCTGGCGCAGGCGGCCTTCGCCTCCAAGGCGGCCCTCTCCCCGTCCAGGGACGCCTTCTCCAGCCGTCCGCCCATCAGCCCTTGCTGCGGCCTGGCGATCTCCACATCATTGTCCGCCGCCTCCGAAGCCAAGCCCTTCGCCGCCTCGGCGTCCATCCTCCATTCCTCTGCGGCCTCCTCCAGGTTTTTAGCCTTGGACTCGAGCTGCCCGATCAAGCTGGCGTTCAAATCCGATTCTGGTATTGCTTATGCTCCAACGCCACCACCCTCCAAACTCTCCAACAATATTTTCCTTGACGTCTTTAGCTCTATCGAAGCCGAGTTGAACAGAAAGCGTCTAATAGCATTTCATTTTCCACTGCACGCTCCACTGCGGTTACGAAAGGAGAAACAGAGGCGCGGGCTGTATGCGTCCGCAAGCGGTAATCATGTTCAAAATTATCAGCACGCTGAGAGTGATTTCCACCGCTGGAAAAGACGCTTGAAAAGACCCTCTGGCGGTCTTTTCAAGCGTCTTTTTCATGCTCTGCGGTTTTTCTTATTCAATTACTCCGCCTTCAACAACCAGGCTGTCGATGTTTATCGCATCGCCGTAAACTGATGCCAGAGTCGCTTTGTAGTCCTCGTGGAAGAACTGCTCAGACGCAAGGGACTTGATTTCATTGTTTATCCAATCAAGAAGCTCCGCATTGCCTTTTTGCACAGCCGGAGCTATCGTGTCAAGGCTTCCGAGACTTTCAATGCCTACCGTAAAGCCGGGATTTTGCAATGCCCATGCCAGCACCTCGGTGTTATCGGTTGAGAAGGCGTCGCCGCGCCCATCCAGGAGGGCGCTGAAAGTTTCGGTGTACTGGTCGAATTTCACAAGCTCAACGTCCGGATAATTCGCTTCAAAAAATGTTTCGGCTGTGGTGCCTTTAGCCACTATGAGCTTTTTTCCCTTAAGATCGTCGACGCTTGCAACAAGCGCGCTGTCAGGGCTGACAACTCCAAGAGCCACTTTCATATAAGGAAGCGCAAAGTCTACTTTTTCAGCGCGCTCCGCTGTAACAGTAAAATTTGCTAGTATTATGTCCACTTTACCGGTTTCAAGAAACTCAACCCGGTTTGCGGGTTCAACCGAAACATACTCCACAGCTACGCCGAGATCTTTTCCAATCCGGTCGCCGAAATACACATCATAGCCCTGGTACTGGCCGTTTGAATCCACATATCCGAAAGGCGCCTTATCGCTGAATACGCCGATAATAACCTTGCCGCTGCTTTTTATTTCATCTAGCGATCTGGCTGAGGTACTTGATTGCGCGTTTGAAGAGCCGGCCCCGGAAGCGCCTGCGCCCTGGTTGCAACCTGGAAAAAGCACCAGACTTAGAATGAGCGCCATAGCGACTTGAGCAATTTTGCAGAGTTTCAAATCAATGCCTTCTTTCTTTTTTTTCAAAATGAAAAATGTTTAAAAATTGCTTGGCGCGATCTGTTTTAGGAAATGTGAAAAAAACGTCAGGTGAACTCGTCTCGACAATTTCACCCTCATCCATAAACAGGACGCGAGATGCCGCAGCTTGGGCGAACTGCATCTCATGAGTTACAATTATCATCGTCATGCCGTCAGTGGCGAGCTCAAGCATGAGATCAAGAACTTCCCTCACCATCTCAGGATCAAGCGCAGCCGTCACCTCATCAAAGAGCATAAGCTCCGGCTTCATCATAAGAGCCCTGAGTATCGCCACCCTCTGCTTTTGCCCGCCTGAAAGCTCGCGTGGAAACGATTTCATTTTGTCCTTAAGCCCGACTCGCTCCAAAAGCGACGCAGCTCTGGCAGAAGCCTCGCTCTTGGATAATCCTTGAGCCTTTCGCGGAGCAAGCAGAAGATTATCCAGCACATTCATATGCGGGAAGAGCTCATAGCTTTGAAACACCATGCCTACCTTCTGCCGCACCTCAGTCCACTTTACGCCGGGCGCAGTCAAATCCCGGCCAGAAAGCCTGATGACTCCGGACTGAAATGGCTCCAAGCCGTTTATGCACCGCAGAAGAGTCGACTTTCCGCAGCCTGAAGGCCCCGCCACTACCAGCACGTCGCCTCGAGCAAGCGTAAAGCTAAGACCTTTTAGAACCTCCGCGTCTTTGTATGATTTCCTGAGCTGCTCCACTTCCAAGAGATTTACGTCCATCTGCGTTCCAGCCTCCCAGCTATCAAAGACATCGGGAAGCAAGCCAGGAAATAAAGCGCGAATATAGCGCCGTAAATCCACAGCGCCGCGCGCGGCGCTGTGTAGCGATTCGCCTCTATTATCTGCTGTCCAACCTTCAGCATCTCCACAACGCCTATAAGAACAACGAGGGAAGTAGTCTTTATCATTCGAGTAGCAAGGTTTATCGCAAGAGGAATAAGGCGCCTCACCGTTTGCGGCAGGATGATGGACATATACACATCGGCTTTGGAAAGCCCAAGCGCATATCCGCTGTCATACTGATGCCTCGGTATGGATATCAAGGCTGAACGCACCAGATCTCCCATCTCCGCAGTACCCCAAACAACAAATACAAGCACAGCGGACGTTTCTCCAGAGAGGTTTATGTTGAACGCGCGAGTAAGTCCGAAATACGCCAGAAAGAGCAGCACCAGCTGCGGCAAAACTCGAACCAGTTCCAGATAAATCCGGCATACGGCCTGCAAGACGCGGTTTCGCAAAGTCATTATCACACCAAAGATTATGCCGCAGATAATCGAAGCGGCGATAGAGGCGAAAGAAATCCTAAGCGTTACCCAAAGGCCGTAGAGAAGCCTCTCCAAGTTCCTTCCCTCAAGCAGGATTCCCAAATCCTGCATAGCGCACCCTCCTTTCTAGCCATGCCGCCAGAGCTGAGACGGGCAGAAGGATCAAAAGATAAAACCCTACAAGAAGAGTCAGGGCTTCATTTGTTTTGTAGTACATGCCAATCAGGTCTTTCGCTACAAACATGAGATCCGCCAGCGCGACTACGCTGAAGACGGAAGTCTCCTTTATCATGAATATGACATTTGCTGCAAGAGCCGGCACGGATACAGAGATTGCCTGAGGAAGCACAACATAAATCGCAGTTTGGAACTTTGTAAGCCCTAAACTCTCAGCCGATTCTCGCTGGGCTTTGTCGACTGACTCCAAGCCGCTTCGAAACGCTTCCGCCATGTAGCTTCCGCCCAAAAAAACGAGGCCTATAATCGCGCACATCTGAGAACTCAAGTAAACCCCTGCCTTGGGAAGGCCGAAATACAAGAGAAACAGCTGGACAAGAAGCGGAGTGTTTCTAGAAAGCTCTATGTAAGCTGAAACAATAAAAGATGCCACCGGAATCTTGGCGCTTCTCACCAGAGCGCATATAAGCCCCGCGCCGAGAGCAAGGGCAATGCCAGCTGAGGCGATGCGTAAAGTAAGCCAGGCAGCCTGCACGTACATCGGAAGGCAGTTTATCATGAATTCTATATCCATAAAAGAGCTTCCCTCCATTCCAACAAAAAAGATATGATTAAGATGAATTGGCGCTAATATAATTTAACACATATATGCATTGTCAGTCAATAGAAAGTTGAAATTATTAATGAAAATGCTCTAATGGAATGTGCATGCTTAATTGCATATGAAATTTGGAGCTTTATTTTACATTAAAGGAAAGTCAAGCTCTAAAACACAAATGCTTATTTGCATATAAAACATCCCTGTTTGAAGCTTCATAAATAAGAGCCTCAAGAGATATCAAGTATATAGCAAATGCTGGATGTAAAGCATCTTCCTGAAACCTCAGCCTGATCTCGATAATTTCGCAGGCATCCGTCAAATCCATGCTGATTGCACACCTATCTTCCCCGCTTTAGTTCATCTTTTATGGCGTGCATAGTAAAATGCCGATATTGGAGCTTGACTGTCCGCTTTCACGGCGCAAAATCAAGCTCCAATATCGGTAAAGGCAGATTCCATTGGCATGCGCAGCTAAACTCTTCAAGAATGTCACGGCTCAAGCTCTTGAGGCATTTTAACCAGTTCAGGAGAGTTGAAGATGATTCGTAACCGTCTCGGGGAAGAAATTATAAAGATGAAATTGCCCCGAGCAAGGTTTTTATCGGGTATATTGAAGCGCATTCAATTGCAGCCATTTTGCGGATGGATATTCCATAGAAGCATTGCATGCAGATGCGCACTCAACTATACCGCTTTTCATCAAATGTTCCTTTTTTGGAGCTTGATTATCCATTGTAGCCTGTATAATTAAGCTCCAAAAAAGGTAATTTTATATAAAAAGCAGTATATATAGATTCTTAATCCCGATTTGAAGAAAACTTGATTATTCCGAACTACCTGTTAAAATTAGTAATTATCTTTTCATTTTTCGGAACCGGCACGCCGTTTTCCTTGCCAAGCGCAATGCATTTGAGCAGCCAGGCCATGTTCTTGCCAATATTGTACATTGTATTCAAGCCTTCTTTATCCTGTGAGACGTCCTCGGGACACCCCTGCCTGCCGTGAACATGATTCCAGTAAGTGGATGAGACTATCGGCATTGATGTAATGGAGAAATATTTGTTGACGACATCAAAGGACGCCGTCGTCCCCGCCCGTCTTGCTGATAAAACCGCCGCGGCGGGTTTAAACGCAAAATGCCTGCTTCCGGAATAGAACGCCCTGTCCATGACAGTCAAAATCCTGGCGGTTGGATGGGCGTAATAGACGGGCGACGCGAATATAAAGCCGTCGCAACTTTTTGCCTTTTCTACCAGTTCATTGACGATATCATTAAAAACGCAGCGCCCTAGCTCTCTGCACCTTTGGCAGCCCGTGCAATCCGGCAATGGCGAGTTTCCAATAAATAAAGTTTCAGTCTCTATTTCTTCTTCATTCAGGCTGCGGATTATTTCAATCAGCGCCTCGTTTGTGCAGCCGTTGATTCGCGAGCTGCCGTTTACCAGCAATACTTTCAAAAAGCTCAGCCTCCTTTTTATGGGCGCGTTCCTTTGAAAGCGTCCTATTGAGCCGCATGAAAAGATGCGCGTTACGCTAAAAGCTTACCCGTAAGCAATGAGAAATGCCTGCAATTAAAGATTCTTTGGAAATGCCAACGCCTCGGAGCAACCTTTCCTCCCATGCCGACGCGCATATGAAAATTCCAGTTTTGAAGGTAGACTATACTGAGAGTGCGAAATGCCGATATCAATCGCACTCACTCTATAATCAAGCTCCAAAAAAGGTAATTTTATATGAAAAGCAGTATATTTAAGGGTAAGCACTTTGCGCCTTAAAGTCCCAATTTCTGGGAAGGATTACGCGAAGCCTCAGTGCATAATCCAACGCTAAAATAGGCGCAATGCGGCCCATCTGCATACAAAAGGCACTATACCACATCGCAGTTGAAAAATCTACGTCTAGAACTTATTACAAGGGCTTTGTGGAGAAAGCGGCTTTGGAAAAACGAATGAAGTTGCGAGCTTGCATTCCTCGCCTCATGAAATATGGCCACGCGCATTGGAAGGCTCCCTTTTGAAGCTGGATTATGCGGCTACAAAGGAAAATCGGATCCAATCGATATGCAGGGGAATTTAAATTTTGATTTCTGCAGGTGGTATCTTTGCCGCCCGTTCCAAGCTTATTCCCAGTTTATTGGCAATGGTCCCAATGCGAGCCATGCAGCAAAGCTTCAGGACTTTGCTTTCTTCATTCTTAGCCTTGAGAACCTCATCCTAAGCCTTGATAGCCTCGCGAGCCTCATTTCTTAGCCTTGATAGCGTCATCCCTTAACTTGATTTAGCTTCATACTTGTTCAGCAGCGCTTCATCAGCCAAGCCCAGAATGCTTTCATCAACCCAAACGTCCATTGTTTTCAACCCCCTTCTCAACAGCTTCTTGCGCTCGTCCCTGTTCAAGAGCCTCTTCGCCCCCAAGGCTCTGCTATATTATTGTGCATATGAAGCCGCCCGTTTCACAGCAGGCTGCTCAGCAGGCGCGATTGATATCGACATTCCGCGCCTTAAATAAGGACAGTCAAGCTCCAAAATAGGAGCATTCCTGCAAATCGATGTAATCCGATTGCGAGGCGTTTTACTTGCCGAAGGCCTTAAGTCTGAATTCAAGCTCCAGCTTCAAATTCAGCATTGAAGCCAAACATGCATTTCCCCTGCATCAGATGAGAGTTCAGCTTCCTTTGGAACTGTCGCCATTCCCAGAGTTTAATTTTTGGGATCTTAAGCAATGGAGCCAGCGTTATTTCAGGATTCGGACCGGTTCGGCGGCGGCGCGGCCATGGCAAAGCTGAGATCGCCTGCGACATGCGAAGTTTCAGCCCTCGACGCCTCTGCGCTTATGGGATTCCAGCCTTGATCCTAGATGATCCAGCCTTGCCTTCGTTAAAGCAAGCGACCCTGGCTGAGCCAGGATCCATTTTTAGGAGATTATAAAATCAATGCCGCTGAAAAACCGAATCCAGGGAAAATATCCAGAATCTAAGCGCTCAAGATGATCATTGACGCGACGCGGGTTCTTTCGCCCCTGCCGAGGCTCGACGCGCCCGCAACTTCAAGCGCCTCCGGCGCTTTTTCATCAGCAAAGTTGTTATGCGGCGGATACCCCTGCCTTTAGGCATGGGGAGGAAGCCGCATGCTCCTTTCCGTCAATATTGTTTTGCGCTTCTCTAAAGGCTTGAGTTTTTTACAGCTGATTCCCGCAGACAAAGCTCCCGCTTGATCGCCTCCCGAAGATGAAGCCTTTGCGTCCGTCCGGCATTTGAACTCTGCCGAACAGTTGAAAGCCAAATACATACTTTGGAGATTGATTCAGCTTCCTCTTTCCTCCTTTGCTTATGGTAGCCTTATGGA
>JAISZB010000299.1 GCA_031269465.1 Clostridiales bacterium | reverse complement strand
CTCCAAAGTATGTATTTGGCTTTCAGCTATTTGATAGAGTGCAAATGCCGGACGGACGCAAAGGCTTCATCTTCGGGAGGCGATCAAGCGGAAGCTTTGATGTCCGCACGTTGGACGGAGCAAAGCTGTCTGCGGGAATCAGCTGCAAGAAGCTCAACCTCTTGTCCAGGAGAACTGCCATCCTAACTGAAAAGGAGGACATGCGGCTTCCTCCTCATGCCTAAAGGCGGGGGTATCCGCCGCATAACAACTGTGATGAAGTAAATGAGACAGCGCTTAAAAAGCATTGATTTTCAAATTTGCGGCTATTGATTTCTTGCATTCAAAACTTCTTCGAAGCGCAGTTTTCATCTATAAGTATTTTCATTGAAAATTGCCTTTTTTAGCTTGATTATGCAACGAGTGCGAAATGCCCCCCTAAATTCCCCTTTGACTTGCATATCAGTTTTAACGGTAAAAGCCTTAGAATCCTCTGGAACCTAAGGCTTTTTACCTTTTAACTAATGCGAAGCCCCGTAGGGCGGGTAGTGCTTGTGACTGCGCACTCTTAATTTGACTGTACTTCAGAGTACCTGTCATTAAGCCGCGCTTGGCTTATGTTTGCAATTATAGGAGCAACAATTTTCTTTTCTCCTCAGGGGATAGAGTTATTGTCTTTGCAAAAGGCTTTTGGCGTTACGCACAGGTGCTTGCAACGGAAGCGAAATTCGGTAATGAGGCTGTTAAGCGAAAGACTTATCGAGAGCGTGATTCAGGATATTATATTTCCCTCGCGCCTCTTTGCATATATGGCTGCTCATGTACTTTCAATCAACTTTCCTAGAATTGCCGTTGAATACATCTGCAATGATTTTCGCAATAGCATGTTTATCTGAGTTGTCAGCAATTCTGGATAAAACGAGCTCAATTTTCTCTGCAAATTGCGATGTAAACTTTAACTCAATTATTTTCCTTGCCCAGTCTATGTCAGCTACGCTTTTTTCACCCAAATAAATTTGCTCAAAAGCATACATAGAGGCTTCCCCAAGAAGAGCGATTATTACGCCGGCAACAATTGCATTTAGCGCGCTTGTCGCAACATTGATTACAGGAATGGCTTTCAAACTGCCTAAAGCGGTTTTAGCAGCCATGCTTACAGTTCCTGCTTCAATAATGGAATTAATTAGTTGCTTAGACTCTTCATCTTTATTTATTTCATATATTTTGGCTAGAGCGTTAAACATAGCAACTTCCGTTGATCCGAGCAGCACCGCGTCAGAAAATGGAATTGGAACTGCTCCAACAACAACGCCAGCAACTGTTGCTGCGCCAACTAATGTTTGAGATAACGCACGTTTTCTCATCAGCTTGAATTTGGCAATGTCTTTGACTCCGCATTTAACTCCCTCTGGCATTATTTCGTTTGTTATATCAATGAGTTCAGAAATTCCCTCTGGCGGTGCAAATGCAGTATCGTTTAGAGTAAAGGTAGAGGCCACGACCGGCAAAATTTTGATTAAATTCTTGGAAAGCGCTTTTTGACTTGCAAATGCGTTATTTATCATCTCGATATTTCTATCTCTATCTGGTACAGAATATGACTTTGTAATGACAACCACTACTGGGACTGACTTCCATATACCTGTTGCCCTTGAAAGGTTAGATATAGTTTTTGGAAACAGCTTGGCAGCTGCGCCGTCTACGCAAAACCAAATAACATTAATCACAGTATCTTCATGGTCGGTTTTCGCGCTCTCTCTAGACCATTTTTTCACGGCATTAATTGCCTGCAATTCCTTAATGAATGACGGCTCAAATCCAACCGTATCAATTAATCTAAATGGAACCCCATCAACCTCATATAGTTTCAATTCGCGCGTTGTCCCCACAGGCCCCCAGCTTGTCTCCGCGCGTTCTTCGCCAAGAACAGAATTAATCAGGGTGGATTTTCCTACTCCTGAATTGCCTATTACTAAGACATTTCCCTTATTCATCAGATCGGGCGCAGGAGACTTCAAATGCCATTAAGCGGGAGTCTCCTGCGCCATCCTCCTTTCGGTTAGAATAGCCGTTTGCGTAACCAATGGTTTGAGCTTATTATAACATATGCTTGTGGTTATTTTCTCGCCGTTAGCGTACGCGCGTCAAAGCTTCCGCTAGAGTTCCCTCCAAAATATAGCCCCTTCGATTATCTGGCATTCGCATTCTGCCGAACAATTGATAGCCATGAACATATACTGATTTTCCTAGGAAACTGCCTTTTTTAGCTTGACTATAAAGCGAGTTCGATTAATCTCGTCATTTCTCTCAAGCCCTAAAAAAGGAGCGTTTGATGGAAATCGGCATGCCGGGGCATGCCGCCTTGCGGCTTTTTGCATGTTTATTTTTATCCCATGGCGCGGATGCTGGATTGCCGCTGATGCATCCCGCGTGCACAGCGTGATGCAGGCGCATCGAATGATACGGATTTTGGCGCGTCCCCTCGTGAGGATCGAGTTTGCCTGTTTTTGTCTGTGCTATAAGTGGTACTTTCTGAGCTGTACGCATTTCCATTGGAAAATAACGCCTGCTACACTGATTTTCATGCAAAAAAGGAACATTGAATGAAAATCGGTATAACTGGTAGGCGCGCAACCCTGGCATGCTGGCAAATGAACTTTCCAGTGCAAAGCAGCATAGGAAACCTGGAACTCGTTTTTCATGCCAACCATGCTCTCACAAAAATAATAGCCGCCAATTAAGGCGGCTGACAGCTGCTTATACCCACTACTTATGTACTAAAGGGCAGTTCGCGTCGTCGGGGGCTTCTCGCGCTATACGCTTATTGAAATAAGTATTCCACGAGCCAGCCCCATGCATCATTCACTCATTATCCTTGACTTTTAATGCATCCAGCTTCGCGCTTGGAATAGGCGCAAGCTGAAGAGAAGGAGGTGAAACTGCGCTGTTTTATCATCTGTCATTTGACAGCCAAAAAACCCGACAGCCTCTTATGCGGTGAAGACTTTATTTATCTGTAATATCAGTGTTGAATATCGGATTTCCACGTTTACGGCGTTTTACGCATTCTGTTAGCAGATATTCTATCTGGCCGTTTATCGAACGGAAGTCGTCTTCGGCCCAAGAGGCGAGATCCTTCCATAAAGAGTCTGATATTCTGAGCAGTATCTGCTTTTTCTTCCCGTCATTGTCTTGAGGCATTTCAATAAAGCGATCCGCTGTTGACTATTGGCTGAGCTTCTTTATTCGCGCATAGAACTACGAGAAGATTGCTTACCATGGCAGCTTTCCTTTCTTCGTCCAAATGTACGATATTGTTGGAGCTGAGTTTTTCAAGGGCCATTTCAACCATTCCGACCGCCCCGTCTACTATCATCTGGCGGGCGTCTATTATAGCGGATGCTTGCTGGCGCTGCAGCATTGCGGAAGCTATCTCCGGAGCGTATGCCAGGTGAGTGATCCTAGCCTCTTGTATTTCTAATCCAGCTATATCTACTTTGAGCTGAATCTCGGCTTTGAGATTTTCAGCTATCTCGTGGCTGCTGGATCTCAGGCTCTTTTCATTCTGATCCCCAGGTGAATCATAGGGATAGAGCCTTATGATGTTTCTAAGCGCCGAGTCGCATTGAATGGAGAGGTATTCCTTGTAGTTGTCAACATTGAATACAGCCTTGGCTGTGTTTACTACGCGCCAGATTACGACTATTCCGATGACTATTGGATTTCCGAGCTGATCATTTATTTTTTGCTTTTCATTGTTCAGAGTAAGGCTTTTAAGCGAAATCTTCTTGCTTAAGGATTCCTTTGACATAGGTTTTTGATTCGGGCCATTCGCTGAGAGGCCTGAAAGCTCACTTTCCAGAGTGGGCGTGTTTATTGTCGGGTTAAATGCTTGGGCAAATGGGTTTACGAAATAGAATCCCTCTGTTTTCAATGTTCCGTAGTACTTACCCAAAAGAGTGAAAACAGCCGCTTCATTTGGCTTTATGATTTTAAATCCCGCGAATAGTATAGGCCCCGCAGTGGTCAGATATATCAAGGATATAGTCAGCAAAGCTATATATCCAGGCGCCTGGCCTTTGGATTCAAGCGCAATGATGCTAAATACCACCGCCAGACCAAAGGCAATCATAAGAATGAGATTTAGGGAAAGTAAAAGCATTCCACTTAGAGACGGCGCGTTTCTTTCCTCATTTACTTGATTCATAGTACTCGCTCCCTTCAAATTATGAGGTTATTAAACCTTGAAAAATAAAATCCTTTTCGGGAATAAATATGAAGATCTGCTGCATGCTCATTTGCAGCCAACTGGCATCGATTTGAGTTGGATTATCCTTTCGCATAATCAGGCATCGGAACCTTTGGGTGCAAATCAGCATAGTAGAATGGTAAATTAGCAAAGAGCATTTATTTACTCCCACTTGATTCTAATCTATATCTAAATAATATCATATTGATATTACTAGTATATCCCAATAAATCTGAGATGTCAATAGATACTTGAATTATTTTATATGCTAATGTATTTAAACAACTCTAGGAATTCGATATATTTAAGATTTCAAAATCGAAGAGGCATAAAAACTAGATTGCTTTATGTTGCTTTATTAAGTTTAAACATTATTTACATTAATGATAAAAGCAGGCATATTTGACAATAATATGATTACATGCCATTATCATAGCAGTATTTTAAAATAGTTCTTGCTAAGAATAATATGGCGAGCAAGTTCAATTCTCCAATACAACTATTATTAGGGAATGCAAAGAAACTTCTCGCTGTCGCACGACATATTTTCATAGTCCGGACTATGTTAAATTTTTTGCACGTCAGTACGCGTTTTTGCTGGATTCAAAGCAGGATCTAGCGCTTTGTTTTGGGGGATTTTTGCACAGAGGAGGAGATATAAATGAACCTTAAAAAAATTTTGCTGGCCGGAGCAGCAGTCGGCATAATGACTTTGACTGGCTGCGCAGGAAATACCCCTGGCAACAACAATGGGAACAGAAACGGTGAAAGGCTTTCTGAAAGGCTGAATAGATCTATTGATTCAAATTACTCCAACGGTCTGGATGGAAGCTACAACAGAAGCTACAACAACAACTACTATGACGGCGATGCATTTGACAGCACGATAGACAGATCGTACCGCACGAACTCAAATAGCCTTTGGGGCGCTTCATCTAGTCCTACGCCTGCAGGCGGAAGAGCGACATATCGTGGCCCCATAAAGAGAAGTCCGTCTTTGAGCGGCACAGCAACGCCAAGGGCGAATAGATCTGCCAGAAAAATCAAGTAGTGTATTTGACATATACTCTGCCTTAGAATAAGGCCGGGAAGAAGAGAAGCTGAAAAACTAAAGTGAAGAGCCGTTCATGATCAACTGCGAGTTTTATGAAGATATGCACTGCTTGCCTTGCAATACTGTGCATATTTTCAAAGAGCGAAGCAGGTTTACTCAGCTTGGTAAACGCTTGAACGGCATGTAAACATCTATTTATTTGATAAAAAGCATTTTTTCCGTCTAAACTGGAATAATAAATAGAAAGCATTGAAGAAGCGGGTCAGCTTGACCCGCTTCTTTAGCATTTCAATCATGCAATTCCGCAACGTCCTTTACGATGACCTTGCCGCGCTCTATCCCAGTATTTACACATTCATGATTTTTTGATTCCCTGACGATAATAGTAGTGGATGATACTCTAAAATGAGGGATGTCAAATGAATAGCAACAATGACAATTTGGAGGATATGCTTGTCATATCGAAGTCAATGCAAGCTACCGACTTGCATCTGTGCACTGGAAGCAAACCTGTAACCCGCGTCAACGGGAAGCTGATTGAGATTTCGGAGATGGACAAGCTTACTCCTAATATTGTTGAAGATATAATTGGACGGCTTCTTATTCCTGGAAAGAGGGCAGTGCTGGAGAAGCAGAGAGTTCTGGACTTCTCGTTTTCCATTTCAGGGCTGGGAAGATTCAGAGCCAACATCTATTCTCAGAGGGGCACCTTTGCCATAGCTATCAGAATGCTTCCCTTCGATATACCTCCCTTTAAGGCTCTGGGGCTTCCAGCGGCAGTGGAGTCGTTCACAGCAAAAACTAAAGGCCTATTTTTGGCGACAGGCGCGACAGGAAGCGGGAAGTCGACCACATTGGCAAGCCTTTTGAACCAAATCAATGAAACCTATAATTATCATATCATTACTATAGAAGATCCTATAGAGTACCTGCACAGGCATAAAAAAAGCCTTGTTACCCAGAGGGAGATAGGGGAGGATGCGGACAGTTTCGCCCACGCCCTGCGCTCCGCTTTGCGGGAGGATCCTGATGTCATAATGGTTGGCGAAATGCGGGATCCTGAAACCATATCCATAGCCCTTACCGCGGCTGAGACGGGACATCTTGTTTTGTCGACGCTTCATACTGTAGGCGCCGCTAAAAGCATAGACAGGATCATTGACGCATTCGACCCGTCTCAACAGAACCAGATCAGGAGCCAGCTGGCTGCGGTGCTTGAAGGCGTTGTATCTCAGCAGCTTATACCGAGAATAGACAAGCCAGGCCTTATAGCGGCATGCGAGGTGATGTTCGTCAACCCCGCAATCAGAAATTTAATCAGAGAAGGCAAGCATTATCAGATAAACAGCATTATGCAGACTGGACAAGCCCAAGGCATGCAACTTCTTGAGGCAAATCTAGCCAAGCTGTGCAACTCCGGAATTATAGACAAGGAGGAAGTTTTCCTCCGGGCCCAAGATCAGCAGCTGCTCCAGCAGTTCTTGAACAGGAGGTAGCGCTTTGGCGACATTTACATTTTTAGGTTTCGACAACGAAGGGCGACGCATTGCCGGGGCCAGGAATTTTTCTAAAAAAGAAGACGCTGAAAAATATCTCGAGAAAAAGGGATGGGTGCCGCAAGGCATCTTCGCGTCCAAAACAAAGTACTCATCAAGCCAATTCAGCGGGGTATCCCCTAAGGAACTCTCCATATTCTGCCGGCAGATGTCAGTCATGTATATATCTCAAATAACTATCATGGAGGGACTTCTTCTTCTGGCGGAGCAAACGGAGAACAAGCAGCTTAAAAAAGCTTTGCTGGAAATCCACGAACGCATGAACGAAGCGTATGCGTTCAGGGATTCCATAAGCATGTATCCTCACATATTCGGAGCCTACCTAATCAATATGGTAATGATTGGAGAAGACAGCGGATCATTGGACAGCGTTTTTTCCCGAATGGCAAACTACTTTGAAAAGGAAGACAAAGTAAAAAAGAAGCTCAAGAGCGCAATTGCATATCCATTGGTGCTAACGGTGCTGATGGTGGCTATAGTTATGCTTTTAATCATAAAGATTCTTCCCATGTTCCAGCATACCTTGGAAACCATGGGCGGAACAATGCCTGTCGCAACCAGGATGATTTTTACCGCAGCCAATTTTATAAGCGAATACGCCTGGGCGATAGCGGTTGCTGTAGGCGCTGCAATTATTCTGGCTTTAGCCTCGACACGCTCTGAAAAGGGACGGGCATTCAAGGATAAGCTGAAAATCACAGCTCCAATCTCTAGTTTTGTAAATTCTCGGGTCATAACCGCCCGCTATTCAAGGGGCTTGTCCATATTGCTTAAAAGCGGCGTGCAGCTGCTAAATGCCATGGAAAGCATTGCAACTCTTATAGACAACAAATTTCTGGAGGAGAAATTCAAAGAGGCTTTCCTTAAAGTCAAAGAAGGGGAGTCGCTGGTCGGGGTTCTGAAGGAAATCAACTTTTTCCCTCCTCTGTTTCTCAGAATGGTCGCAATCGGGCATGACACAGGGCATCTTGATGAAATGCTGGATAAAACCGCAAATATCTTCGATGACGAGGTGGATGAAGCTGTCGAGAAGATAACTCTTATGGTTGAGCCTGCGCTTATCATCATGCTTTCCATAGTCGTAGGAATAATCCTTCTTTCTGTCATGCTTCCAATGATTAGCATAATGAATGCGATAGGCTGACGGAGGTGCGTAAATGATGCGCGATTGGGATCTGGCTCTAGTCAGCAGAATGATATTCATTCTTGTCCTGGGAATTGTCATAGGCTTCATCTTTTTCAACGTAATTCAGTCATCTGATGAAAAGAACAAGAAGCAAGCTGAGCGGATGGAAGAGATAATTAAAAAAGCGGCTATCCAGTGCTATGCTTTGGAAGGAAGCTATCCAGCAGACATTTATTATTTGGAAAGATACGGAGTTCTCTTTGATGACAATGGCTACTATTACAGATACTCTACAAACTTCATTGGAAACTACATGCCGGAGGTTGATGTAGTGGCAAAATGACAATCCCGCCCGTATAACGATTTGCAGTCAAATGTACCTATTTTGCAGCTTGATTGTCATTGCGGCCTGTATAATAAAGCTCCAAAATAGGAATATTCATATGCGAATCAGTATAGAAGCGCCGTTTTCAGGACTGTCAGCTCCTTTATCCTCTAGAGGCGCCATTTTCGCTCTTATTTACTGAATTGCACCCAAAGGTTCCGATTTTGAGGTCGGATTATACAATTAGCGTGATCGATATCGTCTTTTCGCATATTGAAAGTGGATAATACGATCTCAAAATCTATGCGTTTGGAAGCATATCAGTATATAAGCCTATCGCAAAAACTGCGTCTTATGCTGACGGGGGTGCCTCGATGAAGCTGGATTGTGATCTGAATCTTGCCAGCAGAATTATTTTCTTGACAATACTTGGAATAGTCGTAGGGTATGCCTTTTTCAGCATGATTAAAATTTCCGAAGCAAAAACCCAGAAGCAAGCTGATCGCATGGAAGAAATCATTAAGAAGGCCGCCGCTCAGTGCTACGCGCTGGAAGGCTGCTATCCAGAGGATCTTTACTATTTAAGCAAGTATGGAGTGATCTTTGATGATGATGCATTTTATTATAGATATAACTCAAGTTATATAGGAAACTATATGATGGAGATTGACGTTGTGGCCAAATGACGCTTTTCAATAATATACAGATTTCCAGCAAATATACCTGCTTTGGAACTTGATTAACCTTTGAAATTTGCGAAATGCATTTCGCACTCGCTGTAAAGTCAAGCACCTAAATAGGTACCTTCAATGCGAGTCAGCATATTAAAAGATAAGCTTCAGCTATAGGCCAGAGCAAGAGAGGTGCGCTTCATGTCACTTGAAGATGAAAACGGCAGCAGCCTGATCGAGCTAATTATGGTTATGTCTTTCTTGATTCTCTTCGGCTATACGATATTCTCTCTTATTTATACCGGAAGCGATGCTCTCAACAAAATTGAAGATGAAAAGAACGCGCAGGTGAATGCGAGAATTGCCATGAGCTACTTGAATGTTCGGCTGCGTCAAAATGATGCTACGGACAGCGTTGCGGTGGAAGCGAACAGTGTGAACGGGCAAAATTCGGTAGTGCTCAAATACCGCGATCCAGAAGATCCTTCATCGGACTATGACACCTGGATTTTCTGGGCTGACGGGATCCTTCAGGAAGTTCTCTCCGACCCTGGAGAGGAGCCTGAATGGAGCGGATCAAATGAAATAGTGGAAGTAAAGTCCTATGATGTAGATTTAAGCGAAAATGGAGTTCTGACGAATACCATTAAGTACACTTACAACAACGAGGAAAAAACCATGTCCAGCGCTATAAGCCTTAGAAGCTGGAAGGGGGAAAAACGGTGATCAAGAGGAAAATGGCTTCAGAGGATGGCTTTACTTTGCTTGAGATCATTCTGTCAATTGGAATTTTGGCTCTCATAAGCGGATTTATCCTTGAAATGTTCATCGTTTCAGCAAATGTGAACAAGAAAGCTAAAGACATGGACATGGCTTTGAATTATAGCATGAATTCCATTGAAGTTTTCAAAAAGCTGGAAAAATTCGAAGACTTCATCCGTGATCCCTTCTATGCTTCGTGCTCCGTCGAGCAGCTGCCTGGCGGGGAGCTGCTCATCACCAAGTATTTCGATGAATCATGGAAAGATGTGCCTGTAGAGTACCGGCTTGCAGAGTATGAAGCCTTAGAGGCCGGAGTAAGCTTCTTCTTAGAGCTTAAAGCCCATAAGCGCTCCAATATAGGGGAGGATGCATATCTGCGCTTTTCGAGCGAAGGAGACTATATTCAGTCGTCTGGTCTTGGGAATGCTTGCGAGATCTCATCTTCCGTCTTCCAGATGGGAAAAAGCGAGGAAGGGAAAGTGGAAAAGAAAGAATTTGTAAGTCTTGAGGCTGAAAAGTATTTTAGCTTTTAGCTTTTTTAAAAAAGGATTTAGTAATTCATATACTTGCTTTTAAACGAAGGTGATGCTGTTGAAATTGGTTGAGAATCTTGAAGGTGAAGAGGGGGCTTCTTCTGTCCTTGTCATTTTCATGATGATAGTTCTGGTTTCACTAGGAGCGTTTTCAATTACGTCTGCCCATGTCAATTATTCTTTGAGCCAGAGAGCCGTAAGCTGGAACAAGGAATTTTTCCAGATGGACTCATTGGCGGAGAGATTCTTGCAAGGGCTGGACATGGCGCTTTCCCAAGCTGAGATAAAGACCGCGCAGTATGTTCTTGGCAACGGCTTTGAGCAGGCTGAATATGAAGGGGTGCCAGCGAATCTGCAGCGCCAGTTCAGGCAAATGGGATCTTTCAACAAGGAAAGCGCCGAAAGAGGTCTTAATCTCCTTTACACGAACTACGCCTATGAAACGCTTAAAAGCCTTTCTCTAGAATATCCAGGCATAATATTGGGTGAAAACTTGGAGTACGTTGAAATCAATTTTACAATGAAGGAAGATGAGGAGCTAAATTTATTGTTGAAACTAGAGATTTTGCCTCTTCAATTCGACGTTGACGCTCACGGGCGCTTTATTTGCGCAGATAGAAAAGCCGGCGCCAAGCGCTTTGAAATAAGGCAGTGGCGGCAATGGCAGACGCCTCAGAACATGAATGAAAGTCAAGAGCTCTGGGATGGGATACCAAGATGAAAAGGAAGACTATGGATGGAGGCGTTATTTTGAGAAACATTGCTGCGGCTGCGATTGCCGCGTTTATAAGCTTGTCTTTGCAAACCAGCGCGTACGCAGCCGCAACAATCGACACTTCCGAGGTAGCCAAGGGCCTTGTGAAGGTTCAATATTCCGGGGAGTTGAACAAGGCGGTGAAAGTGCTGGTTGAGGCCAACGGAGATAAGAATGTCTATTCTGTAAGAGACAATGAGCCAAATTACGTTCCTCTGCAAATGGGAACTGGCCTCTATAAGATAAGCATGCTTCAAAATGTCACAGGCAACAAATACAAGCCTTTGTTTTCTCAGGAGGTTAAAGTTGACAAAATTGATCAAAATGCAATGTTCAGTTCTCCAAGCCTTCTTATTTCATTTAACAGCGCCATGAAATCCATAGTGGCATACCATAGCATGACAAGCGGAGAGAAGAAGTCAGAGGCTGTTAATATGATATATAAGGATCTGGTTCTAAGCTACAGCTATGATTTTGACAAAGTGAAGAATCTTCCTACTGACTACGTGCCTGTGATTGATGAAATGTACATCCAGAAAAAAGGGATATGCTATGACTATTCCGCTTTGCTTGCAGGGGTGCTTAGAAGCCAGGGCATTCCGACAAAGCTTATCATGGGGTATGCTCCAAATGTTAAGGAATATCACGCTTGGAACGAGATATTGGTTGACGGGAAATGGATAGTTGTAGATACTACATACGATTCCCAGCTGGCAAAGGCGAATATGGCCTTTACATTCGCTAAGAACGGCGAAGCAAGGAAAGTTGTAAAGATATACTGATACGACCCCGGCAATAGGCGAAAGCCCATGTTGCCGGGGTCGAAGCCTATCTTAAGTTTATGCGCCGATTTTCGTCAGATGATCCTTTTAGGCAATTATCTATGAAAATCAGTATATCATATGCTTACTTTGTCAGGCGGCTTTATAAGCAATCAGCATGCTGGCGCAACTTTTTTCGCAGAATAATCCAATTAGACATGCATAATGCTGCATCAAAATATACGATTTTCATCAAATGTTCCTTTTTTTGTTGATTATGAGTGGTGCGATTGATATCGGCATTTCTAAGCTCCAAAAATATAATTTTATATGAAAAGCAGTATAGTTGCTGGCCGACGCTTGCCAGAATATCTTAAATGTCGCTTGACGAATATTAATCTATTTTGATATACTGTATTAATGATTCGAGTGCCAAAAGAAATTCTTCGAGAAAATCCGCTTTCATGAATGGCTTAATAAGCCGTTCTCCACCGCCCTTTTTGCTCTAAACAGGCTTTTGACACCCGAATATTAATCCATCTTAATATTTTATTGCTTAAGGCTTCATTTCAAAGCAGAAAGCGATAGGACTCAAAACATACAAAATAAACAGCCGCCAAGGCTTAGAATTTTAATTGTCTGCGCAAAAGGTCAAGCTTTATGCAAAATGGCATACCATGATCTCAGATTTTATAAGTTGAGCAGAAGTCTAGCTTGGTTCGGCCGTATTGACTTAAAGGATGCGGTAGTATGCTCGATGCGGCGCTTTTGGGAACTGGAGGCATGACGCCGCTTCCAACGCGGTTTCTTACCTCTTTAATGCTTCGAGTAAACGGCAGCCAGCTGGTCGTCGATTGCGGAGAAGGAACTCAGGTCACAATGAAGCTCCTTGGATGGGGCTATAAAAACATTGACGTACTTTGCTTTACTCATTTCCACGCGGATCACATAGCTGGCCTGCCAGGCCTGCTTCACGCCATAAATACCTCTGTCAGGCGGGAGCCTCTGACATTGGTCGGCCCTCCTGGACTTAAGGCTGTTGCGGCGGGGCTTATGGTAATTGCAAAAGAGCTGGAATATGAAGTGAATATTATAGAGATTCCATACAGACGATTCGGCCCGCCTGAATCAATTAAGCTGGGTGATCACCTGATAGGAGCTTTGCCGCTGGATCACAGGGGTCCCTGCCTGGGCTACAGCTTCGAGTACAAACGCGCTGGATTATTTGATGTTGAGAAGGCAAGAGCCAACAATGTCCCGATGGCTTTTTGGAGCAGGCTGCAGAAAAAAGGGGAGGCGATCGAGGAAATGGGCGTGGTGTACAAGCCGGAAATGGTAATGGGCCCTCCCAGGAGATCGATAAAAGTCTCATACTGCACAGATACCAGGCCTGTTCCCAATCTTCCTGAGTTTATAAAGGGAAGCGATTTATTCGTCTGCGAAGGGATGTATGGGGACATTGAAATGCTGCCCAAAACAGCCTCGCACAAGCACATGATTTTCCAGGAAGCTGCCGAGATAGCCAAGGAAGCGGCTGTAAAAGAGCTCTGGCTTACTCATTACTCACCTGCTCTTACCCAGCCTGAGCAGCAGTTGCCAGTAGCCAGGGGGATATTCCCTAATACTGTCTGCGGACGGGATCGGATGGTTAAAGTGATAAATTATGAAGACTGATCACCGCGTATACTGCTTTTCATATAAAACTGCCTTTTTTGGAGCTTGATTATACAGCGAGTGCGAAATGCCGATATCAATCGCACCACTCAATGGACAGTCAAGCTCCAAAAAATAACATTTGATGAAAAGCGGCATAGCGGCAATGCGAAAGCGCCAGTCTACATGTTAAAAACTGCAAATTCAAAAGCTTGGCAAGTGAAGTCTTATAACAAACAAAAAAGATAAATGAGCGTATATATAGTTGTCGGCTGAAACTTTGCGGCTTACTCAAGCATGCATAAGGAGTTTGGTGCTATGGCTTCGATAAAATCGGATTATGACCTGGTCAGGGGATCTCTGCAGGGCAATCAAAATGATTTTGCGGAACTTATATCGCGTTATAAAAATCTGGTATATTCAGTTATTCTTCGGATGGTTACCGACAGAGAGGAAGCAAATGATCTCGCTCAAGACGTTTTCCTTAAAATCTATAAGAATTTGGATAAATATTTTCCTGACTACAAGTTCAGCACATGGACAATTCGAATCTCTACAAACCATGTGATAGATTATATGAGAAGAAAGCGACAAGAAACAATCAACATAGAAGATGTTGAATATGAGCTGGGAACCAACGACTCGCCTGAAGCGGCATACATACGCCAGGAGCAGCGCACTGAGCTTAAGAACATTGTGGGCCAGCTTCCGGAAATGTACAAAATACCCATAGTTCTTTACCACGAGCAAGGGTTGAGCTATCAGGAAATAGCGGATATAACCAATGAGCCTTTGTCTAAGGTTAAGAATAGGATATTCAGGGGACGCAGGATGCTTAAAGACAGCCTGATGAGTTTAAAGAGAGAGGAGAGTGCGAGTTATGGAGTGTGATGCGGCAGGCGAATATATGATGAAGTATATGGATGGCATCCTAAGCGATCATGAAGCTGAATTGCTGAATCGACACATCGGGCAGTGCAGCAGGTGCAAGGAAGACTTTCTTATCTATGATGGCATCATGGCGGATTTTTCCAAAATGGAGATTGTTGAAGCCCCTGATGGCTTTGAAGAGCTTGTAATGGCCAAGATCAGAACCCTGCCAGTGCCAGAAGTTGCTACAGACAGCGTACTGTGCGTTATTTGGGGCGCGTTTTCAGTGCTTATGGGTTTGGGATTCATCATAACAATGAATAAGGAAGCCATAATGGAATGGCTGAGCCTGCATCCCCAATTTGATTCCCTTATGGCGTATTTGCAGCCTTTGTCTGTCACAGTGGCGAACGTGTCAGCCTCCATGACGGCGAGCTTTCAAAGCATGGCGGCTCAGATGTCCCAAGTGTTCTCGGGTTTTAGGTATGTGCTTCTTGTCATCTTTGGGCTGCTTGCTGTTGTGCAGTATTTCGTGTATCGAAAAGCCAGGTTCCGGAGTTCCGATTACAGTGATGAAAGAGATAAGGTTGAAGCCTGATGAAAAGAAAAGGATTCCTCATACTGCTGTTGGTGCTCCTCGCAGCGCTCAACGCAATCGTGAATATTTCTTCATTCAACGATATTGCGAGGAGCGCTGGGATGGAAGTCATGCAATTCATCAACGGAGAGCGTGAGGAATTCTTTTTGCTGTTTAATTCTTTTCTGGAGCATGAAAACCCTCTTGCCAGCATGATAACTTTTCTACGCCTCATGCCTTTCTGGGTTTTGTACGTTTGGGCTGTAATTATCAAGGCCGCTATCGCAGCCATAGCCTTTTCGCTGAAAAAGAACCTTTTTAGCCAAGCCGCAGGATTTATCCTTTATAATCCCATTAAGGTGATAGGGAACGGATTGCTAGGATACTTTGCCTTTCTAGCGGTAATGATAGTCTTTGCGCTTTCGGTTTTTGGAATTCCTGTAGCCGTCCTTCTATTTTTTGCTTTGTGGGTAATTTCCTTTATGGGGGAAGTGTCCCTCGGCTTGGCGGCTGGATTTCTTTTCTGCGGCAGCATAAAACGGAAAGCTTCAGCAAGCGCTTGCATGGCAATGGGAGTGGTTGCGATTGAAGTGTTGCGAAAGCTTCCCTTCCTGGGATATATTATATCCATGCTCCTGCTTCCGATAATATGTGCAGGGGTCATGTTCACCCTGTATTATGAAGGATATGTAAAAAAGAATTTCTTTGAGCTGCCATTTTGGGGTTATGAAGCAAGGGGCAAATCTCCCTGTGATATGCGTGAAACTGTAATGAAAGGCGTCAATTGATCTCTATGCTCATTTTCGCATGAGACTGCCTATTTTGGAGCTTGGCTGTACAGCGAGTGCGATTGATATCGGCATTTCGCGCCACTCAATGGATAATCAAGCTCCAAAATCGATGAATTTGACTGCAAATCGGTATAATCCGACATCAAAATCGTAGCCTTCCAATGCAATAAGTATAATAAAGCTTAGGTATTTTCAACTGCAAATCGATACGCTGATGCGCATAAGAAAGCTCCGATTTTGGAGAATGACTGTACAGCGAGCGCGATTGATATCGGCATTCCGCACCTTGAAAATGTACAGTCATGCTCCAAAATCAGCGCGTTTGACTGCGCTCCAGCATAATCATAATTTTGGACGCGGCGCGCCCTAAAGGAATAGGATTGTGATATGCTTGAAAGATTGCTCACTAGTAGTGCTGGGCATTGAAACTTCATGCGATGAAACAGCCGCCGCCGTTGTAAAAGACGGCGGCGAGACTTTGTCAAACATCATCTCATCTCAAATAGACGTCCACAGGGTATATGGAGGCGTGGTTCCAGAAATAGCCTCCAGAAAGCACATAGAATCCATAGGATACGTCGTTGGCGAAGCGATTAAGTCAGCGGGGGTTGAAAAGCATGACATAGACGCCGTGGCGGCGACCTGCGGACCGGGGCTTGTAGGAGCCCTCATAGTCGGACTGTCATATGGAAAAGCTCTAAGCTATGGGCTTAGGAAGCCTCTGATAGGCGTAAACCACATTGAAGGGCATATATGCGCCAATTATCTCGACAACTCTAAATTTGAGCCGCCGTTTATGTGCCTCGTGGTTTCCGGCGGACATACCCATCTGATTAAAGTCATAGACTATGGAGTCTACGAAATCATAGGCAGAACCAGGGACGACGCAGCTGGAGAGGCTTTCGACAAAACAGCCAGGGCGCTGGGGCTTTCTTATCCTGGAGGCCCTGCGATAGAAGCCGCAGCGAAATCGGGAGATCCTCGCTCTGTGGCGCTTCCGAGGGCGAGCATCGCGGGAAGCCCCTACGATTTTAGCTTCAGCGGATTAAAGTCGGCGGTTTTAAACTGCATAAACAAGTCCAAAATGATGGGCGACCCAGTATCCGCTGAAGACATGGCGGCGTCATTTCAGTCAGCGGTAGTTGATGCGCTTGCTGGCAAGCTGATTCACGCATGCGAAGAGCACGGCATGTCAAAGGTAGCCTTAGCAGGAGGAGTAGCTTCTAACAGCGCCTTAAGAAGCGCCGTCAAAGACGCTTGCTTAGCCAGAGGTTATGAACTTCATATGCCAAGTCCGATATGCTGTACAGATAATGCCGCAATGATCGCTTCATGCGGATATTTTCATTTGAAACAGGGAAAAATATCCTCGTTGGATTTAAACGCGAATCCTAATTTGCCGCTTTGCAGCTTGGATTAAGATCTATGCTGACGCGCTTTGCAGAGTTCCGATTTTGAGGCTTAAGCGCGCCAATATTGATGCATTGGATATGCCGATTTTCATTCAATGCTCATTTTTTGAAGGCTGATCATCCATTGAGCGGTGCGAAATGCGTATATCAATCACGCTAGCTGTATAATCAATCTACCAAAAAGGTGATTCATATGAAAATCAGTATATATCGCGAATGCGTAGCTATACCGATTTTCATCAAATGTTCCTTTTCTGTATCTTGACTGCCATTGAGTGGTGCGACAGATATCGGCATTTTGAACTCGCTGTATAATCAAGATGCAAAAAAAGGTAGTTTAGTACGAAAATCAGTATATATGGCCAGGTTTCGGAGTTTTGATATATATTGATATACTGATTTGCAGTCAAATGCATCTGCTTTGCAGCTTGATTATCCGTTGATGCGGTTTATAGTCAAGCTAAAAAATAGATGGCTTCTTATGCAATCAGATCTGTACTGGATCAAAGGAAAGCGCCGATTCTGCTCCTTGATTAAAGCGTGAAAGCGGTCAATCCAGCGGCTCTCTGCATTAGGATGCCCATCGGCATATTAGAGCTAAAAACAGAAACAGCTGATTCGCATTTGCATAAATTGGATGACAGAGAGGCGATGTGGGTGACTACTAATGAAAGCATTCTGGCGAAAGAGCTTCTGTGGGGGCTTCCATTTTTCATTTGCGTAGTTGATGAAAAAAATCATAATATTTTATTCGCCAACCAGAAGGCTCTGGATGTTCTAGGAGAAAATATAGAAGGCGAATATATAAACAGAGTGAGGAATGGAAACACATTGCTTTTGAATGCTGGGGAAAAATCAGGAAATCGCTTGGAGTACAATTCAAGAATAGACGGCGCATGGTATTGGATTTCACATTATTCCATAGAACGCGAAGGTTCGAAGCTGCACGTCTTTTCTGGTGTCGGTCATAATGATATTGAGAGATTGGACAGCCTTCCGGATCTCGCGGATAAGAAAGAGGTCAAGGCGCCTTCTGCTGAGAGCCTTCTTGAAAAGCAGCTTATCGAGTGCCGGCAACGGGGTGCTCACAGTCTCTCGGTCTGCTATGTCGACATAGACAATCTAAAAGCTGTAAACGACAATCTTGGATGGGCAGAGGGCGATGAATATGTGAATGCCGTAATGGAAGTGATAAAGAGCGCAATTCGTCGCACCGACATATTCAGCCGTTTGGAAGGGGATGAATTTCTTCTGGCTTTTCCAAACTGCTCATACAAAGTTGTGGAGAATATAATGGGAACCGTAGTTACAAAACTTGATATGATAAATGAGGCCAACGGCTGCAGCAGCTATTCAATAAGCTACGGCATTATAGAGGTCGATGATATAGGGGATGCGGATGCGCAATCAATGTTAAAAGCGGTGAAGAACTCTATGTATAAGATGAAGGCCGAATCCAAAGAATGAAGTCAGCGCATTTAAAATGAGGCTTAGAAAAGTTGGGGCTGTTCCGACGACTTGCAAAGCCACAGGCATTTTGGAATATTCAGTCGATTTCAAGGCGTATCTTGGAGCCAAAAAGGCCTCTTCTATTTAGCTTTGCTTTCACATTTAAAGA
>JAISZB010000283.1 GCA_031269465.1 Clostridiales bacterium | reverse complement strand
CTCCAAATCAGGCGGGACAGAGCCGTCCGGAGCCGGGCCGATGTTGAGGAGCAGGTTCCCGCCTCCTTGCGTCGCTTTATTCAGCATGCGAAGGATGTCGTGCGCCCTGTAATTGTAGCAGTGTTTTCGGCTCCTCGGCGCAATTTCATCTGGTTCGGCGGCAATCTGCAATGCAAATCAAATTATAGCAAGTTTTGGGTTAATTGCAGACAGCTCCAGCCTCCAAATCCGCGTCGATTTTTCTTAACCTTATAGTATTGATGCCGCGCTCTGGGAGCCGCTGTCCGATTTGCTGAAACAGCTTGCCGGGATTGTGAAGATGTGAAAAACGGGGAGCGTCCGGCCTATGTTACGCCGACGCTCCTCTCCTCTTTTCATATCCATGATTTTTCATTTCAAAATTGAGGTTGATTTTTTTGATAGAACGGCGTATACTATGAGTAAGAAATTCTTAATTTCCTACTCATATAAAGGAGGCTCTTGCCATGTTAGCCGAGTTGCGCCAAAAGTCGCAAATCACCATACCAAAAGAAATCGTTGCCAAACTGGGGCTTCACGAGGGCGATAAGCTGGAAGTCACCGAACAGGACGGGGCAATCTTTCTCATGCCCGTAGTGGTTTATCCCAAAAAATATGTTGATGAACTGCGCGGAGAAATTGAAGAAGCGAAAGCAAAAATAGCGTCCGGCAAGCAACCAGTTTTCAACAGCGTTGACGCCCTGTTTGCAAAGCTGGAGGAGAATTGATGGCCTATCAGTTTACCTTTACGGAGCGGTTTCAGAAGCATTATAAAACGCTGACGCAAAACGAGAAAAAACAGCTTATGCGGAAACTGGAACTGCTTGCGGAATATCCCATGCACCCGTCCCTGCGGACAAAGAAAATTCAAGGCACTTCGGATTTATACGAGTGCAGCGTCAACATGGATATTCGGATTGTTTGGTATTATGAGGGCGATAAACTGATTATCCTTGTGGATGTCGGACACCATGATATTCTAAAGCAATTCTAAACATTGAACACAGCTAAAAGCACTACCGCAAAAATCGGTAGTGCTTTTTCTTTATACATTCCCTCGCCGCACTTCGGGCCAACTTGGCCCGAAGTGGCGGGACAAAAATCACTCGCTCGTTTTTTCACCGTTTCTTATTTGTGTTAAAAAATCGGCCTTGATACAATATACATATAGGCTAAAACAAGGGATTTTCAAGACTTTAAGGAGGCTGATTTTATGCGTATTCTGTTCAAAATCATAGCGGCTCCATTTGTGGTTGTGCTGACCATATTATGGGCCATGCTGGTGTTCCTGTTCTCCGTCGCGTCCGGGCTGTTGAAAATCGTCTGCGGGCTTGGCATACTCTGCTCCCCGCTCTTGCTTTTTGGTAGGCAGACCACAAACGGGTTAATCGTCATGTTCCTCGCGTTCCTTATTTCTCCGGCGGGATTGCCACTTATCGCGGAATGGCTGATTGACCGGGTGGCAGACCTCAACGACGCGCTGAAAGGCTTCATCACAACTTAGCACTTCGGGTCAACTTGGCCCGAAGTTGAAACACAGGCAAATCCTCGCCGGAGGGCTTTCTGGCAAAATCAAATCAAATTAAACGGAGGTTTTCAAGATGAAAAAACTGATTACATTGGCTCTCGCATTGGTACTGGCGTTCTCCCTCGCCGCTTGCGGGAGCAACGGCGGCGGCGGTTCTACCACCACCCCACCCGCACAATCCGGCAATTCGCAAAGCGGTAATACTGGCGATACCACACCGAGCGGAGAAAACAACTCACGCCGAGCGGAAACGAGAAAACCCCGGGTAGCGTTGACGAACTGCTTGAAAATCACGGGCTTACTCTTGACGCCATACTGGATAAGAGCACCATCCAAAGTTCTGAACTGAGCGAAGAATGGGACGGTTTCCACGCCATTTTAATTGTGACCGCGAAACCTGATTGGGTGAAATGCGCAAATGCTGTTAAAACAATCGCAGATGAGGGCAAGATTTACGTTGCGGATATCCTTTATGACCCAAATGCAAGAGAAGTAGACCCGGAAGGCGCAGACCAAGCGGATTTTAGCTCAATTCCAGTCGGGATTAGTGTCGGGTATAAATACAAAGGCAATACTTACGTCTTTGACCCAAACGCTATTGACCAAGGCGACGGCACATTTGAGCTTGATATATCTTTCATGACCCCTTAACCACATAACGAAAGTCACGGCAGACGGGGAGATTTCCCGCTCCGCTTGTCCGATTGGCAATCATCTAAAAAAGAAAGGTGGCTTTACACAATGAGCAATTTTGATAATTGGGATACCCTGCTCCCTCAATTCCCGAAATGGAACTTAGGCGGGGACGTTGAATTGGAAGAATCCGACGAGGACTCCTATGAGCTTTCTGTTCGCGGCGCGGGGCGCAACGAGCTTGATCAGTACAAACAGCTTTTGAAGCAAAACGGCTTTACCACATCTACATTATCCATTGACGCGCCGCTTTTCATCGAAAAACTCTAATTTTGACACCCGAATTATACAATTAGTGCTATTGATATCGGCATTTCGCACCTTGATAGTGGATAGGGGCGGCATCCCTTATGAGCCCTGGCAACCTGCATCCATCGAATAGCCGCAAACGGGTCGGTTCGCGCCGTGACGATATTCAGATAAGCTGCGGCAACGCCCGGCTTGGATTCCGAGTTCAATCTTGCAAGGCATTTGCTGCAAGCCAAGCAGAAATTATTCCACTTCCAAAAAAAGCATAGCCCCTGAAAACAAATGGGATGCCCTTTTGTTTTCAGGGGCTATGCTTTTTGGAAATATTCTACAAGAAAATATATTGACTGAGTTTACCGCTTTGGAAGCTTAAACAACCTAAGGAGCATTTGACTGCGAATCGGCGCAGCTCCATCCATCTCCTCCAAGCCGAGTCAAATGTAAATTCTCCCCTTATTCAGCGGAGGGCGAAGAGGAAAGCGGACAAACTCCGGCGCTTTTTCAAACTCCAGGGCGATTACCGCGACTCCGGCTGCTCCCGGGGACTGTCCGGGCATATTTTTAAGCGTAATGCGGTACTGCTCCTGCTCGAACTCAATCTCCCCGCATCCCAGTATGCGGGCGCTTTTAAGCTTTGAAGCGAATCCGCCCAGATGCATCGTTCCTTCTGCGGGCCAAATCCAATTCCATACATATACTGAGTTTCCTTTGACTGTATTCTCAGATACGCCGCTTGAACGGCCGAAAGACTTGTCCGGCCTGCCGTAGACGCATTCTCCATTAACCCGCAGCCACTGCCCTATTTGAGACAGCGTCGCCTCCAAATCAGGCGGGACAGAGCCGTCCGGAGCCGGGCCGATGTTGAGGAGC
>JAISZB010000237.1 GCA_031269465.1 Clostridiales bacterium | reverse complement strand
CGTACAGCAATTGGATTGTAAAAGGCTCAAGTTTTGCAACCTTAGCCATTCCATCCTTTAGCAAACGCCTTACTTTTCCATGGCGCTTCGTCGGCATCAAAGGCTTTCCATTCTTATTCAGAACATAAACCATACATTTTCCTCCGCGCTTTTTAGCGCATAGCGCGCATATAAATCCCTATCTCTAGGGTAAGTTGCCCTTCGCCAATGCTGTTCCAAGGTTTTGTATGCTTATAGCACCGTCCCTTCCCCTAAGGAATGTTTAACCATAAGCCGTAGAATCCGGAGTTAGAGCAAACGCCCCGGAGTACCTATATATTCTTGGACAGCGTAGCTTCTCGATGGAAGCTTAGGCTAGTCAATCAGGGCTATTGCTAAGCCCCTAGCTTTAGCTATGGGGTGATTGACTCTACAAGATTTCTTTCTGCTGCGGCATTTTTGAGATTCACCCTAAATAGATCTAGTCGTAAAACTCTGATTTGCATATGAAACCGTCTATTTTGGAGCTTGACTGTACAGCCAGCGCGATTGATATCGGCATTTCGCGCCGTGGAGATGGATAGCCAGGCTCCAAAATAGTGGGTTTGACTGCAAATCGGCATGCCTTGGGCAGGGTTGCACCAAGGACTCGTTTAAGGCCCTTAATAAAAGGCAGTAAGCCTTACAATTGACCGGCTGCCTTATCTTTGAAAGCTCCTTGGTTGCTAAGCTGCATATTCATCCGCCAAAAATGGAGCTATTGATGATTTAGGAATCTCGAAGGCGACAAATCCTCGAGCGTAAGGAGCAATATCATAAGGCTGGTAATAAATGACGAGAGAGTCGTCTTTAAAGTAGAAGTTGCGCGCATCATCCAGAAGGCTGTCTATTGCAATTTCTTGAACTGAATCCCAATAATCTCCCCCCGCCTTTGTTATTTCATTCATCTGGGCGGCTAGAGTCGCTTTCCAGTCGACGTTCTCTTTGAAGATGTCGCCCAGAGAGAGAACTTTGCACTTTAAAACATCAACTGCGTATGAGGATAAAGACTCAAGCCCGTGGGCGCCTCCGGAGTACGTGTAGCCTTCAAGCATAATCTCAAAGAGATTTCCGGTTTCCAAGATGCAGAAATTCAAGTCGTTCTCATAAGAGTAAGCGTCGCCCTCATCAGCAGAATATTTCGCTTCGCTGTATCTTTCAAGAATTTCAGCCTCATTGAGGTGAATGATGTCTGCAAAGGTTTTGTTCAAGCTCTTTTCAAACTCTTCATCGGAAAAGCCCTGAAATTGAGGCGCTGCATATTTGCTTGAAACCGTTTTCCCTTCGCCTCCCGCAGGTTCATCAAAATTGCAGGTCAGGGAGCTTATAAGCACGCCGGATTTCGATGTTGCAGAGTTTCCCGTGAAAATCTTCATTCCAGACTGGAATGTTTCATCTTTTTCTTTATCATATCCGAATGTAGGAACTAGAAGAGCAGCCTTGTCTATGAACTGTGTTATGAAGCTTTGAGAGACGAACACCCTTTCGTCGATAAACCTTAAGCTTGTTGATCCTGCCTCAGTTCCTTGAGCATAAACAGTTCCGTCTTCTATCGACAAGGAGATAGATTCATCTCCCTTTTTAAGGGAGACAGTTTTAGATTCATTGTCGTAAGAGACTTCGAATCCAATGAAACTGGCGAATGTCCGAAGCGGGATGTAAACATCAGAGTCCTCTGCAAATGCTGATTGGCCGCCTTCCATAACAAGTCCGTTAACTGATGAGGCAATGGAAGAGCGTGGCTCTTGGGCGAATGCGGTAAATACTTGAGTTAATGATAGAATTGCCCCAAAAATAGCGGCAAGCCCAGCAAAGCATGTTTTCTTCATCAGATGCGGCGCAGGAGACTCCCGCCTTAAATGCCACCGGCATTAGGCGGGAGAGGAATGCGCCCCTCCTTTCTTTTTCTTCTTTCTATAGAACAACAGTTCTCTTTAACATAGGCTTGAGCTTCTTATAGCTTATGCCTGAGGGTTCCCTCCGTCCAGCGTCCGAACGTCGATGCTCCCGCTCAATCGCCTCCCAAAGACGAAGCCTTTTCGTTCGCCGAGCATTGCGCTCTGCCGAACAATTGACAGCCATGCACATATTTTGGCGCTTGGCTCAGCTTTCTCCCTCCGCCCTTGCTGAAGGCCGCCTTATGAAGCTGGCGAATGCGCCTCTCCGTTGCTTTCTCATCCATATCCCATCTAAAGGCGCGGATCTTGGGTTGACGCAGGTACACCCTGCATCAACTGCATTATCCTTTTCCTGGTTTTGATTCTCGTGTTTTTCGCGGTGCATACGCATGCCGAGCGTTCGGATGCATATCCTTCAGCCGGTCGCGGAATAAGACGCATTCCCCCGCATTCCAAAAGCCAAGCTTTCCGCCTTGCCGGCATTCGGCGCCAGATATAACAGAATTTTTGATTTCTGATTGTCGAATTAGGCAGCCTCTACAACTATCTTCGCAGTCGGCAGCATCTTATGTACGTTGGATGCAGTCTTAATGCGGGTCTGAATCTTATTTTCAGTCGACGGAGCGAGCCGGTCCTTATGCTTTAAGTGGACGCGATTGCTGAAGCGAGGCTTGCGATATCGCGTCTTCCTGCTTCTCCTTGCACGCCTAAAGGCTTTTCGCGCTGAGAGCAAATCGGTTGTATCAGCCCTTAGCTTCACCTCAGGCGCAATGCAATTCTTCTTTCTTCGCCGTCTGCGTACACTCCCAATGCAATTTGCTTCGTATATTCCGCGCCATCGTATAATAGCTGGATTGTATAAAGCTCAAATTATGCAGTCTTTGCGTCGCCGCCTTTCTGCGCTGCTTCGCGCATAACTCCCTATTAAAGGGCTGGCTGCCCAATGCTTTTAATGCCTCAAGCGCTGTTTCTTCCCCTCAGGACTGTTCAGCCATAAACCGCAGAGTCCGGAGCTGGAGCAGACGCTCCGGAGCGTCTATAGGATATTCTTGGACAGCGCAGTTTCCCAGTGGAAACAAGGCTAGTCAATCAGGGTTTGCAATTGCAAGCCCCCGCTCAAATATCAGGGGTTTTAACCCCGAAATATTAGGCGGGGGGTTATTGGCTTATACCTCAACCTTTTAAGTTATACTTGGCAACTTTATGAAGACTGGCTGATTAGGTCGATTGCAACCCAAATGCAACGATGCTTGAGCTTAACTGTCCACCTAACGCTATAAGTCAAGCTCTAAAATAGGCAGCTTCATATGCAAATCTATAGATTTTATGATATTGCCTTCATGTCTATTATACTTTAAAATCTGAGAGAATCAAACTATTTCTTTGCAGATGCTTTAGTTTCACCCCAAAGGCTATGTTTTATGCCATTCTGACTCGCAGACATGCCGGTGCAAGTCAAATGCAACGATTTAAAGCATCATTAACCGCTTTCAAGGTGCGAAACGACGATATCCTGTATTTCCGCTCTTGTCAGGTAAAACTCCGAAAAAGGCGGTTTCATATGCACATCAATAAGCGTTTCTTGAGATTCTCCCAGGAGCGGCCACGCGGTCGAGATTTTGGCTGTAAGCTGTCTTGATGCTCAAGGCAAAAAGCGACTTATTCCATTGTTTACAATCCGGGAAAAATTGTGTATTATTAGGTTGCGGACTTTGTCTAATAAAATTAATATGGAGAGATATTTAGGAATTATTGCCTTAACGCGGAAAAACGCGCTTTAATCCTTGAATGGGAAACATTTTAGGCCTTGAGCTTGACTTTATCGCCAAGTATGGATTGGAGCGTACAATAAATGGTAAAAATGATAGAAATGACCTGATTCACGCATTATATTCATGTTGTAGCTGACAGCGGCACTAATTTCTACATAATTTTATTCGTTGCTTTAAAATGCTGAGTTGCAGCGCAGAAGAGGCTTCTGCGTCGGGAGGTGGTTTTCTATGAGCGTCACTCTGCGACACGTGTCTGAAGTGCTTCAAATCACTATTGAAGAGGCGGCAGAGCGGCTGAAAAGTTGGGGCATTCCTGCTGATCATGCGGATTATGCTCTTTCAAATCTAGATTTAAGACTGATGGATACTGCAATAAAAAGACTCAAGGGAGAAAACAACCTGTTTCCCGCAAGCTATGGAGGAGAATACAACTCGGCTCTCAGCTCGGAAAGGCAAAAAAGCTCAAAGGCAGGCGCCGCCAATAAGAATAATGCAAAGGCTTCTGAAAGCGGAGATCAGGAAGAGAAAAAACCCCGCTTAGATGGATTCGAGGGGGGGAGCTTCCAGAGATTTGGCGCTGTAGGGCAGCAAGGCCAAAACATTCCGTCTTCTGCAACAAATAATGCAACTGGATACATCCAAAACCCAGTAAATGGCAGGGCGAAAGAGCCGAATGCGCCGTTTCCGATAACCAGAGGCGAATATAGCCAAGCTTCAAGCGATGGCAGGGCGAATGCGCCGTTTCCGATAACCAGAGGCGAGTATAGCCAGGCTTCAAGCGATAACAGGGCGAATGCGCCGTTTCCTATAACCAGAGGGGAGTACAGCCAGGCTTCAAGCGATATAAGCAGGATGAAAGCGCCGAACTCTCCATTTCCGGCAAGTAGAGGCGAGTATAGCCAAGCTTCGGGCGATGGAAGGACGAAAGAGCCGAATGCGCCATTTCCGTTGACTAGAGGCGAGTACAGCCAATCTCCAAATGATGACAGAGCGAACGCCCCGTTTCCGATGACGCGGGGAGAGTACGGCCCATCTCCAGGCGAAGGCAGGGCGAAAGCGCCGAACGCCCCGTTTCCAATGACGAGGGGAGAGTACAGCCCATCTTCAGGCGAGGGCAGGGCGAAAGCGCCGAACGCCCCGTTTCCGATGACGAGGGGAGAGTACAGCCCATCTCCAGGCGAAGGCAGGGTGAAAGCGCCGAACGCTCCGTTTCCGATGACGAGGGGAGAGTACGGCACATCTCCAGGCGAGGGCAGGGCGAAAGCGCCGAACGCCCCGTTTCCGATGACGAGGGAAGAATACAGCCCAGCTTCAGGCGAAGGCAGAGCGGCGAAAGCGCCGAATGCTCCTTTTCCTATAACAAACAGCGCTTGGGACGAGCATGCGCGGGCCTTGGGAACGGGCAGGCAGAATGTAGCGGATATTCCGCTTCAGGCGGCAGAAAGCATAGAAGAGTACGCCCAAGAGCCGGGAGTAATCAGAAAACTTGAAAATGAGAATAGTTATACAGAGTCTCAAGCGGAGCTTGAGAGATTTTTTGTGTCCTATAAGATTTTCATGGACGCCAGCAGCCTTATGCATGACGGCTCCAGCAATTTTTGGAAACACATAGTGCCGATTACAAAAATGACTGGGAATAAAGTAATCATTCCAACGCGAGTAGTGGAGGAACTCAAGGAGTTCAGCTTGACCGGAGGTCAAGCATCCAAGAAAGCCGCTGAGGTTCTTAGGGGAATTTATCTTCTTGCTAAAGATGAATTGATAGAGATTCGGAGAGAGCAGTCTGATAATATCGAGGAAAATGCGTTCCAATCGATTTTTGTAAAGTTCAGGCTGAGAAACAGGCTTCTTCTAATTGCTCAGGATAAGGAGCTGGCGGCGGACATAGAAAGCCTCAATGACTCTCTGGCGCTCAATGTGCATAGAGTTCAGGTCAGGAAGCTGAATCGGCAAGGGTATCTGATAGATGTAAATCTAGAGGAAGAGCCGGTAATAGAAGTAGAAGATGTAAGCATTAAGCTTGAAGCGATAGAGGAAGAATCAGCTAATAGCAAGGCGCGTTCTTCAGCCGCCTGGTCCGTTTCAGAGAAGGCGCTTGGAGAGCATGAGATGTTTGAGCCTCCTAGCGTGCTGGCAACCATTCCTGATGAACAGCTGAAAGCATCTCCGCTGCCTGGGGAAGGGGATGAAGTTTACGCCCAGAGAGGGGCGCATGTGGAGAAGCTAAGGCTTGAGAAAGTTTTAGCCATTGGCGGCGAAGGGATTGTATACACTACAAACACCCCTTATGTGGTTAAAATATATAAGAGAGAGAATATAAGATTAAGAAAACTGGAAAAAATAAAGCTGTTCCTGTCAAAAGACCTTAAATGCAAGGGGATATGCTTCCCTAAAGCTGTCATATATAACGAGAACAGACAGTTTGTCGGGTTCATGATGCAGAAGGCTTCAGGCAGGGAGCTTCAGAAAAGCATGTTCATAAAGCCTATTTTGCTTAAGAATTATCCAACTTGGAAGAGGCGGGATCTGGTAGAGCTGTGCACGGTTATTCTTGAGAAGATAAAGTACCTGCATGATAGAAATATTATAATAGGCGACATAAATACTGCGAATATCTTGGTTGCCTCAACAAGGGAAGTATATTTTCTCAACACAGACAGCTATCAGCTGGAAGGGTTTCCATGCACTAAGGGCACCGTCAACTATACAGCGCCGGAGATTCAAAGGCGGAACTTCAACGTGTTTCTGCGGAGTATCGGAAACGAAAACTTTGCAGTTGCCACTTTGCTGTTTATGATCCTGCTCCCCGGAAAGCCTCCGTATTCTCAACATGGCGGCGTAAGCCCGATTGAGAATATAATTAACATGGACTTCCAATACCAATTGGCGGAGCCATCGGGAAAAAGGGCGCCAGACGGCCCATGGAGGTTTATTTGGAGCCATCTTTCCTTTGATATTAAAGAGGCCTTCTATCAGACATTCAGAAAAGACGGCGAAAACAGCTTGGAAAGGGACAGGCTGAATGCAGGCGAATGGCTTCTGAAGCTAAAATGGTACCAATATTTGTTGGACAGCGGCAAACTGGGAATGCAAGACCAGATGTCTGAGGAGCTTTTTCCGACAAGGTATAAAGTCCAGAAAGTCAGCTATATCGAGTGCGTATTGTGCAATCGGGAGGTGCCGGAAGAGTCCAGCAGAAACGGAATCTGCCTGGACTGCCTAGATTTGGCGGAAATATACGCATGCGTCAGATGCGGCAAGAAGCTTGAATACACCAATTACCAAAGGTATGTGCAGAATATGAAACGTAGCGAATTGTGCCCTGAGTGCCTTGAATTCATGGCTAACGCATTTGAAACCAGAGTATGCGCAGACTGCGGAGACAGCTTTGATATTTCTAATAGCGAGCATAAGCATTATTCTGAATTAGGGTACGAATTGCCGGATATATGTCCTGCATGCAGAAAAATCAGACAAACAGCCATGGTGGAGGAAGCAGCAGACAGGCATGAGGAACCCGGAGCATACCAAGATGAAGACGCTGAAGAGCATGAAGACGCTAAATCATCTCAGCAAGCCAAGCCTCCTGCCGGAAGCAAGAAGAATTGCTTCATAACTTCAACAGTATGCGGATGGATGAACAAGCCGGACGACTGCTATGAGCTTAGAGTTTTGAGAGACTACAGGGATGGCTGGCTGGCTTTTCAGCCCGGCGGCAGGGAGCTGATAGCATCCTATTATGCTATAGGCCCCGCAATTGTAGAGAAGCTGGAGGAATCCCCCCTCTACTCGCAGTATTGCAAAGACATATGGGAAACTTGCCTCAAGCCGTGTTTGAGGCTTATCGAGGAATCGGAGCTCGAGGCTTGCAAGGAAAAATATATTGAAATGGTAGACTGGCTCAGAAACGTTTTTCTTGGCGACTGAATACGTCTGGAAGCTGCGGCAGGTTTTGGGTGGGATTATCAGACAGATATACTGCTTTTCATATAAAATTACCTTTTTTGGAGCTTGATTATACAGCGAGTGCAAAATGCCGGTGCCGGCATTTCGCACCACTCAATGGATAATCAAGCTCCAAAAAAGGAACATTTGATGAAAAGCGGTATATGTCAATGCGCAGTTCAAATGCGCTGATTTTGGAGCTTGATCATCTATTTCATGGTGTGAAATGCCGATATCAATCGCACTCGCTGTGCAGTTAAACTCCAAAATCGGCGCTTTTCAGCGTGCATCAGCATATTAAGACATCTCCCTTTCGCTACAGAACAGGAGTGGTAATGATGGTAGACAATAGAGCAGCCAGGCTTGAAGATCTAATAAGCAATCCGACTGCGCGCGTTCCTGTCTGCCTGTGCTTGGATACGAGCAGATCCATGGAAGGCGAGCCGATCAAGCGGCTAAATGAAGGCTTAAAGCTCTTCTATGAGGCTATCCGACGCGATGAGACGGCGGCGCATTCCGCAGAGATTAGCATTGCAACATTTGGCGGCAGAGCGCAATTGATTGAGGATTTCGCCAATATAGAACGGCAGATGGAGCCTCCTGTTTTGGTTGCCGACGGCAGAACTCCAATGGGGGAGGCTGTCATTCTCGAACTTGATTGCCTGGAAAGCAGAAAGCAGGAATACAGGGACAAAGGACTAGACTATTATCAGCCTTGGTTCATACTTATGACTGACGGCGTCCCCAATGGCTCGCAGACGTTATTGGCTGAGGCCATTACAAGGACGTACGACCTGGTAAGCAGCCGCAGGATTGCCATTTTCCCAATAGGCATAGGCGACGAAGCGGACATGAAGGTGCTTAAGAAGTTTTCTCCGTCGAGGGATCCTGTCAGGCTTAAAGGCCTTAAATTCAAGGAGTTTTTTGAGTGGCTCGGCAAAGGCGTTTCGAAGGCGACCCAAACCACGCCGGGTGAAAAAGTGCTCCTTGATTTTGAAGGCATAAAAAGCTGGGGTGAGCTGTAATATACTGCTTTTCATTGTCAATATATGGTATAATTCATACGGGCTGTAAGAGGTATTTGCCCCACTGAATAGGGCGGAAATCATCTTATCGATTATGGGCAAGTTCATGAATATGGAAATAATACCAGTTGAAGAGCGAATTGATAGTATGATAAAGAGAATAGCAACTTTTTCTATAAATTACCAGTTGCCGCTTTATGTTGCCAATGAGCACTCAAAAGCTTCAATATCGTCGAATAATTGAAAATTTCCGCTATTAGCGAATTGACTTTACTGAGTTGCTTTTATCGGCTTCATATAGGACTTTGTAGATTCTCAGCTTAAACTCGGCGAAGGTGTCTTTAAGCGCCATTCAGCATTTCAGACTTCGCGTATTTCCAGAATCGTTCATTCAAGTTCAAATTGGGCGGGTACTGGGGAGATAGAAAAGCTTGATCGGCGGATGAAGGTCGATATATTCTGAAATCGCCTTGTATTTTTGGTATTTCACGTTGCCCGGCGCGATATTCAAGATCGATCCGGGATATTCAGCCAGAAGTTTATTGAACAGATCTACGGCTGAAGTTGCATTTATATAAGAGCCGCCGCTTATTGCGGATATGGCTTTCGCCGCGAAATTCAAGGCCCGGGCGCATCATGACTCTTCCTTCCGCTTGCTGCGGTTTCGGTGAAAATCCTCTTCCCCTGCCAGTCATAGGCGGGATGGAAGGCATGGATGAAAAGCGGCGCGCCGGCAAAAAACAAGCGCTCCGTCCCTTTTTTCGCTGCATCGACAAGAGGAGGCAGGATTTTTCATCAAATGTTCCTTTTTTGGAGCTTGATTATCTATTGAAAATCAAGCTCCAAAAAAGGCAGTTTAGTACGAAAATACATTTTGTGGACATTTGTCCATGCCTCAAACACACAAATGGCTTAATATTTTCATCCTTAGTGGTGAAGCGAAGCTTTATAGGGGTTTATATGAAAAGCAGTATACTCCCGAGATGCTTTGGTGAGCATCCCGCCCACGAAGGAAATCGCGTCGCTCACGCCCAGAGGACGCCGGTTTGAAGGGTGCCGCAAGGCTTGAGGATCGCAGCAGAAATCCGATAGGACTGCTTCAAACTTCTCTTCGCTGCGACTCCTTTCATATATGGATTCCGCCAATTTTCAGCATTTTCATTCCTCAGCTTTCGGCCATAAAATAAGCTTTCCTTTCAGGCTTCGACAACGGAGGGCCATATTGAGGCCCATTTTATTTTGGAGCGGTCTTTGCCAAGATCCTCGCCTTACCTTTTCATTCCACAGCATTCCTGTCCAGAGTCTGCATTATGCGCAATAATGCCTCAAAACCTATTTCCTAATTTGACTTAGACAAACGCTCATTTAGAGATCATATGAGTATCAATGAAGCCGTTATATCTAGATTGAAGCGTTCAGGATTTCAAGTTGTCGGTTGAAGTTCAGAATGCGTTGGCATAAAAGAGTGTTTCGCTGATCGATGTCATTTTTAAGTATTGCCGTTGCAAGAGCTTGCTTGTGGCCTATAAGCACGACCTTTTTTTTTGCCCTTGTTATCGCCGTGTATATCAGGTTTCTTCTGAGCATAATAAAAAAGTCATTGAGGATGGTAATTATTACTGTTTCATACTCAGAGCCCTGGCTTTTATGGATGGTAGTAGCGTATGACAATTCAAGCATTTGGCAGTCAGTAGCATTGTAGTGAACAATTCTGGAATCAGAAAATTCAAGAATGAGCTCCCTCGCGCTGTCAATCTCAACAGCAAAGCCTATTTCTCCGTTTGAGATTCCATTTTTGTTTTTTATCTGCATAATTCTGTCTCCAAGCCTGAAAGTCTTGAGTCCTGACTGGATCTCCGGCTTGTCGGAAGATGGAGGGTTTATTCTTTCCCTTAGAATTTCGTTCAAATTATTCGAACAGGCGTTGCCGCGTTTTCTAAAGGGGGTAAGGATCTGAACCTTTGACAAGTCTTGCTCAAGCATTTCCAGTTCCTTTTCGTAGGTTGCCATTGCAATCTGAGCCGCTTCTTCACTTGTTTCGCATTCTATGAATTCGAATTCGCTTCCATAGAGAAGGTTGATGTCGTCATTCTTGATTTTTGCAGCGTTTTGCGCTATCAGGCTTCCACTGGATTGGCGATAGACATTGTCGAGATATGTGGTGTGAATCAAGCCGCACTGAATAAGCTCCCTAAAGACGTTTCCGGCGCCTACTGAAGGGAGCTGATCGGCGTCTCCTACAAACAGAAGCCTTGCTCCTTCATTGATTGCTGAGAGCATCATATAGGCCAGGCCCATGTCAACCATGCTGAACTCGTCTACAATGATAAAATTTTCTTCCAGCTTTGCCATGGCCCTGATCTCTTTGCCATCATCATCGTCGCTTCTAAGCTGCAGGGATTTATGGAGAGTATACGCTGGCATGCCTGTACTTTCAGCCATTCTTCTCGCAGCTTTGCCAGTGGGCGCGGCCAGGAGGATTTTCTCGTCTTTGAATATTTTCCTGTAAATCTCCAGGATGACCTTAAGTACAGTAGTCTTTCCAGTGCCGGGACCTCCGGTTATGATTGAAGCCATATTTAAAAAGACTGATCTGACGGCGTCCTGCTGCCTTTCCGAAAGCTCGATTCCTATGCCGTCTTGGACGTTTATGAGTTCCTCTTCTATTTCAACCTCATTGCATTTGATGGAAAGCATGAGAGCTATGGCCTTAGCGCTCTCCGACTCGTTCCTGAATGACAGCCAGCTGTAGATGTTTCCGCTTTCATGTACAATCTCATTTTTGTCAGCCAAAGAATGAAATCCGTTGTTCAGTTCAGAATTGCTGACTTTTGGAAGGCCTTGAACGGAATCCAAGAGTTCTTTGGACTTCTCGTAAAGCTCCCTTTGAGGCAAAAAGAGGTGGCCTGCAATCTTGCTTTCCTTCAAAACATGAAGAATGGCGCATTTGATCCTGTTTTGATCATTATGCTTGGCACCCATTTTCCTGGCGATGTCGTCCGCCTTCTTAAACCCGACTCCGGAGATTGAGCATAGGACATACGGGTTTTTTTTCAGGATAAACATAGCGCCGCTTCCAAACTCATTCCTGATTTTTGCGTATAAGGCGTCTGATATCCCGTATTGCCCAAGAAATATCATGAGTTCGCGGTTGGGCTTGCTTAGAGCGAAACTCTCAATGATTTGCTCCAGTCTTTCGGAAGAAATGCCTTTTATAGCGAGAAGCTTTTCGGGTTCATCTTCGATAATTTTTAGAGTGTCTGTGCCGAACTTGCTTATCAGTTCATCAGCTGTTTTATCTCCGATTCCCTTAATCAATCCAGAATTCAAGTATCTTTTTATTCCATCCAAAGTGCCGGGCATTATCTCATCGCATACTTCAACCCTTAATTGAAGGCCGAATACTGAATCCAACTCCCACGTCCCATCCAATATGTACTCGACTTCTGGGTTTTGAGGCAGGTAGCGGCCGAGCGCCATGAAAGAAGAGTAGAGTTTATTTGAAGGATACTCTGTTTTTGCCTCATCAGGAATTTGAGGATCATCGGAAACATAGGATACAATAGAAAAGCCATTAGATGGATTTTCATATCTCGTGAAATTGTATTTGCATTTGAAGCTCATAGGCAGATCCTCCTTTTTAAAGGCATTCATCTCATATTATAATAATGCTGAAAACTCTTCATGTCTATACAAAAAGAGGATTTTTGCTTGATATGCCGACTTGCAGGCAAATGAAACCATTATAGATTATAGGGCTTGACTGTACTTGAAGGCGCTGCGCAGTCAAGTTAAACTAGGCAGCTTCATATGCAAATCAGTGAAAAAGTAAAGGCCCGCAGATATAATCTGCGGGCTTTTCTCTATTCGCTTAAAATTCCCCGGCCCTCTTTTAGACGGTTAGGATGCAATTTCTACTGATAAATGTCAACTGTATAATTTTCACTGTTCCAAACTACATTTGCGCCAAGCTGCTCTGCTACATATCTAAGAGGAACAAAGGTTCGCTTCGAGTTTATAACCGCGCCGCCCAATCCGTTTGGCAGCTCTTCTCCCACTGACAAGTGGATGGTCTTGCCGTCTTTAGTCATATATACAGTCTTGGTGGAATCAACCCAGCTGACGGTTGCGCCTAAGGCCTCCGCGATTGCCCTTATGGGGACTAGAGTCCTGCTTTCTGAAATATATGGAGCTACATCATTTCTAAAAGGTATCCCGTTTTTATCGTAATCCACAGTGCCTATGGAAAAATGAAGCTTAATCAGATCACCGCTTATCACTGCGCCTATAGGCCCCAATGACGAAGAGCTGTAAGTGAAGCTCTTCCAATCGTCTGAAACTTTTCCTCCTAGAAGCTTTATGGATTTCATTTGATTGTCAAAAAGAGCTCCTGTCATAAACTGCCTCTCCGCAACGGAAAAACTCATATCGCTTAAGTCCAATGACGCTTTGAAAGGAATGTCTTTTTCAAGTCCAGAGGAGTTTACGCTGATTCCCACATTGTAATTGAGTGCTAGCAGTTCTGCGTTTTTAGCGGAAAAGCTGGCTAGCCTGCTTGAGACGCTTTCGTCTGCGGCCTTCTCGGCTGGAATAAGGGATACAGAAACATTTTCGGAGCCGTTCAAACTCAATTCGCCTATAGTCTGAGGGGTCATGATGAAGGTGAAGGCATCCTTTGATACAGCTATCTCAACGTTTTTATCCTTGCTGGCGTTTAAATCCGCGCTGTTGAATGCGGCCTCATTTGAAGCGCCGGAAAGATTTATCTTAGGAGAGGCGTCGGCGGCGAGGGCTTTCTTTATTATGTCTGAAGTAACAGCCGAAGATATTATTGCATTCCTCCCGCTAGAAGGCTGAATCAACGCCGCTGGAACCGGAGTATCGGTTGGCGCCGGCTCTTGGGCAGGACTCGGGACAGCTGGCGCGGAAGCTTCCGGTGCTTCGTCCACCGCCGCAGGGCTGGGAGATGGACTTGCGGCAGCTGTGGGATTGGCGCTTGGAGAGCTTCCGACACTAGGCGCTTCCGTTCCCGTATACTCCCTGCTCGGAATAAGTCCGAGCGATCCGGCTGCAAATCGCACAATTTTGACGGTATAGGTTGAAGATGAGGCCCCGTCCTCTGCGTCTACCTGTATGTTGAAGATATTTTCCCCTACATTAAGCTCCTTTAAGCCGTCTCCGGATATGCGGGCGCCTGATTCAGCGGTTGCGGAAATGTCGACGCTTTCTACATTATAGGCTATGGCCGCCGAATAATTGAATATGTCGGGCTTGAATGCGGGACTCAAGTTCCCGGGGGTCGTATCCAGGCTGGAGAGCCAAGAGTTTTTCGAAAGGTTGGGAAGTATCGTTATAGTCTGAGAAACTTCCGGCGCAGGGAGGTAATTTTCATTCCCCGGCTGCCTGGCAGTGATTGTCACTGTCCCGACTTTGTAAAGCGCCAGATTGCCGCCTTTTACATCGGCAAGCGAAACATTGCCTGATGTGTAGCTGATATCCAGGCCGGAAGAGGAGTAAGCGGCCAGAGCCTCTTTTTCGCCGGTTCTCGTTATAGTCGGCGCGGGGAAGGCTATTTCTTGGCTTGCTTTGAAAATTTCGAACTCAAGCGCTGTTTCAGATACACAATATTCATCCGCATCTTCTGCGGAGACGGTCAATGTGTAGGTTCCGGCATCAGTTGGCGGGGAGCCGCTTGACCAAGTATAGCGAGGAACCATCCAATCGATGGGCGAGCCGTCATTAGCGCGTATGAACTCAGGCTCCTGTGATATGGATATAGGAGTCCCGTCATATGGACGGCTTGCGATTTTAACGCCAACAATCTCAACTACAGGCTTGTCCGTTGATATGACGGTGAATGTTCCGTCTGAAATATCGTAGTTGCCGCTGTCGAAGGAAACTGCGACTGTCGCCGCCGCAGAGCTTGTCACTGCATCATTTATCATGAATGCTTGGAGCTCTGAACCGACTATATCGCCTATTTCAAGAATATTGCTTGGATCCGACTGCTTTGAAGCTGTGTACCGGGTCACTTGGCTCGGATCTACGCTTGAAGGAAGGAGCGCATTCAAATCCAGCGTGAAAACGCTCTGCTGGCCGGACTCTACCATTACTTTCTGATTCAAGGCTGTAGCCCGGGCTTTTTCGATCAGGAAGGGCTTGCTTAAAATCAGCTCCGACGGAAGGATGCTGCCGCCTCCGGAAACGCTTATGGAAACTTCATATTCACCTGCGTTTGACGGAGGTTCGACGCTTTTATCATAGTAGGTCGAGCCTGTACCGGAATAATATACAGCAAGCTCTCCGTAGTTCGCCTTGTTAGGTATCAAGACCGACGCCGGCTGCGGTTTTGCGTTATAGACTGCGCTCTCCGTCAAGAGAATCGCGTCGATTTCAGAAAGAGGCGCAGGATCGATTGTGAAGCTCCGGGTGATCCGTCCGGCATAGTTGCGCTTGCCTGTGATTGAGAACTCATGCGTTCCGCCGTCGGCTACCGGCTGGGATGCTTCGAAATCTTCCGGGCTTATGGGCATTCCGAAATCTGTGAGGCTGAAATTCGGGTTTTGAGGCGAGCCGGTGTATGTGAACGAACCCGATGTTTCAAGCATGCTTTCTTCTAGCTGCCTTGGGGAAATCACAAGAGTCGCTGTCTGCCTTCCTGTATATTGATCGGAAACCGCCTGGGTGGAGACTTCATAAACTCCAGCGTCTACAGGAGGCTCTTCCGAAGAGTTGTATTTGATGATGAAGGGAACTTCCGGGTTTGCCTTGACAGCGACAGTCTTAGGAGAACCGTCATAGGCTTGCTCCGTGTTTTCAAAAACGAATGTAACGGTCGGAGTCAGCTCTACAATCACGGCTTCATTTCCCGGACGCGCCTTGACGGTTCCGGAAGCAGGCATGAACCCTGCCTTGGAAACGGTGTATTTGTATTCAGCGCCTGCGCTTGCGCGCATGACTGCCTGGCCGCGTGCGTCTGAAGTTGATGTTGCGAGCCCCTCGACATCCACAGTGGCGCCCGATACAGTCACGCCTTGATACATGACAGTTATGTTTATGCTGGTTCTGCTCTTCTCTCTAGCAAGATCGAAGAAATTTACAGTGTATCTGAGGCTGGCGGGCACTCCTTCCGAATCGCTGATTCCCGCCAAGTAAACTGTAAAAGCGTCCCCGTCTTGTATCGGACCCAAAGAAGTCAAGTCAGGGCGAAATGTGATGAGCTTGCCGGAAACAGCCAGATGCATGCTTGCGCTTGGCATATTTCCGATTTTAAGCTCTGGCGTTCTGGAATTGAATTCCCACTGCTTGCCGTCTCTCTCTCTTGTAAGAATCAAGCTGATTTCATCTTTTAGAGGGTATGAATATCCTGCTCCCAACTGAAGCGACCAAGGGTAAGGCGGGGTGTAGCTTGGAAATTCTGAGTCGATGAAGTATTCAAGCGGGAAGTATCCTGCATTCGGCCATGCTATATATGTATCGCTTTGCAGCATGTGGCTGTAGTCGGATGCATGTATTGCTATGTAATCTGTATAGGTCGTACCTTCCTTATGCGCGTACCCGATTCCGAATTCGCTTCTGCCAGGAGCGAACAGCATCATCCGATGGCCTGCCGCTTGGATGTTGTTGTCGCCAGGATCAGCTACAAAGTCTAGAATGGACTTTGATATGTTGAACATGCCGCCATACAGGCACTCGCCTGTGTACTTCTGAGCCGTATCGAAGAATGACTGAGGCATGTCAGAAGGTTTTCTGAGGCTGGAAGTCGAGTGCGCGTACTGGTTGGTGGCAGCCAGAAAAACCGCCTTGTGCTGGGAGGTGCTGTTCAGTTCAGCAGTGAAGGCAAGATCTTTGTAATTAAGTCCTGCCAGATATCGAAGCATCTTGAGGGTGTTCAGAGCGTCCTCCAAGTCTTGCGCGTTTAGGGAGCCGGCTTTGTAAGGACTAACGAAGCTTGGCGCTTCGGCGTAGCGGGTCTGGCCTTGATAGTCGAGCGAAGTGTTTGGCAGAGCGCTTTCCACCGCGATGACTTCCTCTATTGTCCTATCATGGCTGACTGGGACGCCGCCTACTTGAAACGCGGCGTATTGGGGAGGCTTCACGTCGGGGCGCGTCAAGCTTTCCTGCCGCAGCTGAACTGCATCAGGCGCGGAATCATTAGACAATGCAGTCAAAAAACTGAAAGCCAGCACTGCCGCAAGCAGAGCCAACGCGAATATGACAGTCCGTTTCCGTTTTTTCATATTTGAGGCACCTTTCTCTTTCAGCTATTCCTCTCATAATTCCCAATCAAGACATTGCGGCTACCCTCCCATGAAGCCGCTTATTTCATTTCAGGCAACGAAATGGCGTCTGAGGCGGGAAATCAGCTGATTATGCAGTTGCAGCGGATGAGGCTGTTCGAACTCAAGCATGCGGCAATCGGAAAATATATCTAGTAACATTAGTTGACGCATATTGCCTTAAGTAGGAATTTATTTTTTATAAAAAGAGAAATATAATGAAATTATAGCTTAAAAAGATTAATTTGTCAATATGCGCTTGGGATATTTTGTATGAAAAAGGCGTTTAAGTAGCTAAATCACACTTGAGGAGATTTGTCCAATGTTTCTGCAGGCAATTTGGGAATTGCTCTAATTTGATGTGTTGTGAGCAGTTGGGAATGCTTGTACCCGCCCTGAAAAATCGAGCGCGTTTACTTGCAGGAGCTGGGCGACTTAAAGTGTCTAAATTATTAGAACCTGTTTGGGATCTATTATCGACATTAAATGGTTATTATTGTATGTAACTATAAGCAATTCTTTTTGGTTAAAATAACCATATGTAAAATAATCATACAGGTGATATTTACTA
>JAISZB010000093.1 GCA_031269465.1 Clostridiales bacterium | reverse complement strand
ATGGAATTACACCATAAAAAAACAGTCATAAAGGAAATTGGGGATTTTTGGAGTGAAGCGAGCGGTCTGGGCATCTGCCGCTCGCCCTTAAAATAACAAGTTATTTTTTCACAGTTCCTAATATTCAGTTTTCCAGTTGGAGAATATGTTCTTGGCCAGCGTTAAATAGCCCTTTGATATAGTGATGATTTCGCCGTCTTCAGTCTTGTTTTCGGGCATTATCGGCACAGGGTTGCATCCTCCTGATATGACTTCAACTTGATCCATCGTAAAGCTGTTGCCGCAGTTTTGGCATACAAGGTATTTGCCTTCCTGCTTGTAGTATCCTCTGCCTGATGCGTAGCAGACCTGGCATGTGTTGAAGGCCGTCCGAATGCTGCCGTCAGGAGCCTCTACGGCCAGGACTTCCATCTGGGTGCCTTCGATTTCCACGGAGAAGAAACTTGCCGTGGAGGTAATCCTATCTTTTTCAATCACCAAATCTTGATCGACTGCTGTTGCGGCTGCAAGAGAAGATTTTGAGTTTTTGCTTGAAATCGCAGAAATGCTGACTGCGGCTGCAACCGCTATAATGGCTACCATTACGGCCGGCCCCAGCCAAGCATTTGGGCCTTTAATCTCTTTACCTTGTACTTTGGACATTTGGCGCCTCCTTTTAAGGATTACTGCTTCTTTCCTTTTACATTTTCCCTTTCATCCTTTACGGGTTTTCCCTTAAGAAGAAGAGACGCTGCAATGATTGCAATTGCGGGAATAATGCAGTGCCAGTGGCTCAATAGAAACTCCATATCTAAATGCTCCCTTCGGCTTTCTGGAATTGAGGCGAATCGCTAATCTACTAAAATATACCTATTTGCAGTTAAGTGCTTTGAAGCTTTATAGCTGATTTTCATAGAAAACTGCCTTTTTTGGAGCTTGATTTTACAGAGAGTGCAAAATGCCGATATCGGCATTTCACGCCACTCAATGGACAGTCAAGCTCCAAAAAAGGAACATTTGATGAAAATCGGTATAAGTCAAGCCCAGACATCCGATTTCATATTAAAGCCAGCATAGCTGGCCTGGCTCTTATACAGATGAGCAGCATCCTAAACCGACGCAGAGATTTTGGCTGGACTATCTGATTTCACGCTATGCAAGCGAGTTTCAAGTTGCAATATAGGAGCTTTTCTATGCGCATCGCATAAATGGCGTCATATCTTCCTTGCTGGGTTTTGCCTGTTAGGCTTGCAACAGCCTGGAGCTGAGGTGCCAAAGCTTTCTTTGCCGGCTTTTTTTAGTTGGCCTAGGAAGATGAGGAAAAAATTTGATATTTTATTCCAGAGCTTCATATTTTCACTCCTTATTGAGCGTTTGTAGGAATTATAGCTTTTCTATTTGAAGATGTTATGAAGAAAAGAAAGAGCTAGGATTTTTAGAGTGCGGCTCAAAGCGTACGGAAGCAAAAAAAAAAGAATCAGGCTCTTCGGGATCTCCGAATGTCTGATTCTTCTTTTTCCGCTCAGGAGGGGCAATGGGCGTCTATTTGCTGGCGGTTGAGCTGTCGAGAAACTGCCTGCCTGTATTGTCCAGATGATAGCCTTCTTTATAAATAAGGGCTGAAACGGGACCTACAGTGTAACCTCTCTCCTTTAGACCATCAAGTATGACTGGAAGCGCTATGGGAGTGTCTTTTGCGTCGTTGTGAAAGAGGATTATGGAGCCGTTTCTTAGGTTTTTGTTGTTGAGAACCCTGTTTATCTCGTAATCCACGCCTTTGTTCATCCAGTCATGACTGTCTACATCCCATTGTATGGGGAAGTAGTTGTTGTCTTGCGCTGCCTGAATGACTGTGTTGTTGTATTCTCCATAGGGCGGGCGGTATAAGTTCATGTCTATCCCCAAAAGCTTCTTTATTTTCTCATGGGCTCCCATGATTTCCTCGACATTTTGAGAAAAGCTGAGTTCTCCTCCATGTGCGTGCGTTTTGCTATGATTTCCGATGTCATGGCCTGCTTCATATATTTTCTTTACTTCTTCAGGATATTTGTCTACCCAATAGCCGCAGAGGAAAAATGTTGCCAATGTATCATGATCCTTTAGTATGCTTAAAAGTTTATCTGTATCATCAGCTCCCCAAGCTGCGTCAAAAGAAATGGCGACTCTTTTCTCCTGCGTTTCAACGCTGTAGATGGGAAGCTTTCTTGCGGCTTCAACGTATGTAATCGTTTTAAAAACCATTTCTACCGCAGGTCTGGCATTAAAAGCGGCTATTGCGACAAGAACGAGAGCAACCAGCCATATTGCGGCCTTTTTCTGATGCAGAGGAATACTGCCTATCCATTTTTTCAGCATTATTAATCCTCCTTTTTATAAATCTATATTCAAGCCTGGAGGATTTATGCAAGCTTATAAAGAAATGACGTTGGAGCGCAATATTCGAGCCCCATCTCTAAACTGCTTCAAATCGCGCTGAATACGCTCTGCTTCTTGAATTTTAGCGCTCTAAAATCGCTCCCTAAAATGAAGCTTAGAGCTTTAGAGAAGGCGGCATCCATTAAGAAATATTCCAAAACCACTTGACCAGAAGGGATAAAAGGGCTAAAGTATATAGTGGGTAAAATAACTCGCTCCAGCATATAAAATTCTGGCATCTAAAACAGGCAGCCTACTGCTTCAAGCTTAAAGCTGTCGACGTAAATCGCCGGCTTCAGATGCCAAAGGGCTTCAAATGCTAATAAGCCGCATTTCCATCAAACATTCAATTAAGTCCAATGCTTAACGCCCCTTTCTAGCCTTCGCAATTGTCTTAGGGATGATGAATCAAACTTTGCGCAAAATGGCGGCCTATATTATCCACATTCGTAAGATTTGGCGGGAATATTTTTTATCCTCATGCATACTGCTTTTCATATAAAATTACCCTTTTTGGAGCTTGATTATACAGGCTTAAATGGATATAAGCTCCAAAAAAGGAATATTCTATGAAAATCCGTATATTTTGCAAAGCTCATGCTTCAAGGGGAGCGCGCTGTCCATTCCCGTTCCGCTTGACCCGGATATTTCAGGCGCTTAAGGGCAAAACCCGCCCTGCTTCTTGAGATGATTCAGGCGCTCAGCGATTTCGGAACTTAATTCTGCGCGCATCGTTTAAAGCGACTTTTTAAGGCCTCTTATCTTTGCGGCGAGCAAAGCCTATTGTTTTGTTGGCCTGCCAAAGGCGGAGGAAAGAAGTACACATAAAAAAGCGCCGTACGAGTCCGCATGTTGTATCTAAGTGCGCTGCATATACTGGCTTGCATATAAAAGTTCCAATTTTGGAGCTTGATAATACAGCGAATGCGATGATTTCGGCATTTCGCGCCGCTCAATGGATAATCAAGCTTCAGGATCGGTACATTTGACGGCAAATCGGCATATCAACTTCAGCTTTTATTAGCGCTGGATAAATCACATGCAAAACGCGCCGCTGAATGAAAGATAGGTGATTATATGTATACGTGCTATATTTGCGACGAGGATGCATCTCAGGGAAATTTGTTGAAAGACATGTTCTCTAATTGTGAAACTTCTGATCAATGGACTGTTGAAGTTGTCAATTCAGCAAGAGATCTCGTCAAATCGATACAGGCTAAAGTGCCTGATCTGATCCTAATAGACATAGTTCTGGGATCTTACAATGGCATTGAATGCATGAAAACCATTTTGAACAGGCACCCAGACATTCAAGTCGTCTTCGTTTCAGACAATATTGAGTACTGCACCTCCGTGTACGAAGTGCAGCACATATACTTCCTTCCCAAGCCATTTGACGAGGTGATTTTCAAGAAGGCTGTGGCCAAGGCGGAAAAGAAGATTGAAGAGATCCGCTCTAAGCTCCTGTATATTAAGTACAAGAGCTCAGTCGTATCCGCTCCGTTTACGGATATACTATTCATTGAGAATTTCAACCGCAAGGTTAGGGTTCAGATGAAAGACGGCTGCATTGAGACTTACATTTCCATCGACGAACTATTCAGAAAAATGGATCAGCGCTTTGTCCATTGCCATAAAAGCTTCATAGTGAACATGGATTATGTCAGGGATTTGACAAAGAATAAGTTTGTGCTCAAAAATGGCAATGAAGTTCCAATCAGCCAGCTTCGTCTAACGGACACAAAAATGAAATTCTTGGGGTACCTTGGTGCAACATTATGATAAACCGGAAATCATATTTAATGATTCCACTTGCGCTAATTGAGGCTGCTGCTATCGCAGCCCTTCTGGCATGGCGCCTTCCTGAAGGGGTCTATTTTATGATTCTCATGCCTCTGGCAGTAGCGGCGTTTCTAATGCTTGATGCTGGACTCATTTTTTCAGCTCTGTACAGCGTAAAGGCAAAGAAAGCCGAACTGAGCATTAAAGGCCTTTTAGATCAGATTGGCGCCAGAGAGAATTACTATAAGTCTATTGAGGAGGCTGTCATTGAAGCTAGAAAAATCAAGCATGATCATTTGAATTTTGTCATTACAATTGGAACTCTGCTCTCCAGCGGCGACATCGCTAATGCCGAAAAGCTGCTGGAGCAGTACTCCGGCAAAGTGACGGAGGTGAAAATGCCAGGATACTGCAAGAATCACATAGTAAACTCAATACTTTCAAGCAAGGTTTCCGCCGCTAAAGAACTGGGCATTGCCTGTGATTTTGAGGTCTTTATTGAGAAAGACAACTTACCCATGGAAGAACTCGATTTGGTAAGGATTTTCGGAAACCTATTAGACAATTCCATAAGAGCGTGCGACAGCATTAGCGATCCAGATCTGCGAACTATTTTGCTACGATCCAAAATAAACGGACAGTATCTTCTCATTCGGACAAAAAACCCAAAACCTGCCGAACTGCTCTTCTCACAAACACAAAAGACATTTTTGACGACCAAGCAAAAGCCAGAAGAGCATGGTTTCGGAATTTCCATCATACGAGATCTGGCTGAAAAAAAGTATAATGGCAGTGTAGATATTCTTGCGGATGATCTATATTTCCAGGTTACGGTGACTCTTCTGCTTGACTGGGGCGACTCAGATGATGACGATGGATTTAGCGATGAGCTTAAAGAGTTGCTTCGCGTCGGCAGGCTGGACAATGAATCTGAAGAGGAATTTGACGATGAGGCGCATGGCGCTGGTAAAGGAGACGCAGGATCCGCTGGAAGGAATATCTCTCATACGTAAAAAAGCCTATCAGCGCCAAGGGCGGGGATAGGCTTTTTCATTTCAATTATACCGCTTTACGGTCAAATGGGCCGTTTTTGATGCCTGAGTCTCTATTGAAGGGTGCGAAATGACTATATCCACATTTCGCGCTAACTGTAAAACCCGACATCAAAATGGGAACTATCCAATTAAAAGCAGTATAGGAAAGAGCTACTCGCTTCTGATAGCGTCCGAGTAATGCTCACGTCCCGTGAAACTCTCTTGGTTCATTTTTCCGAACAAACTTAAGCTATACAAGCCCGCCAGGCCTATGGCCGCATATATGATGCGGCTTAGCCAGCCCTCCATGCCGCCGAAAAGCGTGGCAATGAGGTCGAACTTGAAAAAGCCTATAAGGCCCCAGTTGATGGCGCCGATTATGACAAGAGTAAGGGCAGTCCAATCGAATGGCCTTGATCTCATTTTTGCTCCTCCTTTAAGTACATGGAAAGTAACAATTCAGTGAAAGGCGATCCGCGAGAATGAATAGTGCGGTATCGTCTCTTAGGATAGTATGTCACGAAATCAACTTTTTACTAGTCATAATGTGAAAAGTTTTTACCATATCGGAGGAGTGCCGTATATCAGTCAATATGTCGCCGCGGTAAATAATTCAAGGCATAGCTGCTGTAATGCTCGTCCACCATATTGACCTTTTTGAGAAGCTCTATATTTTCAAGCATCTCCAGCGTAGGCAGGTCAGCGGCCACTTTATGCTCCTCGCTGAATAAAATTGATCTTTTCGTTATCTCATTGACCAAATCCAAATTGTGAGTGGATAAAATGAGAGTGGTTCCCAAAGCATTCTGCTTTGCAAGGAATTCGCAGAGCCATCTGGCAGATTTGGGATCAAGTCCGTTCATGGGTTCATCTAAAGCCAAAACTTCAGGAGAGAGAGCAAGGATAGAAGCCAGAGCTATCTTCTTCTTTTCGCCTCCGCTTAAGTGGTACGGCGTGCGGTGCTCGAATCCCCCAAGCTTCATGAGCGATATAATCTCTTTTACCCGAATATCCACATCCCGCTCGCTCATGCCCGCCTGGCGCGGCCCGAAAGCTATCTCATCATATACATCCGTACAGAATAATTGAGTTTCCACATTTTGAAACAAAAACCCTATCCTGCTGTGGAACCTATTTGAAAAAGCTTGCTTTGACAGGCTTTTTTTGGTGATTGGCTCTCCGCCAAACATATATTTCCCTGAAGAAGGGAATATGAGGCCGTTTAATATTCTAAGAAGCGTTGACTTCCCGCAGCCATTCGCTCCGAGAAGAGATACGGATTCGCCCCTTTGTATATTCATGCTCACATTGGCAAGCGCTTCATGCTCCCCGTAATAATAGCTGATGTCTGTCAATTCCAGCATAAGATTCCAACTCCTGCGACTATGCCTATGAGCATGCTGATTTGCATATGAAGCTGCCTATAGGCGCGTATTCCGATTTTCATCAAAGCTCCTTTTTTGTCAACAAAAAAAGGATGATTTGATGAAAATCGGTATAGCCACTTCGCAACCCATGTCAGCGCAAATAGAAGAACAAGGCGAATATGGAGGCGTTTGCAATTATATACGCCGCGTCGGCTGCGGTCATAGTCAGCTTAGCGCGCGAATGGTATACTCCTCTGAAACCCCGGCACAGCATAGCGGAATTCATTTCCTCAGCCATCTCCGCAGACTTGAGAAAAACAGTGCCTGCAACCCCTGAAAGCGAAGCTAATCCGCCGCCTCCGCCGAAACGACGCAGCTTCATGGCGTAAAGCATTTCGAGAGAGAGCTCTCCGAGCATCACAATGTATTTCATCGCCGTATCAAGGATGAAGATGAAGACATCGGGGATGAAAAACAGTTTCAAGGCGCCTATGATGCTCTGCCACTTGGTTGTGCAGGAGAGGATGTTGGCAGCCGCTACAGTTGCGAACATCTTTGAGGGAATCATGAAAAGGGAGTAAAGGTTTCCGCTTAGCGCTGCAGGCGCCAGCAACAGGCAGGATATAAAAAACATGGCTAAGCTGGCAAAAAGCGTTCGCTTTAAATCGATTGAGGGCAAAAACGCAATAATAAGAAGCAAATAAGATAAAGCGGAGAAAACGAACAGTAAATTCCTGGACAATGCAATAAGGATAATCAGAGCTAAAGTGAAGGCGACTTTGTAAAAAGGGTTGATGTTCAAGCTTGCGGGACCCCGCGGAATTGCGGGCGAGTCTTGAGCTCTTATCTTTGAGAGCATGCCAAATAAAGAAAGGATGCCTTTGTCTATAAAAGCATCCTTTATCATGGGACGGCTTTTTTTCATTCATCTTAAGCGAGGCAGGCTGAAGCCTGCCTCGCGTCTCCTTTCACAGCATCTAGGCGCTTCCGGCTTCCTGCCGGCTTGTGAAATATAAGATTCAAGCGTGGCTTCCCGGGCTTTTTGCTTTTAAGAAGCCGCCTAAGAGCCTGAACAGGATAATTGAGACGGCAACTCCGAAAACTGCAGAAATTATGTATCCCAATGCGTCAGGCATGCCAGATGGAGCATAATCCGGCAACGGAGAAGGAAAACTGAATCCGTTTAGCATTCCTTTAGGCGTAAAGCCCAAGACGCTGCCGCTGTATGCCGTAACGCTGATTTCATCCGCACCCCACTCTCCCCAGGCGGTTCCTTCAGCAAGCAGCCCCAGTGGAACCAGGATGATGAGAACGGACAGAAGCGCGTAAATCGCCTTGCTGCGCTTCTTCTCGCCGGCATATATAGAGCCGGGGGAAACTTTCTTTACGAAGGAGTATATGAAGACGGTAAAAGCGGACTCCACGACGCATGCCGCCAAAAGATGAGGAGCCATCATCGCCGGTATGGAAACGGACAATGGATACGGGCAGTAAAGCGGAAGTCCCGACGCATCCTTAAAAATAAGAGGTTGAATGCCGAATTCTATCGCGGTCAAAAGGGCTGCCGCCGCAAGGCCGATATATGCGCCGCAGACGGCGCCTATGGCTTCGCCTTTTTTTGATCCGAGCGCTTTTTTAATCGCTGAAAAAACGAAATAGCCGGCGAATGGAAGAACAAATGCCATATTGAATATGTTGGCGCCCAGCGACAGAATCCCTCCGTCTCCAAAGAGAAGGGCTTGTATGGCAAGCGCCGCTGATACGGCAAGGCAAGCGGAATAAGGCCCCGCCATTATGGCGATTAAAGTCCCGCCAACTGCATGGCCGGTCGTCCCTCCAGGAAGAGGGACATTGAACATCATCATCAAAAAGGAGAATGCAGCGCCTATGCCAAGCATGGGCATGCTCTCGGTCGATACCTCCTCTTTGACTTTCTTGACGGAAATCGCCAGTACAGGCGCTGCGGCGGCGCCCAGAAGAGCGCATGTCGCGGGGCTTAGGTAATTGTCTGGGATATGCATAAATCCTCCTGAAATTTAACCGAAAAAGCAGCTTTCAAGCGTGTGGAAAGGCTGATTTCAACAGCCAAAATTCGCTAGGCAGCTTTTTGGTTCTAGAAGCTCAGCTTCACTGGCAAAATCTGAATTCATCCCAGAACTGCTTTTTATGAGAAGCACATGTATATAATTGACGCGCATCGCACGCGACCGTTGAAAGGGCCTTGAACCCTGTTATTAGCATGCCTTCATGGCTGCACGACTATTATACAGCTTTGAAAAATCAGTGTCAAATAAGATAATTGCATTTTGGCGTCATAAATCACGGCATATTATCTAGTGATTGGCTGGATTGGCTTAAACAGTGCGGTCTAAGAATAAATTTAAAACAAAACCCAAACAAAACAAAGACTGCCGGAAAACGGCCTCCCCTTAATAAAGCGTTGCAATCAAGCAAGGCTTGATTGCATTTATACTGATTTTTCATTGAAAACTGCCTTTTTTGGAGCTTGATTATTACAGCTAGTGCGAATGATACCGGCATTTCGTACCTTCCAATGGATAATCAACAAAAAAAGGAACATTTGATGAAAATCGTCATAGCTCGATTATAAGGCGTGAAAGTCGACAGTCAAGCTCCAAAATAGGTTCATTCGAATGCAAATCGCCGGTATGCGCTTGATTGCAAATCAGCATGCATTAGAATGCATATAGGTAGATCCCAAGATAGTGCCATGGCGGAAAAAAGGACTGAGTTTGTGAAGCTAGCGCCGCAATCCCAGTCCTTTTCAGCATCAATTGAAGCTGCCTGTTTTTTTCATCTGACAGTCATACGCTTGAGCTCTTTATTAACCCTTTGGCATTCATCCTTAAGATCATCCATCAACGACCAGTCTATTAAATAGTCTTTGCTTGCAGCAAGCTCTATAACCAGAGCCGCTGAGGCAAGATCCTTGGCGCCTATAAGCGTTGCAGTGCTTTTCAATGTGTGCGCGAGGCGCTGGGCTGTTTTGCTTTCCCCCTCATCAAGGGCGGCTTTTATCTTATCATAGTCGCCGCTATGATCAGAAACGAAATCGGAAAGCATCTGCTGGAAAAGCTCTTCATCATCAGCGCAGTTTTTAAGCCCTGCTTCGAAATCAATCGCTGAGCTTTTTGAAGCGATGGCGCGGCTCAAATTTTCATTCATTTTAATCTCCCTCTCCTGCATGATTTGCCTTGATATGCTGATTTGCCTATGAAACTGCATAAATCGCCTGCAACCTGCATATTCTGATAGCGCCGATTTTGTGGATAATCCATTGAAGAGCAGTATAATAATCTCCAAAACCGGAACCTCTAAGAGCATCAGTATAATTAACCGCTTTGCTGAATGCCTTTATTGCTGCAATCAATTGCCTCAGGAGGCAACCATTTCCCCAAAATCGCATTGAGAGCGGCAGAATCGATAGGTTTTAGGATGCTGTCGTTCATTCCGCTGTCAAGGAAAAGTTCTCTCGCGCCATCGACGGCATTGGCTGAGAGAGCGACAATCGGAGATTTAACATACCAATCTCCTGGCAGGGCGCGTATGGCTTTGGTAGTCTCAACCCCATCCATTCCAGGCATCATGTGATCCATTAATATCAGATGATATTTATTTTCCTTGACCTTGGCCAACGCTTCCTCGCCGCTTGAAGCGGAGTCGGCATATATGTTGTGCTTGGACAGGAAAGCCAAGGCTATTTTCAGATTCAACATGTTGTCATCAACTACTAGGACTTTGACAGCGTCGTCGCGCAAGCAAACATGGGGCGCCGATGCGGCGTCATTTGCCTCTTCCCCAATCCTCAAAGGAATGAATACCGTGAATTCAGCGCCAGAACCATAGACCGAGTCCACATAGATCCTGCCGTTCATCAAGTTCACAATCTCCTTGGCTATGGACAAGCCCAGGCCGGTTCCGATTACTCCATGGCTATTCATGCGATCAAGCTGCTGGAATTTTACGAATATCTTGTCCAAATCATCATCTTTTATGCCTCTTCCAGTGTCGCGCACCAAAATTTTCAGCCACTTTGATCCATCCTGCCATTCGTCTTTGCCCATTTGAAAGTATATGGATCCTTCATCTGTATACTTTATAGCATTGCTAAGAAGATTGGAAATGATCTGGCGAATGCGCACGTCGTCTCCATAGAGATAAGCAGGAAGCGATGAGTCGAATTCAGAGAGAAATTCCAGATCCTTGCCCTGCGCCATGAATTTATGAATGGACGCTTCAGTATCGAACAGCTTTCTGACATTGAAGCTGGCATCTTGCAAGATGAGTTTTCCTGCTTCCATCTTTGAAAAATCCAGGATATCGTTTAATATCTTAAGAAGGGACTTGGACATGGATTTCATGTCTTCAAAGAAGTCCAGTTGATTCTTGTCTAGATTGTCAGTTCGCATAAGTTCGCTTATTCCTATGATGGCGTTCATCGGCGTGCGTATCTCATGGCTCATGACGGCGAGAAACTCGCTCTTGGCGCGGCTGGCTTTTTCCGCGGTTAGCTTCGCTTCCATTATTGAAGTTACATCAGCCACATCAATCAGTATTGCGTTTGGAATGCTCCCATGCATGGCGTCATGAACTACTCTGAGATATTTCGTGCTTCCATTGATCTCAGTTGTGAAAGTCGTTTCATAAAATCCATCACTTAAAAGCACTTTGCTCAAGAACCCTTGCATTTCGCTATATCCCTTGAAAAGTTCCATAAGCGGGCGCCCTACTGCCTCGTCAACGCTTTTCAAGTTGAGAAAATCCAAAAGAGGGGCTGAAATAAATGTTACTTTGCTGTTTTCATCTAGCAGGACAGTAAAGTTCTTCGTTGTCAAAAAAAGAGATCTGAAAGACTCTTGAGCTAAAAGCGCAGACTTGTTCTTGTCTGCAGCATAGCGCGTAAGAATATAAATGCAGAACGAGTTTGTCAGCAAAAGAGCATAGTTGACTAAAATCTCAGAATATGGCGGAGTGCGCAGGTTGCTGCTCAAAGGCAAGCGCAAAGAAACCAGCACGATTCCTAGGATATTTGTTATGATCAGATACCAGCTCATACCCTTTTTATTCAGGTACAGAGCCCCGAGGCTGTTTATGGCTATGCTTATGCCAAAGAAGTAGGTGAAGCTTTCCATGATGAAAGAAGTTACGATGTAAATGAGGAAAAGCAGGATCGGTACAGCAAATGATGATTTCTCCCCTACCCTGAACTGGCTCAAAAGAAAAATGGGAATGAGCAGCAGGAGCACAGTAATGCTGGCAACTATCAAAGCGTTTTTGGGTTCTCCCATTACAACGGCATTAATCATCCTGAAAACGAGAAAAAGCAAGATTGCACCGATAATCAGCTTGTTGGCTGTTCTATAATACTGGGTGTTATAGTCTCCGTCGTTCATTCGCCACCTCGCTTTGCTTGCTGACCCCCGTCTTTGATTAGCAGAAAAAATTCATGCTGAGCTTTGATCTTTTTTCAGATTTGCAGTCATAAGTAGCTTTGCCCATTTGCACTCTAATGTACCTATTTTGGAGCTTGATTATCCATTGAGCGGTGCGAAATGCCGATAACATTTTGCGCTCGCTGCATAATCAAATTACAAAATAGGAACTTTCAATGCAAATCAGTATATTTAGCTTGACTGTCCTCTTTCAAGGCTCGATAAGCGATATCAATCGCGTTGCCTTCAAGTTCCAAAATTGGAGCATTAATGCTAAAACCAAATAAACATTAATAGAGAGGCTTAATCACTCTTAGTATAGTCATTTCTTGTCTTTTTATCTGTTGATTTTTTGTATAAAAATGGTAATTACAAGTATGCTAACTAACATCTGATTTATTATTCTCAACATAGCAAAAAACCGGAATAAGAAGCCTGCCTCTCGGCAAACGCCTTAATCCGGAAGCTTTAGTTGATTGCTTCTTTGATAAGGGATTCTTGCATCCGCTGCACCGCGCTTCCCAAGCACATAAGAGCCATTAGATGCATGAAGTTGCATTCTTCGCCCTTTTTGGAAAACGCATCGAACTCGAGGCTTGGGCGCAAGCGCTCTAAAGCTAGCGAAATGTCTGGCATAGCCCGAGCCAATGATTCTTCGCATGCTTGTTTGATATCCTGAAAAACATTGTAGATCTCTTTCACCGAGCTTGAATCTCTGGGCATCTCCACATTTCCAGACGGACCTTCGAGCGCCAGCTTGAAAGCTGACTTCACATCCTCTAGAGACGACGCTTTCTTCAAAAAATGAAGCATCGCGAGAATCATCAGATGCTCCGGCACGTAGTCCCTGCCATCCAAAGGCGGCGGAAGAAGCCCCATTCGGACGTAGCTTTGGATCATGGGCTTTGTGAAAACCATGTTGCGCTGATAGAAATAGGTTGACACCTTAGAGATTGTCAAGTCATGTTTATAATTCTCTATGCCTGCAAGCGGATCAAAATTAGTTGAAAGGCTTTGGCATAGGGTTTCCAAGCGGTTATTGCCGCGTATAGGATCATAGCTCATACAAAGTGCTCCTTGCGGCAGCCTAAGCGCTTTAGAGCGCTGACGCCTTCTTCATTATTTCGTGGAAATCCAAGCCGCCATAGTTGCCGACTACGGACAATGAAACCTGATCAATCTGAAAAATGTGCTCAGCCATATCCCTGATGCTTTCATAAGTAATCTCATCCAGCTTTTCCATGATCTGATCTTCTGAAAAGCTGCGTCCTTGGATAAGCTGAGATCTGCCTAAAGACGACATTTTGTTGGATGGGCTTTCCATTGCCATAATTAGATTGCTCTTTAGTTGCTCCCTTGTTTTTCGAAGTTGCGAATCGCCTATCTTTTCAGATAATAATTTTTTTATTTCTTGAAATATCAGCTTAATCACTTCTTCAGCCTGATTTGCGTTGAGCCCTGCATATACGGAGAATAAGCCGGTGTCTATAAAGTTTGAGGAGTAAGAGTAGACGGAATACGCCAAGCCGCGATCCTCTCTGATTGTCTGAAAAAGGCGTGAACTCATGCCTCCTCCGAAAATGGTGTTCAAAGCTATCAAATCGTAGTATTTGGGATCTCCCGCAGGGATGCAGGGAAATCCCAGGCATAGGTGCATTTGCTCAATTTCTTTGGGCTTTGCCGATATGCAGCTTTTATATACAGCCTTAGAAAATGGAGGAGGAAGAATGGAGGGATTCTTGTAATTGCCGAAGATGCGCTCTATCTTCTTTACGGCTTCGTCTGAATCGAAGCAGCCGACTGCCGTGATGACTGTTCTTTCAGGATAGTAATTATCATGAAAGTATTTTACGAAAAAGTCATGATCAAAGTTGGATATCGAACTCTCCGCTCCCAGTACAGGATATCCGAGAGGATTTCCCTGCCATACGCTGTACTGGAGCAAATCGTGGACCATTTCCTCGGGAGCGTCCTCATACATGTCGATCTCTTCCAAAATTACGTTGCGCTCTTTTTTAATCTCTGAATCCTGAAATTCAGAATTGAAAAACATGTCTGAAAGAACGTCCAAAGCCACATCAAAGTGAGTGCTCAAAGTTTTCGTAAAGTAGCAAGTATATTCCTTTGTGGTGTAAGCATTGATATGGCCGCCCACCTCGTCCATATCATCTGCGATTTGCTTTGCGGAACGGTTAGAAGTTCCCTTGAAGAGCATATGCTCTATAAAGTGGGAGATGCCATTCGACTCAGGACTTTCATTTCGCGATCCATTTCTCACCCATATCCCGAAAGATACCGTCCTCACTGAGTCCATTTGTTCAAGCGCCACTTTCAAGCCGTTATCTAATATTACAACGTTAAACATTATTCTCTCCTACAGCGCAGCCTTTCTGGAAAGGTTTATGCGTCCCTGATCGTCGATTTCTATAACTTTAACGCTTACTATATCCCCTACATTGACAACGTCCTCTACTTTTTTGACGCGTTCCTTCGCAAGCTGCGAAATGTGTATCAAGCCCTCTTTCTCAGGGGCGATTTCAACAAAAGCTCCGAAATTCAAAAGCCTTGTCACTTTTCCGACATAGATTTTTCCTACATCAGGATCATGGACTATTGTATTTATCATATCGATGGCTCTTCGCACATTATCCATATTCCTGTCCGCCACAAAAATCCTGCCGTCGTCTTCCGTGTCGATCTTCTCTACATTGCATTCCTCTATGATGCGCTTTATTACTTTGCCTCTTGAACCTATAACCTCGGCTATCTTGTCGACTGCAATCTTGACCATGGCAATCTTAGGCGCAAACGGAGATATCTCCTGGCGTGGAGTTGCGATTGCCTTGGACATTACCTCATCCAGAATGTAGTTTCTGGATTTGTGGGTCTGCTCAAGGGACTGCCTTATTATTTCAGGCGTGAGCCCGTCAATCTTGATGTCCATTTGTATCGCTGTGATGCCGTCTTTCGTGCCGGCGACTTTGAAATCCATGTCTCCGAAGAAATCTTCCAGGCCTTGGATGTCAGTCAAAAGCACGAATTCATCTTCAGAGCTTCCGGTGACAAGTCCAACCGATATGCCGGCTACAGGCTTTTTTATGGGAACTCCCGCAGCCATGAGAGACAACGTGCTGCCGCATACGCTGGCTTGGGATGTAGAGCCGTTTGAACTCAAAACTTCAGAAACCAGGCGGATGGCGTAAGGAAACTCATCTTCGGACGGGAGAACTGGCAGAAGCGCCCTTTCAGCCAAGGCGCCATGCCCTATTTCGCGGCGGCCCGGCCCTCGAGACGGCTTTGTCTCTCCGACCGAAAAGCTGGGAAAGTTGTAGTGGTGCATGTAGCGCTTGGTTTCTTCCATGATGTCCAAGCCGTCGAGCCGCTGCACCTCTCCCATTGAACCAAGGGTTGTGATTGTAAGAACTTGGGTTTGTCCGCGCTTGAACAGCGCTGAGCCGTGCGTTCTCGGAAGGATGTCAATCTCCGCGCTGAGCGGGCGGATTTCATCCATTTTTCTTCCATCCGGCCTTTTGCGGCTTTCTAGGATCATCCTGCGCACAGTCTCTTTTTCGAACTTATAGATGGCGTCTCCGAGGAGGCTTGCATGCTCTTCGTTGTCATCACCCTCAAAGCTCGGAAGAAGAGAGTCCATGACATCCGCAGTGATGACTGAGACGCGCTCGTCGCGCTCCTGTTTCATGTCTGTGAATACGGCTTCCTCCATGCGCTCGTCGGTGATGAAATTTTTTACTTTGCTGTAAAGCTCAGCGGGAATTACATGCTCATTATAGCTTCTTTTAGGCTTGCTGTTCTCTGCGGCGATTTTGTCGATGAACGCCACTATCTTCTTGTTTTCTTCGTTTGCAAGCATTATGGCCTCGTATACGACGTCGTCTGAAACCTCATTCGCCCCTGCTTCTATCATCATGACCTTGTGGCGGGTTGAAGCTACAGTCAGGGAAAGATCGCTCTGCTCTCTCTGCTCCGCTGTTGGGTTTACAACCAGCTTGCCGCCTACAAGGCCGATATTTACCGCGGCAGTGGGGCCGTTGAATGGGACGTCAGATATGGAAAGGGCGATGGAAGAGCCAATCATAGCGGCAATTTCAGGACTGCAGTCTTGATCAACTGAAAGGACTGTAGCTACTACTGCGACGTCATTTCGGTAGTCGCTGGGAAACAAAGGCCTGATGGGCCTGTCGATAAGCCTTGAAGTCAGCACGGCTTTTTCGGTGGGCTTGCCCTCGCGCTTTATGAACCCGCCCGGAATTTTTCCCACTGAATAAAGGCGTTCTTCATAGTCAATGGAAAGAGGGAAAAAATCGATGCCGGCTCTCGGCTTTTCCGAAGATGTTGCTGTCACGAGCACGACTGTGTCCCCGTAGCGCATTATGCAAGCGCCCCCGGCCAGCTCCGCGACACGGCCTATTTCAACCGTCAGTGTGCGTCCGGCCAGCTCCATGGTGTAAGTTTTATACATAAATAGCCCCTTTCGTATGTTTTAAAAAAATAGGCTGCAGATGCGCATTTGCTCTGAGCCTCGCAATCCTTGGTTTGGGATGCCCAAGACAAAGGTAAAAATGAAAGAAATGGATATTCATTTCCTTCATTTTCACCTCGATTTTTATAGCATTCTATGCTGATTTGCACTCGCAAACAGCATAAAAATCCAAAGCGGCGGAAACCTCTATTTTCTCAAGCCAAGCTCCCCAATAAGCGCCCGGTACTTGACGACATCGCCCTGCTTGATGTAATTGAGCAAGCCTTTGCGCTGCCCTACCATTTTGAGCAAACCGCGTCTTGAATGGAAATCTTTGGGATGAAGCCTTAGGTGTTCCGTAAGGTGATTGATGCGCTCAGTCAAAAGAGCTACTTGGACTTCAGGTGAACCGGTGTCGTTTTCTTTTCTGCCGTATTTGGCGATGATGCTTTTCTTGTCTAACATAACATCCTCCTGATTTTTTTCACCTCTGCTAAGAAAAGGCCGGAGATTCCATTTTCCTGGCATAGGTATATTTTCCTGGCGCCTTGCCGTCTTTGAAGGCAGAAAAGCCTGCATAAAGAGCTTTTAAAGCGGATGCACTGACTTTGGAGCCTGATTATCCATTTAACCATTGGATAATCAGGCTCCAAAAGCGGATAGAAAATAATATGCATCGGTATAGGCGCAACCCCTGCTGATGGACTTTTCAACGCGCCGGAATTAGACCGCCTTTAGGAAATGGCTCTGATTCAATCCGATAAATTAGAGTAAACCCAGAAAAAGATATTTCCTCAAGCAGTCTAAAAGAGTATAACATACAGAGCAAGCCTTTACAACATTTTTATGATCTGGGGGAGATATTCTTTTCATTGCCTCTATGCCGCCTCATAGCAAACACAGCGGCGCTTCCGATGACTAAGACGGCGCTTAGGACTTGCGACACCGGCAAGCCGGTGCCAAAAAGCGGAAGCTGGTCGGTTCGAATCCCTTCAATGATGAACCTTCCGATGCCGTATCCGAAAAAGTATCCGAGGATTACCTCTCCGTCCATCTTTTTATGCCTCTTAAGCCATGTCAGGATGAAGAACACGAAGAGGTTCCAAAGGGATTCATACAAGAAGGTTGGCTGAACTTGGATGTACTGGGATCCGTTTTCAATGACTATGTTTTCCAATACGCTTGGCGGTATCACGGATACCGTGTCTTTGAGGTAGCGCATGGCTAAAAGGGAATCTGTGTAATGCCCGAATACCTCGCGGTTGAAGAAATTGCCCCACCGTCCTATGGCTTGCCCCATTACCAGGCAAGGCCCGCAGACGTCCGCGAATTTCCAGAATTCCAGCTTCTTTATTCTTGTATAAATTATGGCTGTCAGAAGCGCGGCGATGACTCCTCCGTATATGGCCAGCCCGCCTTCCCTGAAAGCGAAGATCTTCAGCAGATTGTCCTTGTAGTTGTCCCAGGAGAATACCACATAATACAATCTTGCGCCGATTAGGCTGGTTATCAGGACATAGAAGAGGAAATCCATGTAGATTTCCGGATTCTGGCCTATCCTCTTGGCTTCCGCGACAGCCAGGAGCGCGCCTGCCGCAACGCCAAGCACGATGAATATGCTGTACCAATAGATTGAGAAGCCGGCGATTGTGAAGGCCTCTTTAGGGAGGCGGTATATTTCCAGCCCTAAATTTGGAAAGGAGATTTCAGGCGCTTGATTGGTCATTTACATACCCCCAAAGTTCGCTTTTCGAATCCGAAATGCCCTTAATGGACGGGACAATTCGGATTCTAAAAAGCTTTTCGTTTATTTCGCCGCCGCGCGCAGGCAAGGATCCATTGGCGACACCACTGACAGAGCGGACGATTCTTCCAAGAAATGGTTGTTCAACCTTGACTGCGCATCCGGGATGGAAGCTGACTGGAATGCGTCCATCAGATCGAACAGATCCAAATCCTTCGAAAAAAGGTCAACCTGATTTACCCCTATGTGGTCTATCATATTAAAGCTCCTGATGTACTTGCCTAGATGCTTGCGCTTTGCGGCTGCAAATCGGGAAGGGTCAATGCCTTCTTGCGCGAGGCGGCTTATCTCCGCCATTAAAAGGCCCCTGACCCTGATCGGATCCCTGGATGCGCCGGAGAATATCGTAGCGCCGTAGAAAGAGCCGCATAGGTAGTCCATAGCGAAAGAATCGTCTATTAAGCCCTCATCATACATGGAGACATAAAGAGGAGAGCTTTCTCCTGCTATTATATCAGCCAGTATTTTTGAGCTTGCGATTTTTCCCGCCAAACCTGACTTGAAATCAGTCTCCTTGAAGCCAAACTCGAAAAGAGGCATTGAGACGGAAAGCTTTTCCTCAATATAGCTCATTTTGGCGCATGCCGGCTCTTCGCCAAAGATCCTGCCAGCAACGCGGGCGGGCTTTTCCATGAAGCCTTCATTCACTGTTTGGAAAATTTTAACAGGATCCAGATCCCCTACGCAAATAAGAGCCATGTTGGAAGGATGATAAAAAGCGTTGTAGTTTTCAAGGAGAAGCTCCTTTGTTATCTCTTGTATCGACTCCAGCGTCCCCGCTATGTTGTCTCTCAACGGCCCTTGGTGATATAGGGCTTGATTGAGGTTCATGTAGACCTTCCAGCTGGGATTGTCGGAATACATCTGAATCTCCTGCGCTATGATGCCTTTTTCCTTCTCGACATTCGCGTCGGTGAAGTGCGGTTTTTGCACGAAATCCATAAGCAGCCCGAGATTTTCGTAAAAATTGTCTATGCAGCTAAAATAGTAGGCTGTATGCGTATAGGTTGTGAAAGCGTTGACGCTCGCGCCTTGCATAGTGAATTGTTCGAAGACTGCCATTTTATCATCTTCAAACATCTTGTGCTCGAGGAAATGCGCCATGCCTTCAGGCGCTTCCAGCCGTCGCCCGTCGATTTGATAGGAGCTGTCGGCTGATCCGTATCGCACGGCAAGCATCGCCTGCTTCTCAACATATCCGCTCTTTGGAATTATATAACATTTGATGCCTGAAGGCAACCTGTCTATGAATATATTTTCGCCCAGCAAAGCGTTGCTCTTCATCTCTTCCATTTGATCCCTCCTCAGGAAAGTTCGAACGCCGCATCTGCATACAGGGTTCCCGCCAGGCGCGAGATGTCTTCCAGCGCCACTTTTTCGATTTTTTCGATTACGTCATTTGCGGTATCCGTATCTCCCAGCAGATGCTGGACTGTGTAGAAATCAATTGCCGCAGACGGATAGTCTTGCCCGCCCCTCAACCTGTTAATCAAGCTTTTTCGGGCGTTCCCCCACTCCGCTTCTGAGATTTTCCCGCATTTGATGTCGTCTATCTCCTGAATGGCCAGATCCAGCATCCTGCCGAAGTTCTCAGGCGCCACTCCGGACTGAATGAGTATTATAGATTTGAATCTGTAAAAAACCGAATTCACATAGTAGCAAAGGCTTTCCTTCTCTCTCAGGCGCGTGAAGAGCTTTGAATTTGGACCCGAGCCCAGGATTTCGTTCAGGAGAAGCATAGCTGGAAAGTCCGGCCCTACGCTCTGGACTTCGGCTCGCAGCCCGATGCATATCTTTCCCTGCGATGAATTCAGATTCTCCCTGTAGATGTCTATTGGCTTAGGCGAGTACCTGATCTGCGCAGACGGCGGAACGGATATCGCCTTTCTTCCAAATGGCCTGTCAAAAAGCGATTTGACTTTATCTTGAAGCTCATCCGAGTCTAGGTTTCCCAAGCAGACGAACTCAATGGGAGAAGCGTCCAAGATCTTCATGTAATGCTTGTAAAGCTCAGGCGCTTTTGCAAATGCCAAGTCTTCGATATAGCCGTCAGCCGAAATCCCGAACGGCTCGTTTTTGCACATGCATTCGAAGAGGCGTTCTTTAGCGTATTCCGCTTTGTTGTTAATTAAAGACGAAATATCGTCTTTGAGGCTGTTGACGGCGCCTGCGCAGTAGGAGTCCTTGAAGGCGCCGTTTATAGTCAGGGGGCTTAGCATGGCCTCCTTAACAAACTCCAATCCTCTGTAGAAATTGTCATGGAAGGTCAAGCCTTCGAAGTAGAACTGAATAAGCTGCTGCTCCCCTTTTTTGATTGTTTGGCAGTCGAAGACGCCACCGTACAGATCCTCCATGACGGCATTGATCTTTCCGATAGTATCATGCTTTGATGTTCCCCGGCGAAGGACTCCCGGCAAAAGGGCGTTTAGCGTGGCATCTTCCCTTGTCAGGGATCTTCTGAGCAGTACGCAGAAAATGGCCGTCTTGAACTTGGTAGAATGTAAAAAATGAAGCCTCATGCCCTCGCCTACAGGCACTGCATTTATAGCCTGCGACTTTTCTATGGTCTGTGGCATACTCATGATAAGCTCTCCTTTCCTACGCCAATTGATCTAGTGCTCTGATTATAGAGCTGAGTCATCCGTTTTTACGCCATGCAACCTTTCAAAGGAAAGTCCAGCCCTAAAATCTGCGCATATTTCTGTGCATCAGCATATATGCCTATTTGCAGCCAAATGCATCTGTTTTAGCTTGAGTGAGAATCAGCATAATCAAATCTCAAAATAGGCGGTTTCATTTACAAATCAGCATTTCAAACCGAATCCTTGATTGATTCTTTGCGCATTTAATGACTCAGATCCTATTCATGCCTGCGATGCGCTCATGGATCAAAAGAACCGCTTTTGATTTCCGCTTCCCCGCACAATGTGTTATTCTAACCATATTCCGCCTTTTTAAAGCTCTTCTCGAGCGCTTTTAAGCAAAGCGTTTAGAAGCATTGCAAAAGCTTGGAGGAGGAGGGATTTAGAAGTACATAAATCTGGAATCAAGTCCGCGCCAAGAGGCATTTATATCTGTTTGCAAAGACGTTGCCTATCAAGCTCAAAAAGTCAGCTTCATATGCAAATCAGTATGGCGTGCGGTTATGTTTTTTTAGAAACGAGAATTCTGCTGTTTGGCAGCATCATGCTAATTCATGTATAGTTTTGTCGGAAAGCCTTGTTTGCAAACTGCTTATTAATTCCAATCGGAATAATATAGACTTGCGCTGTTTTGTATATGCCTGCTTTATCATCATATGTAAATGCCTATTTTGAAGTTTGATTATGATTCGGGCGGGCGTCAAAAATCTGTTTTGATACAAAGAGGCTTTGGAGAATGGCTTATATAAGCTGTTTTTGCAGAGCAATTGCAGCTGAAAATCATTTTGACGCTCGAATCATTATATAGCGTGATAATTAGGAGCATATGTCTGTAAATCAGTATATGATCAGTCATATAAACCTTAATTTTCACAACATAAAAAAGCAGCCTATTAAGGCTGCTTTTTTATGTTGAAGGAATTGTCGCTGCTGGCTGCTATTAGCCAATGCAATTCCAAGGCCTTGTACGCACGCGGCGCAGCCCCTGGCTTTGCATAATCCAACCTCAAAATTGGAACCGCCCAATGCGAATCAGCATGCATCATTCCCGGCTCTCGCCCCGGGTTGCCGCTGCTCGCCCGCCATATCGCCTTTCGGCCGGGCGGCGCCTCCGGCCGCTCCGAAAGCGGATAATTTCGGGCCTCAACAGGTTTCAGGCCAAACGCCCGGCGTGCCGACGCTTAATGCTCCACTGCCGGAACACTGCCGCAGATCGCCGCCCGCTGATGCGCACGGCCTTGCTTGCCTGCTTCGCCTATGCATTCTTGGACAGCCACTTTAGGCTTAGGCTAGTGCAGACAGTCTTAATTGCGCTACAGTCCTATTTGGCTATAACTAAGCGTTTTATAGGCTAAAAGCATGTCGCGCAATTAAGAGCGACAGCACTAGCCGGCGGGGGATTTCTGAGCGCAAGCCCCCGCCTTAAATATCAAAGGGCTTTAGCTCTGAGACATTAGGCGATGGGTTGTCGGCACTTTCAATTGCAGCGCGTTGTTGAAATAAACCTATTTGGAGCTTGACTATCCGCTTTCAAGGAGAAATGCCGTTGTCAGTCGCGCTCGCTGAATAATCAAGCTGAAACAGGAGTCTTCTGGCGCAAATCAGCATAAAAAGATGCAACCTCTAAAGAGGCTGCATCCTTGAATCGAATTAAACGAGTATCTTTACAACGGAGCCGGCTCCGACAGTCCTGCCGCCTTCGCGGATGGCGAAGTTGAGGCCTTGCTCCATGGCGATCGGAGTAATAAGCTCGATTGTCATTTCGATGTTGTCGCCGGGCATGCACATCTCTGTGCCTTCAGGCAAGGTGATGACGCCGGTCACATCAGTTGTGCGAAAGTAGAACTGCGGGCGGTAGTTGTTGAAAAAGGGCTTGTGGCGTCCGCCCTCTTCGGCCGACAGCACATAAACCTGCGCTGTGTACTTGGTGTGAGGAGTTATTGATCCAGGCTTTGCCAAAACCTGCCCTCTTTCAATTTCAGTTCTCGTAACGCCGCGAAGGAGCACGCCGATGTTGTCGCCAGCCTGAGCAGAGTCAAGAAGCTTCTTAAACATCTCAATCCCGGTTACAACGACTTTGCGCTTTTCGGTGTTGAGGCCGACCATTTCAACTTCCTCTTGAATCTTGAGCATTCCGCGCTCTACTCTGCCAGTTGCGACTGTGCCGCGGCCGGTGATGGAGAACACGTCTTCGACAGGCATAAGGAAAGGCTTGTCATTTTCGCGCGGAGGGGTGGGAATGTAGGTGTCGACTTCCTCCATGAGCTTCAAAATGCCATCGCCCCACTCGCTTGAAGTATCTTTAAGGGCAAGCAGAGCAGAGCCTCTGATTACGGGGATGTCATCCCCCGGGAATTGATATTCATTCAGGAGATCGCGGATCTCCATCTCTACGAGATCTAAGAGCTCATCGTCGTCTACGGCGTCAACTTTGTTCATGAATACTACAATCCATGGAACGTTAACCTGGCGGGCTAGAAGGATGTGCTCCCTTGTCTGGGCCATTGGGCCGTCAGTGGCGGCAACAACCAGGATCGCTCCGTCCATCTGGGCTGCGCCGGTGATCATGTTTTTGACATAGTCGGCGTGGCCTGGGCAGTCGACGTGCGCATAGTGCCTGTTAGGAGTTTCATACTCCACGTGGGTTGTGGAGATGGTGATGCCTCTTGCCCTCTCTTCAGGAGCTTTGTCTATGCGGTCGAAGGGGACGAATTCGCCGAGTTTATACCTGTCATGAAGAGTTTTGGTGATGGCTGCAGTCAAAGTGGTTTTGCCATGGTCGATGTGGCCTATGGTTCCGATATTGACATGCGGCTTGGTTCTTTCAAATTTTGCCTTTCCCATAATGTGCCTCCTAAAATGTATTTCTTGGCCGCCGCCCTCCGGCGGCAGCCAGGGTAGTCAAGCCAACCATAGCATGCTGCTACAAAACATTATAAATCAACTTATGATAAAATCAAGAGTTTATTTAAGCCTAGTCATCCTTGCTAAGTGAAATCTTGTCCTGAATGCCCTTAGGCACAGGCTCGTAATGGTCTACTTCCATCACATACACGCCGCGGCCTTGGGTTTTGGATCTCAAGTCGGTGGCGTAGCCGAACATTTCAGCCAATGGCACGAAACTGTGGATGACCTGGGCGTTGCTCCTGGCCTCCATGCCTTCGATGTGGCCTCTTCTGCTGTTGATGTCTCCGATGACGTCCCCCATATATTCTTCAGGAACGGTTACATTGACTTTCATTATCGGCTCGAGAAGCGCAGGATTCGCTTTTCTCATGGCATCTTTAAACGCCATGGAACCCGCTATATGAAATGCCATTTCAGATGAGTCAACCTCATGGAAGCTGCCGTCGTAGACGGTCGCTTTTATTCCCACAACCGGATATCCGCCAAGAATGCCGGATTTCATGGCATCTTGTATGCCGTCGTCGATTGCTGGGATGTATTCCCTAGGAATAGTGCCGCCAACGATGGCGCTGGCGAACTCGTAGGGCTTTTCAGCGTTGTTGGCGTCAAGCGGCTCGAACCTGACTTTGCAGTGCCCATATTGACCGTGGCCTCCGGACTGCCGTATATACTTGCCTTCGGATTCGACAGCTTTGCGAATTGTTTCGCGATAGGCTACCTGCGGCTTTCCTACATTGGCTTCGACTTTGAATTCGCGCAGGAGGCGATCTACGATTATCTCCAAGTGGAGTTCGCCCATGCCCGATATAATTGTCTGGCCGGTATCTTGATCAGTATAGGTTTTGAAAGTCGGATCCTCTTCAGCTAGCTTTGACAAGGCTATGCCCATTTTGTCGCGTCCGGCTTTGGTTTTAGGTTCGATGGCGACCGATATGACCGGATCCGGAAAATTCATTGATTCAAGAATGACCTCGTGATCCTCAGAGCAGAGCGTATCGCCTGTCGTTGTGTTTTTCAGGCCTACGGCTGCCGCTATGTCGCCGGCGTAAACCCTCAGGATGTCTTCCCTGTGGTTGGCGTGCATTTGGACTATGCGGCCGATTCTTTCCTTCTTGCCTTTTACGGAATTATATACATAGGAGCCGGAGTCCAGGACTCCGGAGTAAACTCTGAAAAACGCCAGCTTGCCCACGAAAGGATCATTCATTATTTTGAAAGCCAGGGCGGAAAACGGCTCTGAATCCGATGAATGCCGCTCCACGGGAGAGTCTTTTCCGGGAAGCGTCCCTTTAATGGAAGGGATGTCTGTAGGCGCGGGCATGTACTCAACCACGCCGTCCAGCAACTTCTGAACGCCTTTGTTCTTGTATGCGGATCCGCAGAATACAGGCGTGAGCTCGCAGCTTATGCAGGCTCTTCTCAAAGCGGCTTTAAGCTCTTCGACAGACGGCTCTTCTCCAGATAGGTATTTTTCCATCAAGGCGTCATCGGTTTCGGATATGGATTCTACCATATCCAAGCGCATCTGCTCCGCCGCATCCAAGAAATCTTCCGGTATGTCTTCCTGGGTCACGTCTTTCCCCAAATCGTCGTTGTAAATGTAAGCCTTCATGTCCATCAGGTCGATGAGGCCTACAAACGCGTCCTCAGTCCCTATAGGTATCTGGACAGGCGTAGGCTTCGCGCCCAGCCTTTGCTTGATCATATCTACGACGTTTAGGAAATCAGCGCCCATTATATCCATTTTATTTACAAACGCAATCCTCGGCACATTGTACCTGTCCGCTTGGCGCCAAACGGTTTCTGATTGGGGCTCCACGCCGCCTTTGGCGCAAAATACAGCAATCGCGCCGTCGAGCACGCGAAGCGAACGCTCCACCTCAACTGTAAAGTCCACGTGCCCTGGCGTGTCGATTATGTTGATTCTATGATCTTCCCACTGCGTCGTAGTGGCGGCCGATGTTATGGTTATGCCCCTCTCTTGCTCCTGCTCCATCCAGTCCATTGTGGTCGTTCCCTCATGGGTTTCGCCCAGCTTGTAGTTGCGGCCGGTATAGTACAGTATGCGTTCGGTAAGAGTGGTTTTCCCAGCATCGATATGCGCCATTATCCCAATATTTCTGGTTCGCTCCAATGGGAAAGCTCTATCAGCCACAAGCACTCCTCATTTCAATTCTAAAGCTAAAGTCTTCGGCCGAAACCCGGCCTCAGGCCCGAAGCTCGGCTTCGGCTATACTTTGTAGTGGGAGAACGCCTTGTTCGCGTCCGCCATCTTATGCGTCTCCTCTTTTTTCTTGACGGCTCCTCCTGAACTGGCAAGCGCATCCATGATCTCGTTTGCCAGCCTGTCAATCATTGTCTTCTCCGAACGCCGCCTGGCGTAGCTCACCAGCCAGCGCAGGCCGAGGGCCTGCCTCCTGTCCGGCAGGACATCTATCGGAACCTGGTAGGTCGAGCCGCCTACGCGGCGCGCTTTAACCTCAAGCATCGGCATTATGTTGCCCAGCGCTTCTTCGAAGCATTCCATCGCAGGATTGCCCTTCTTCGCCTCTACTTGCTTAAACGCGCCATATACAATCTTCTGAGCGACGCCCTTTTTGCCGTCAAGCATTATGGCGTTGATCAGCTTAGTCACAACTTTGCTTTTATACAAAGGATCCGGCAATACATCTCTTTTTGGAACATGACCTTTCCTTGGCACGATTCTTCCCTCCTTAATCATAGTTGCGGCTGGCCGCAAATTCTATCATAGGTACTCGCGTCTTTGGCGACGCAAACGCGCCTGTACTCTATATCCTTGGCAGATATTTTCGCAAGTGTACAGGAGGCGAGCCTGGTGCTAATGCCCTATTTCTTGCCGCGTTTTACGCCGTACTTGGAGCGGGCCTGATTTCGCTTGGCCACTCCCGCCGTGTCAAGGGTTCCTCTTATGATGTGGTAGCGTACGCCTGGCACGTCCTTGACCCTGCCGCCCCTGATGAGAACTACGCTATGCTCTTGAAGGTTGTGGCCTACGCCCGGGATGTAGCAGGTTACTTCCATCTGGTTGGAGAGTCTGACCCTGGCGATTTTGCGCAAAGCGGAGTTTGGCTTCTTCGGAGTTGCAGTCTTGACGGATGTGCATACGCCGCGCTTTTGCGGGCTGGAGAGATCCGTTTGGCGCCCTTTTTTGGAGTTGAATCCTTTAAGCAATGCCGGCGCAGTGGATTTCTTGCGTACGGATTTCCTTTCGATTCTAACTAGCTGGTTGAATGTTGGCATTCTTTACACCTCCTTGGATTTGGAGCCGGGTTTTCACCTGCGCTCCGGAATATCTGCCAATATGCCAAGCTGCCGCAATGGCCTCGCATGGCTTCGAGACTTTCATTTCAGCCGATTTCTCATTCCCCATACGCATGATTATTGCCAAAAATAGTAAATTTCACACATAGCGCATGTTGCAACAGAAAGCTCTTTTTTGGAGGAATCCCAAAAAAATAAGGGTTTTGAGCGCTTGAAAATCTGGACTCAAAAAAGCCCTGCGGGCAAAGGCCCCGCAGTTCGGCAATGTTAATGATTCTAACATTACATACGCAAAAAGTCAAGGATTCCTTTATTTTTTAAGCATATTTTTTTGCTGCATTTTCATTTCATAAATTGGATGAGAATGGCAACCATTGCAAATCTCTGCTCTATCCATCTATTTTTAAAGATCAGCCTTGGCGCGTTTTTTCTAGTTGATGCGCAGGAAAGCAGATTTTGCGGCCTGATCATGAAAGGCGCTATCAACCATGCCGGCGACAGGCATGGACTGCCGAACGGTTGGTTCACGCAACTTTAAGCATACAGAGTCATACTCCGGCAAGCTATGCGAGGCATCGGCCGCATTCTGAAAAATCCTGCATGTGCTGACAGCTTGCCGGGGGAGTTCTCGTGTGATGAAATTATGAGTGGCAAGCAGTACAAAAACGGCCTTTCAGATACGCCGGGAATTCTGCATGAACATCAGCGGCGCAATGAGCCGATTGCTCGCTCCGCGATTAAAGCGTCAATAAAGAAGCTCTATGGGGACGCCGCTTTGCCTGAAACTACCTCAGAACTTTTAAACGTTGCGTTCGCGGGCGAAAACCGCGAACGGCAGTACAACGAGAACACCGAGAGCCAAAAGCTCTCCAAGGGGATATTGATGAGCAGGACTGCCCAAACGCTCTGAAAGGCGGCAATATCAGCGGGATAATCGAGCGCGCGAAGAAAAAACGAGACGCGCAAGAAGATGCTCAATAATAGCGAACGGAGCGTTCTGTATTGGAATGAAAACAGCTAGAGCAGGCGGACTCCGCTAGGTATCCGCCTGCTCTAGCTGTTTACGAGAAATCAATAAATGCTTCAGATTCTTGGCATAAAAATCCTTTATTTAGGCATTTAGCCTTATTGCGGCCAAGCTCTTAAAGGATGGCAAGACTTGGCGTCTCCTTGCATTAGGAGGCGAAAAGCGTTTATCCCGCTATTCTTTCGAGGATTTTGTTGCTGCGCTCTATGAACTGCGTCATTTGCTCAACTGGAAGAGGCTTGTGGCTCATCATGGCGAGATCATAGAGCTGCTTGCAGATGAGTTCCACGTCTTCGGCGCGGCTCTGGTCGTCTTTCAAGTTGACAAGCGTTTGAACCAAGGAGTTCGCCGTGTTTAGAACAAGGGTCACATCTTCTTCAAATGCATCTGAATCGCCGCCCATGCCGCTGAACATTCTGCTCATCTCACGCATCCTCCTGGATTGCTCTGAAAGCAGGATGACAGCTGAGACGCTGCTGGATTTCAGATTTTCAGTCTGGACCTTGAGCTTTTTATTGTCGAGAACCTTGCGGAACAGTTCCTGAAGTCCGTCTTGGCTGTCCTTATCCTTCTTGCTGTCTTCCCCTTCGGACTTGAGAGCCTTGGAAAGGTCTGAATCGATGCGGTTGAAGCGGTAGTCCAGTTCATAGCCTTCAATATAGGAGATGTATGGGCCGTCTAGGTTAGTGGCAAGTATGACGGCCTCCATGCCTTGATCTTTGAACATCTTGACATACTGAGCCTGTTGCTGCTCATTCGTCACGTAAAAGACAGTCTTGTCGGATTTGTCTTTGTTTCTCTCGACAAACTCAGACAAAGTCAAATAATCTCCTGTAGTAGTTTTGTATAGAATGGATGTTTTGACTTTGTCGTAGAAATCCTTATCTTTTATTGCGCCGTATTTGATGAATGGGGCTATGTCGTCCCAGTATTTGTTGTAGCTCTCCCGTTCCTTCTTATAGAGGGAGTTGAGCTTGTCAGCTACCTTCTTTGAAATGTAGCCGGACATTTTATTTACGTAGCCGTCATTTTGCAAAAAGCTCCTGGAGACGTTCAGCGGCAAATCCGGGCAGTCAATGACTCCCTTGAGCAGAAGCAGGAACTCAGGAATGACTTCCTTTATGTTATCCGCAATGAATACCTGGTTGTTGTACAGCTTTACCTGACCCTCATTGTACTCCAGATCATGCTTCAGCTTCGGGAAGAAGAGGATTCCCTTCAAGCGGAACGGATAATCCATGTTGAGATGGATCCAGAACAGCGGGTCGGAGAAATCCGTGAATACCTTGTGGTAGAAGCTCTTGTACTCCTCGTCGGAGCACTCGCCGGCAGGCTTGAGCCACAGCGGATGGATGTCATTGACGGGCTTGGGTTTCTCCGGATCCTTTTTGCCGTGATGGTGGTCGTGATCATGGTGATCATGATCGTGTTCATGTTCATCTAGATCAATATCATCATCGCCTTTAAGCTCCGACGACTCAAGATATATTTCGACTGGGATGAAGCTGCAGTATTTGGTCAGGACGCTTTTAAGCTTGTAGTGATCCAAGAAGTCTTGTCCGTCTTCGCCGATGTAGAGGGTGATGAGAGTGCCTCTTTGAGCGCGATCGCTCTCCGTCAGCTCGTATTCGATCCCTCCCTCGCAGATCCAGCGGGCGGGTTCGGAGTTTTCTATATATGACAATGAATCAATCTGGACTTTATCCGCAACCATGAACGCCGAGTAGAAGCCCAGGCCGAAATGTCCTATGATTTCGTTGTCTTTGTCCAATTTGTCCTTATACTTGCTCAGGAATTCATTCGCTCCGGAAAAAGCGATCTGAGTGATGTACTGCTTGATTTCCTCCGCGGTCATTCCTATGCCGTTGTCTTCGAACTGGATAATCCTAAGGTCTTTGCTTACAGTTACATGAATTGAGTACTCTTCGTCCTTTGGAACTTGGGGAGCTTCCCCCAGTTCAGAAAGTTTTTTCATTTTCGTAATTGCGTCTGCAGCATTTGATATCATTTCGCGGACAAAGATGTCTGCGTCTGAATATAGCCATTTCTTGATGATTGGCAGAATATTCTCGCTGTTAATTGATAGGTTGCCTTTTTCTTGCATTCTTTCTCTTCCTCCTTGTCAACTGTGCTTATGAAGTATTGACGGCTTAGGGATGATTTGATAGCGCTTTGGGCCTGAAAGCCCATCGGCTTTACGCCCGCCTCATTTAGCTGCGAAGGGCGCATCTTTTTCCTCTTGGCCGCGGCAATAGGCTGATGGCCGTTTCCAAGGGCAGTGCACAGCATTTTTTGGAAACGCCTAGCCTCTATATATAAGGATAAATAGTTCCGGGGCAAATGTCAAGGAAAAATTAGCACTCATTGAGAAAGAGTGCTAACAGGCCATCCATTGTCTTTGAAAAAGTCTCTGACGCGACCTTCCCACATAAGAAGCATAGTTTTATCTAGAGAGAAATTTTTCTGGCTGGCTGCGGCGGAGAGGATCAGCTTCTCTTCTTCGAATGAGAGGTTCAGGAACATGGCGGCTGCGTTTTCATGAATCGCCTGGGCTTGACTATCAGGAAGCGAGAATACTATCTTTATGGATTTAGGCTTTTTGCTGCCCTTGATTAATCCGAAGGCGTAAGGCTTTAATTCGCTCCAGAGGCAGAAGTTCCTGCCTGATAGATCTGATTGGTTTCCACTGAGAAAAGACTTGTCCAGTATGCCTGAGATTTCGAATTTTGTTATAGTGCATATTTCTATTCCGCGAACGAGAAACCCGTCAAACGCAACGCCTTTTAAAAGCTGGTTCATCACGCTTTTAACCGCTTCCCCTTTTATTTCAAAAACGAGCATGCTTGCCTCCTTGCAACTTAAGCCGATTTGCAGTTAAACGCTCTAGAGTATCAATGCGTATCAGCATATATTTTCAGCTATAGATCACTGTCAAAGTTCTTTAATATACTGATTTTCATAGAAAACTGCCTTTCTTTGTTGATTATACAGCGAGCGCGAAATGCATAATCGGCATTTCACACCACTCAATGGATAACAAAGCTCTAAAAAGGAAAACACTTGATGAAAATCGGTATAAATGGAGCTCCATTATGCCAAGGGCAGCCAAAGCCGCAATTTGGCGCTTGATTATTCTTGAGCAGCGCGAAATGCCGATATCAATTTCGCTCGCTGTTCAATCAAGCTTAAAAATTGGAACTTTTCTATGCGCGGCAGTATAAGTATAGGAAAAAATGCCTTGGGTATAATTTATATAGTTCATGCCAAGAGCTGCCGCGACGCGAAACTGCGCCGCGATCTCTGGTTAGAAGATATTTATAAGGAGAGTGCGCAAGTGGAAGAAAAAAGCAAAAAACTAACCACAGCCGCCGGAGCGCCTGTGGCCGACAATACCAACTCTGTGACAATAGGCGAAAGAGGCCCTATGACTTTGCAAAATCCCTGGTTTATGGAGAAGATCGCCCACTTTGATCGCGAGGTCATTCCAGAGAGGCGCATGCATGCCAAAGGCGCCGGGGCATTCGGAACTTTCACAGTGACTCATGACATCACAAAATTCACAAAAGCGAAAATCTTCTCCAAAATAGGCAAGAAGACGGAAATGTTTGCCAGGTTCTCAACTGTTGCGGGAGAGCGCGGAGCTGCTGATGCTGAGCGAGATATCCGGGGCTTTGCGCTTAAGTTTTATACAGATGAGGGAAACTGGGACTTGGTGGGCAACAACACTCCGGTTTTTTTCCTTAGAGACGGGCTGAGGTTTCCTGATCTCAATCACGCCATAAAGCGCGATCCAAAGACCAATCTAAGATCCCCTCAGAACCAGTGGGATTTTTGGTCATCGCTGCCCGAGGCTCTTCATCAGGTCACCATTACCATGTCAGATCGCGGCATCCCATACTCTTTCCGCCATATGCACGGCTTCGGAGAGCATGCCTACTCCATGATAAACGCAAACGGCGAGCGGACTTGGGTGAAATTCCACTTCACAACCCAGCAGGGAATCAAGTGCACAACCGACCAGGAAGCTGAAAAGCTCATAGGGATGGATCGAGACAGCAACACCAAGGATCTATGCGAGGCGATAGATAGAGGCGACTTCCCGAAATGGACCATGTTCATTCAGACGATGACGGAAGAGCAAGCTCTAAACCACAAAGAGAATCCCTTCGACGTAACAAAGGTTTGGAAGCACAAGGATTTCCCGCTGCAGGAAGTCGGGTTCTTTGAACTCAACCGCAACCCGGACAATTACTTCGCGCAGGTTGAGCAAGCGGCGTTTACGCCGGCAAACATCGTGCCGGGGATAGGCTTGTCTCCAGACAAGCTGCTTCAGTCTAGAATCTTTTCCTATGGCGACGCGCAACGCTACCGCTTGGGCGTCAACCATCACCAGATACCCGTAAACGCTCCGCATGTCGAATACCACGCCTACCACAGGGATGGACAAATGCGAGTAGATGGAAATTACGGTGCGACCACAAGCTACCAGCCAAATAGCTTTGGCGAATGGGCGGAGCAAAACTGCTATGCGGAGCCTCCTCTTGAAGTTGAAGGCCTTATGAGAGCCTTTGAGCCGAAAAAGGATCAGACAGACGACTGCTTCTATCAGCCAGGAGATCTATACAGGCTGATGACGGAGGATAAGAGACGCGTACTGATTGAAAACACAGCCAGAAACATGAAGGATGTAACGCGCAATGTCAGGCTGCGCCACGCGGCGCATTGCTATTTGGCGGACAAAGAGTACGGCGAGCGCCTAGCTGAGGCCCTGGGCCTTGACAAGGAGGCTGTTATGGAGCTTTCCAAGCTCAGCCATGATGATTTGATGAAAGCTACCTCAGCCGAATCCTTAAGGATGGAATACAATCCAAAGAATAAGGAAATGTCTAGAAAGTAGGAGCAGCCGATTCGAAATACCGCGGCGGGCGCAAGCCTGTCGCGGTTTTTTCCGCCTGTGATGATGCGCATATGATATCTCCTATTCCGGCTTGAATGTACAGCGAGTGCAATTGATAAAGGCATTCGCGCCTTGAAGGAGGATATGCCGATTTGCAGTCAAACGCTTCTATCTTCAAATAGGGGCTCAGCGCAAATCAGTATATTAAAGCGTTAAGATCGGCGTCGCCATAGCTTAAATAACGCCGCGCTCCTTGAATCTGGCGGCGACAGCCGCCAGAACTTCGGGAGGCTGCACCAGCGCAAAGCGAACCCACCCTTCACCGCCTTCTCCGAAACTGGAGCCGGGTACGGAGATGACTCCGGTTCTTTCCAGCATGTCCATGCAAAATTGCAGGCTGTCTCCGCCATGAGGAAGAGGAAACCACGTAAACATGGTGGCTGGCGTGAACGGCACATCCCAGCCGAAGGATTGGAGAGCCTTGCAGAAAACATCACGCCGGAGGCGGTACGCCCGCCTGTTTTCCTCGACCGCGTCCTGAGGTCCGGTCAAAGCGGCGACGGCCGCTTTTTGGTCTATCAAGGAGATGCCATAGTCTATTTGGCTTCTCAACTTGGAAAACTCCGATATAATCTGACGATTTCCCAGCGCGAATGATATTCTGAGCCCCGTCAGGTTATGCGATTTTGAGAGGGAGTTGAATTCTATGCCCACCTCCTTGGCGCCCGGGTATTGGAGGAAGCTTCCTCCGGGATTGCCTGAATGCACGAACTCGGAGTATGCGTTGTCATGTATGACGATAAGCCCGCGCTTCTTGGCGAAGGCTATGAGGCGAAGGTAAAAGTCGTCATTTGCGACGGCAGCCAAGGGATTGGACGGATAGGATGCTATAATGACCTTGGCTTTATCAGCTGCGGCTGAGTCTATGCTTTCGAAATCGAAAAGGAAGCCGTTTTCCGGCTTTAAGGGCGACTTATAGAGCTTGGCTTTGGCGAAGAGGGGCCCGAAAGAGAATATTGGGTATCCCGGAGTCCCTACAATGACTAAATCTCCAGGGTCGCATAGAAGGTGGAATATATGGGCCATTCCTTCCTGGGTGCCGTAAACGGAGGCGCACTCCCCTTTTTCGATTCTTACGCCATAGCGTCTTTCGTACCACTGCGAGACAGCCTCTATAAGCTCGGGAGTGTCTATCAAGGCGTACTTGTAATTCTCGGGATCAGCCGCCGCTTCTATTAGAGCGTCCATAACATGCTTCGCTGGCGGGAGATCCGGCGTTCCAGCCGAAAGGTTTATTGCCTCGCGCCCTTCCCTCATAAGCTCAAAGCGCCTGGCTTCAAGGATTTGAAGGATGTTTGATGGAAATGATTCTGAAAGGGACGAAAACTTCATGAATTGTCCGCTGCCGCCGCAAGGGCCGGTTCTTGATGACACTAAGAAAGCGTTGCGGCTTCGCAGCTTCTCCTTTCTCAAGCATGCTGATTTGCGCTTAAGTGTTCCGATTTAAAGCGGGTTTATGCAATGAGTGAGATTGATATCGGCTTTTCGAGCTTGAAAGCGGATAATCCCGCCTCGAAATCGGTACATTGGCTGCAGATCATTATATATTGGAATCATAATGCAAAAATTGACGTCGGCATTTCTCGCCTCGGAAGTGGACGGTCAAGATCCACTATTGGTGCATATGGCCGCAATCAGTATATCATCTATTTTACTTGCAAGCGGGCTAATATTCAAGTGATTTCTGTTTTCATTAAAATGGGGAGCGGATCAACGTGAAATTACAGCTCTTTGCCGATTATGCCCCTCGCATGGCTTGCGGCAAGTGAAGGCTCATGGTATACTCTTTGGTGGAAGATGAGAACAAGCCTTCAAGCTCACAGGAAAAGGCGGATTCTTCACTATCTTTTCAAGGCTGGATTATCATGAATCATTGCATGGCAATGCTCATATGCACCTTCTTTGAAGCTTGGCTATCAAATTCCCCGCTATGCAGTCAAGCTAAAATAGGGGGTTCCATATGCGAATCAGCAAGTCCTGACTCAAAATCGGAATTTTCATTCATGCTGATTTTCATGGGATACTGCCTTTTTTGGCGAGAGAGAGCAACCGCCAGCTTCATAAAGCTACTATCAACAAAGGCGGAAAGAGGAAGTTGAACCAAGCGCCGAAATATGTGCATTGCCATCAACTGTTAGGCAGGGTTCAAATGCCAGACGGACGCAAAGGATTCATTTTCGGGCGGCGTTCAAGCGGAAGCTTCGGCGTGCGCGCGCTGGACGGAGCAAAGCCGCCTGCGGGAACCGGCTGCAAAAAGCCCGAGCCTTTAGAAGAAGCGCAAGGCAATATTGACGGAAAGGGGCGTGCGGCTTCTTCCCATGCCTAAAGGCAGGGGTATCCGCCGCATAACAACTGTGATGAAGATTAAATTGACAATTCCCTCTAAGGAAATGAAGCCGCAAGCCATGGCTTTCCGGCAGGAGTTCATAGACGCCAAAGAGGCTGGCATTCCAGGATCACGCGATCTAATGGGATTTGAAAGCTACGGCGAGTGGCTGGATTCTTTGAAGCCCAAGATAGCGGAAGAAACGCCTTCAATCACCTTTTTCGCCTTCAGGCAGCCAGACGGAGTCCTTGTAGGATCAGCGAGCATCCGCATGTCTTTGACGAAGGAAACCTTGGAGGACGGGCATGTGGAGCTCTCCATCCGCCCTTCTCAAAGGAACAAGGGATATGGCTCTGAGGTTCTGAGGCAAGTGTTGGATAGAGCGCGCGAACTTGGGATAATGGAAGTTTTCGCTTCATGCGGCAAGAAAAACCGCCCTGCCGCGAAGATCATGAAAAAGAACGGCATGGAGAGAAATGGCATGAAGAACGGAAATTTAAGCGGGCTTATCATTATATACAGCAAAGATGTTTAGAAAATAAGGCTCAGAGACGCTTGCAATTTTAAGAAATTTATGCTAGAACTTAAAATTTTGAAAATTTTTTTAAAAAGATCTTGTCTTTCTGAAAACCTTATGATATACTCTTAATCTGTAAGGGCGGTTAACTCAGCTGATAGAGTGCCATCTTGACGTGGTGGAAGTCGTGGGTTTGAGTCCCTCACCGCCCATTTAAACGCATCCCAAAGGGATGCGTTTTTTTATGGAAAACAATGCGGCCGCATTGCAGGCGCAGGGCGCGCATTCGGCCAGGCCCTAAAATCTGCTTGGACATTTGCGGCCGCGCTGAGTTCGCCATCGCTTCCCGCAATCAAACTCCCGCCGCTTTGGACGAGGGCTGCTGATTTCTTTTTCCTTCTGAATTCTGCGCTTCCTGAGAGCTTTTAGCCAGATCCTCATCAGTGAATCTCGTGAAAAGGATTATCACTTCCGTCCCTTCCCCATATTCGCTTTTAATGTCTATTTGCGCCCCGTGCTGCTTCGCTATCCAGCTAGCGATGGAAAGCCCCAGCCCGGAACCCGGCACCTCGTTGCTCCTGGACTTGTCAGCGCGATAGAAGCGCTCGAATATATAAGGCAAATCCTCTTTTCGTATGCCTATGCCATAATCTTTGATGCTGACCCGGCATTTTGACTTCTCATCCGTTATGCTTAAAACTACCTCGCTCTCCGGAGACTTGGAATACTTAACTGCGTTTTCTAAAAATATCCAGATAAGCTGCTTTATGAGATCTCCATCTCCAAGAATAAGCCCGGTTCCGTCGGTATTGACGGTTATCTTGCATCCTAGTTCCATGACGCTCATTTCCCTGACAGCCTCTTCCGCAATGTAGCCTAGATAAAGAGGCTGTTTTTGTATCTGGATCTTGTTCTGATCAGTTTTCGCCATAAACAGGAGCTTTTTGACTAGCATGCTCATGTGCTCGGTCTCAGCTTTTATCGAGTCTATGGACTCTTGGAGCACGGCAGGATCGTTTTTGCCCCATCTATCGATCAGATTTGCATAGCCTTGTATTACGGATATGGGGGTTCGAAGCTCATGCGACGCGTCAGCGATGAACTGGTTCTGCTGCCTGAAAGATATTTCAAGGCGGGCTATCATGTCGTTGAAAGTGGCGGAAAGCTCCCTTATCTCATCATTGGGGCCCGTCACTTCAATTCTCTGGCTCAAATCCTCTATGCTTATGCGCTCCGCAGTCTGAATCAGGCGCCTTATAGGCCGCAAAGTCATATGGCTGATGGTTTTTCCCACTGCGGCCGCCAGCGCTATCCCAGTTATATTGAAAGAAACGAAAACCATCGTGAAAAGGTTGATTATCTCAAGCTCCCGCTGATAATTGCGAAAAACGCGTACAATGTAGGTTTTCCCCTCATAATTCGCTCGGCGTTCGCCTACCATGTAGAGCACGGATCTGATCTCAACCATTTGATCCGACTTTGGTTCGAAGGTCTGATAATCTTCCTGCGAAAAGGGAAATGGAAGTCCGGAAGCCCAGATGTCCTTGCTTTCCCCGCTCACCTGGGTGATTCCTATCTCGACATACTTGTTGGGGTTAAGCTCCTTCAAAGCCTTATCCGCAATGATGCCGCCGGACTCAATGTACTCAGCCACCTTCTCAGCGGTTTGATCCAACTCCTTGCGGGAGTACTTGCGGTAGGTGTAGATCATGTTGCACATGATGAAGACCGTTACAGAGATGAGGCCGACAGCGAAGATGCTGGCGTACATGAAGGATATCTTCGCTCCGATTGTCATATTGGCGGCGCTTCGCATGCGCCGCTTCACCCTATTTGCCAGGCGATCGAGCAGTCCCGGCGGATAATCCTGATCTTTCATCAAATGAACTCCTTAAACCTCGCGCGCTTCTTCATCAAACGGGCATGCCGCGGCAATTCATGCCCTTGCGCCGCTCGGGGACGGCGGGCGCTACTGCCCATCCCGGACATAGTATCCCACGCCCCTGGTGGTATAGATTATCTTCTCGTTGAACCGATCGTCGATCTTGGTTCTCAAGTACCTGATGTAAACGTCTACAACATTAGTCTCCCCGATGTAGTCGTATCCCCAAACATGGTTTAAAATCTGCTCTCTCGTAAGGACTATGTTCTTGTTTTGAATCATGTACACCAGCAAATCAAATTCTGTTTTCGTGAGATCTATGCTTGTATCGCCCCACTTGGCCTCCCGCTTTGGCATGTCGATGACAAGCTGCCTGACGCTGCAAATGTTCTTGTCTTCTTTCTGCGCGCTTTTCTTAAAGGCGACGCGCATTCTTGCCAGAACTTCCTCTATCGCGAAGGGCTTGGTGATGTAGTCGTCAGCTCCGCTGTCGAGTCCGACGACTTTGTCGCTGACTTCCCCTTTTGCCGTAAGCATTATAACCGGCACGTCAGAGAGCTTCCGGATTCTTCTGAGAACCTCAAGGCCGTTGATGCCCGGAAGCATCAAATCCAGCAGCACAAGCGAATACTTGTTTTTTACAAACATGTCGATTGCGTCTCTTCCGTCATAGGCTATGTCAACCGTGTACCCCTCGTACTTCAGCTCCAGTTCGACGAAGCGAGCGAGCTTCGCTTCATCCTCCACCAGCAGTATGCGCTTGGAATCTGCAGACTGCCCCGGGTTGATGGCATTCGAATCCATGATATCACCTTTCTTCGCTTGCGCAAAATGCCTGACAAAAGGCCTTGGGGCCGCAACCCGACTCTGCGAGGAGGCAGCCCCTTCGCGTTTTTAAATTTTGATTAAGCTCAAATCGCCGAACGCTTAGCCTTCGCACTCCAGCTGTTCAGACGCTAAGCCTTAGGCTGCTTCGCCGACTCCAGCAGATTTGCAATTGCCGACATTATTCTGACATACAGAACCGCCGCTGATAATTCCATTTCTCCGCCCCCTTAGAACAACCCGCGAAAACATTGGAGGAGCCTTACACGCCGCTCTTTGGAAAAGAAGCCTGTTGGGAATTCTTTTCGGATGGCCTCTACTATTCCATCGTGCTTTATTATATTCCGAAATGATGAGCTTTACGATCAATGAGATGGCAAAATGGATTTTCAGGAAATCGGTACATATAAGCCTTTGCTTCTGCTTTTGGCTTTATCAAGCATGCTCTATATTTTTTAGAAATATCCTATATATAGATTAAAATACAATTAGAGGAATGACTATTATGACTTTTTTGATGCTTTAAATAGTCATAATTACGTTTTCGAATGACAATTTGCAAAATGTGTCACATAGTACCAGCATTTATCATAAGGTAATAAACATAGAGCTTATGCATTGCAGGATATGCTTAAGGATTATCTGATATATGTCGATTTGATACGCTTAATGCAGGTGCAATTGCCTATGCGAGTTTATTCGCATATCTGCATAGTCAGAACGAGAAATCAAGCAACGGAAATGAGATTTATATTTTATGCCAATGCAATTCGACCGCGGGGATTTCAGAGCTTGTTTTTCGAATTGGCTGGTTAATCCAGCTACTAAATCGGAAAAAACAGATGCGCTTTGGACAGTATGGGGGTGCTTTTTCTAGAATGTCTGATTTAACCTCTCTGGCACTTGAGATGATAAAGGAAAGCCTGGATGAAACTTACAAGGGAAAATACGCTTTTGATTCTTTTTCCGTCAAGGCGGCGAATGAAGTGAAGCTTGACGGAAAGACATGTGTAGACATAGACGTGTCGGTCAATATGACCTTGACCCAGAACCCAGCAGATTCAAGCTACTCCAAAGGAATGAAGAAGGCGTACTCCGGATTGGTTCTGGATCGGGAGAAGGATTCAGCCAAAACAGTAATAGAGGCATGCAGCGATGACGCTGGTGATTGCTACGCGAAGCCGCAGCCGACTTCTATTCTCTACAGGCTGGCGGTCGATGATGAGTTTGCCTCTTCTGGGGCGAAGGACGCGTGCCGGCTGTATTCACGCGTTGACATCGTCTCCTCGGAAACCATTCTAACGCCTGTTGGCGAGGTGAGGCTAAAGAGCGAAGACTACTATTTCGCCCTGGGAGAAAGCCAGATAGACCATCTGGCAGTTCTACCCGCCGCCGCAGCGTCAAGGGCGCCGCTAAAATACAACAGGCTTGCCGCAAGGGATTACGCCAAGCTCCATGGACCCGATGCCCCTGAGCTATCAAAGTCTATCGGCCAGAGCGACTGCGCTAATTTCGTCTCGAAGTCCGTAAACAGCGGGAATATTCCCGAAGACCCTGCCGGAGGCTGGTATAGATGCAAGACATACGGAAACTTCTACACAGGAGGAGTGAACTGGTTCAGAACAGGTTACTACAGGCAGAGCAACGGCGTGTATGAAGGCGTTGCGACATACTTGGCCAGAAAAGGGTATTTCTATCAGGCTTCAAGCGTCAGCTCCGCATTTGCGGGAGGCATCCTGTTTGTAACGAACGCCAGCCATGTAGCCTTGGTTACTTATGGCGACACTGTCGTCGTGAAGTATACTGATCACTCAAACATTAAGGTAAGTCATGTTGATGTGCTGCTGCAGCCCAGCAACTACCTGTATAGATGCAAATTCTTCCTGCCCGTCGGATCATTGATGTGATGGCGGCTCAGGCCTGCTGAGCGCGCTGGAAAGCTTCGGTTTTGAGGAGGGATTATACATTGAAGGATGCATAATCCCTCCTTAAAATCGTGGAACTTGGATTCGCATCAGCATTTGCAAGGAGGTGCAGTTGAATGCATTCGGCAGTTTCACATGCTAATCAGCTTAAATATCAAAACTGACTCGTGGTTACCTCTAGCATGCCCGGCTTTCACGCGGATCTGCGGCGGAAAGAGATTGCATCCAGCCGCGCATTTCATCATCTCCCATCAATGTTGCTTGCAGGCCTTCTTCGGTTGATCCCTGCATCATTTCACGATCATTGCGGCCATCCTTCGAGATATTCGGGGCGGTCTGGGATGAAGGCCGCCTGTGGCGCCAAAGCCTAATATACCGCTTTTCATCAAATGTTCCTTTTTTGGAGCTTGATTATCCATTGAAGCCTGTATAATCAAGCTCCAAAAAAGGTAATTTAGTACGAAAATACATTTTATGGACATTTGTCCATGCTTCAAATACACAAATGCCTTAATATTTTCAGCCTTGGTGGTGAAGCGTAGCGTCATAGGGGTTTATATGAAAAGCAGTATATTTATAGATGCTAAAGCTCTTTGAAATTGACTCAAAGTTCCTGAATAAACTTTGCCTGCTGAGGAGCTGGAGAGGAATTACTCCAGTTTTAACCTATCAATTTAAGGCGACTATTTGGATCCAGCAAGCCGCTTGCGGCTTGCTGGACGGATTTGCCGGCTGGGGCGGGGGCGCACCCTTCCCTTGGGAATTAAGGCCTAGAATTGGGCTCAAGCGTTGATTCACGCATTTAAGACATTGATCCTTGCATTCTATGAGTTGCGCCCCCGCCTCCATGCTTTGCCAGGCGACTGTAAAAACAGGGAGGCCTCCTGAATCGGCTTCTCCGCAATACAAGCGTATGTGAGAGCAGGAAAACTTGGATTTCAGCATTTTGTTGTAGTCTTTGGACGCGCGCTTGAATACGTGGATCGCCTCGGAGTGGCGGCGGGGCAGTTGCAGAATGCAGCGCGCCATTTGAACCGAGCGCTGGCGCGCCTTCATGGCTTTGGGATTCCTGTCAGATCTACGGGCGGGATGCATTTGCATCTTCCGGCTCTTGAAGCCTTCGTTTTCAACGTGCCGCCACTTCCTTCCAAGGACTGCGGCCTCAACCGCCATGCGTCCGGATGATATTTTGATGCTAGCTGTGCATGGAAATGCGAAAACTGCCCGACTTCTGCATATAAATGCCAGACATGTCATGGCCTTTGCATATAATTTCAGGCCTGTATGCGCATTGAACCTTGCAGGCGATTCATCGCATTCATTCTCCCTTCGGAAGAGCGAGAACCTTTCGACTTCCACGCACCCGCCCTTCGCCTCGTAGTTATTCTTTGCTATTTGAGGGGCTTTCCCGCTCTGCGGTCTAGCTGTGCAGTTATGCCTGCGTTTTTCTATGAAGTCTGCAGCAGGCTGATCAGCGTACAGGCTGTCCATGGCGGAAGTCGTCTTAATCCCGGGGCAGCTTTTTTCCAGCTGGAGAACCGGGGCCTTGAAGCAGCCCAACTCGCACTCCATATAATGCCGATTGTTTTCTCAACGCCTAATTTAAAAGCGCTACAGGTGAGAAACATCTGCATTATGCATTTCATCAAAGGCCAATCAGCCTTCTCTCCATTGCCCCGTACACCCCTGGATCCCTTCGTTCTCCGTGTGGGGCCGATCCTCGGGATCGGCGACTGGCTCCATTTAGCTTCGCTTCTTTTCGGCGTCCGCGCAGGCGCAAATGCCTGCAGCCGGAACATGCCAAGGGAATCCCGGGGCGTTTGGAGCGTCGGCCCGGCGTATTTCCTCGCGATCCTGTACGCGTTGCCGGAGGACATGGGATTCCGACGCCCCTGGCGGCGCAGGGCAGGCGCCCGTCCAGAGGGCAGTTGCGGCGGAAACGCTCACTGTGCTAATTGCAGGGCTTGCAGGCTGCGTCCATCAAGGGGCGGCTGCCTCAGTTTCCCGAGCAGGCTCATGCGCGGCTTTACGTCCATTGCCGCGATCTCCCTCAGTTTTAGGCTCGCGATCTTTTATGCCGATAAAAGGCAATTCATTGCTTGATTTAACGGATGGAGGATTTTATCGGCATAACAAGCCTGTTTGTCCCCGGACTCTACCGCCGCGCTATTCTTCGCCGACTCTGCTTCCTCCCTTGAGCGGCGCTTTTTAGCGCGGAAGTTTTCTGAAGCGGCGCTCTCGATCTCTTTTTCCGCTTTTGCTCTTTTCGGGCTTCCGCCCATTCGTCGCAACGATTCAAGTAGGTCGTTACATTTGACTGCACATCAGCATATTTGGATTTTAAAGCGATTCTAAGAATATTAAGGTCAAATTTTACAGGGCATTAACTTAAAACATCTAATAAAGTTGTAAAATAATTATATGCTGGCGAAAGTTATACAGGCTTTTTCTGTATCACAGATCAAAAACATCACATACAATAATTCAGAGC
>JAISZB010000087.1 GCA_031269465.1 Clostridiales bacterium | reverse complement strand
CGGGAGGGACGGGCCTGCGCCCCAGCCTTTTCCTCAATTCTTCTTCGCTCGGCGCGTCGCTGTGGGTTTTCATATAATCATCTCCTTATCTCAGTTGTACACCGGATAAGAAGCTTTGCAGACGCGCAAATATTTACAACAGCAGGCAGATTAAATTAAATTTCATTTAATTAAATCAATTTTAAGTTGATATTTTGTCGAATTCGATTTGATTCAGCAAAAAAATATCATTAAATTTTGACTTGGAGAGCGATTGTAATTTATTCAATTATTCAGCGCAATTCGACATTTGCAACTTATTCCAATTAAGCAAAGTTACATTTGTGTACTTCACAAAACACCAGTTAACGCATTATGTAATGGGCGTTAAATTGTCCTGTATTCAACTGCCCGTCGTATGTTATTTACTCTGTCAATAACAACAGAGATACCACTCATCAAAATAAATCGATCATAATGAGAATCATTTTACTCATAATAAATAGCGTACTCAAATCCTACCCCTGCATCCGTCAGCATGACATCACGGACTGCGCGGCGGCGTGTTTGGCTACTGCGGCACGACACTATGGGTTAAAGACTCCGCTGTCGCGCATCCGTGAGGCAGCCGGTGCGGATAAGCAGGGAACGAACGCAGTAGGAGTAATTAAGGCGGCAGAGCAACTGGGTTTTACCGCAAAAGGTGTCAAGGGTATCAAAGAAGCATTCTTTACACCCTTCCCGTTGCCCTGTATTGCGCATGTTGTGGTAGACGGTTCGCTTCTGCATTTTGTGGTTATACATAAATCAGCGAAAAGCAAGTGATAATCGCAGATCCGGCTAAGGGGATACGCAAAATCACTCTGGAAGAGTTCTTCAAAGAGTGGAGAGGCGTCCTTATTTTTAGTACCTACACAAAGCTTTGAGAAAGGCGACGAAACAAAAAGTATCTGTCAGCGGTTCTTCAAGTTGCCGCTCAATATCTTTGGCGTCGCTGGTGTATACGGTGCTGGGAATCGGTGCGTCTTTCTATTTCAAGGTGATGATGGACGAAATCCTGCCCAATATGCTTGAGCGTAGCTTGCATATTATCTCAATCGGTGTAATTGCTTTGTATATGTTCCAGACATTGATTGTAGCGTTCAGGTCGCATATGCTGCTGTACATGAGCCAAAAGCTGGATATAAACCTGATTCTCGGCTGCTACGCGCACGTTTTTGAGCTTCCGATGAGCTTTTTCGGCACTCGTAAGGTCGGCGAAATAATTTCAAGGTTCCAGAACGCACCAAAAATCCGCGATGCAATATCCGGTGCGACGCTAAAGCTTTATATTGGGAGGTTTCTGAAAATGAAGTTCTAATGGTAAGGTGATAGTATAATAAATAGTTGACGAATTGGGCCAAGTCAAGAATGCCAACGGTTTTGAGTTCTCCGGTTGTTTTCCGAAAAGAATCGGAGCGCTGACACAAAATGTTGTATATGGTCTCGATCGCATCCTGTTAAGTCAACTACCGATTATACTATCACCAATGGTAATGAACAAAGGCGCATGAAAGCGAAATGCAATAATGCGGGACTGCGGTGTCTGCGTAGCCGTCGCAAACGCCATCGACGAGGCTAAAACCGTCGCCGATTACATCTGCGGCGATTGTGATGATGACGTCGTTGCGAAATGGTTGGAGGAAAACGTATTATGAATTATTTTAATGTGGCTTTATTACAGTTACTTACCACAAGCGCACAAGAAGAAAACATGTATAAAGGGCTTGAATATTGCAAAAAAGCAAAGCAAATGGGCGCGGACATTGCATTGTTCCCCGAAATGTGGAACAACGGATATGCACTCACACCCGAACGCAACGTAGCCGAAAAGGCCGCTATCGAACTTGATAGCGACTATATCGCCCGGTTTAGAGAACTTGCCAAAGAGCAAAGCATGGCCATCGGTATAACATTTTTAGAAAAGTACGACCCTTCGCAACGAAACAGCCTCGCTGTTATCGACCGCCACGGCGAGATTATTCTGCGATACGCAAAAGTCCATACTTGCGTGTTTGACCCTGCGGAGGCGCAGCTTACCGCAGGTGATGATTTTTATACTGCTGATTTGGATACGGAAAACGGAACGGTTAAAATCGGCGCGATGATTTGTTACGACCGCGAATTTCCCGAAAGCGCGAGAATACTCATGCTGAAAGGCGCGGAAGTCATACTTGTCCCAAACGCCTGCCCGATGGAGATTAACCGCCTGTCGCAGCTTCGGGCGCGCGCTTATGAAAACATGGTGGGTATTGCAACCGTAAACTATCCGCACGGTCAACCAGATTGCAACGGTCATTCCTCCGCATTTGACGGGATAGCGTATCGACCGGAAGAAAGCGGCTCACGGGACGCCTTGATTATTGAAGCGGGTGAAGCCGAGGGAATCTATATGGCGCGTTTTCCAATGGACGAACTTCGTGATTATCGTCGGCGCGAGGTTCATGGCAACGCATACCGCCGCCCGGAGAAGTATCACGCTCTTGTCAGCGAGGAAAAGTCGGAGCCGTTCATCAGAGGTGATTTAATTTGACCAAACAGGAAATATTGCGTATCGTGCAGTCACAGCTTGCGACAGACTTGAACTGTACTCCTGACGATTTTTACCGGGATGGTTTTGAATTTTGCGACGTGCCGGAAACATTGGTGACAGTCGAATATATGGACGGCAACGCAGCGGGTATGGCGGGAGCCTGTGACGATTTCGAGATCCTGAGGCGAATCGGAATCAATGTTCTGCCTGAATCGCCGCCACGGCATCGCGTCGGCACTTGCCAACCGATTGATGATGGAGATTTTAGCGCGTGAGAAATCTCGTATTACGCGGTGGATGCGAGCAACATTGCTTCTCAGCGTACAGCGCACCGCACCGATACCACCGGCTGGAACGGCCACGGCAAAGCCGAGCAATGGCGCAGGGCATGGGCGGCGTATGCCAACACCGCTTTGCACATTGCGGGAGTACAAACCAAGGATAGTATTCTTGACCGCCGCTCCTACGAGCGGCAGGGCACAGAGCAAATACCGACCATTTCCCAAATGGAGCGCAAAGGCATACACATAGACCGGGGCAACATCAACCGTGAAATCGAAGTCAGCAATAAGCAGTTGCGGCAAATCCGGGCGCAGCTGAATCACTTGAAGGATTGGCTGAAAGAGGAAATTGAGAATCCCGCGCCGCCGACCCTGCAAGAACGATAAGATGAGCAAAATGATTGAGAGACATTCGCCATCGGTGACAGGCTGAAGCACATCGACCGCCGCCTGAAAACGCTTGACAAGCATATCGAGCAGTGCGAAAACTTCAAGAAATACCGCAAGATCAACAGCCGGTACAACGCGCAGCAGTACGAAGTTGCGAAAAAGCAGCCGGGCTTCGGCGCGGGAAAGCGGGCGCAAAAAGCACTTGTTATCGCGAATGAATTTTACGGCAGCAACCGAATGGAGCTGACCCTGTTCGCCACCGCCGAGCGTTATCTGAAAGATGTTTTGCAGAAAGACAGCGAGTCGAAAAAATCCCAGCCGCTCAAAAAATGGAGCGACGAGCGCGAAGCACTCCGCATGGAAAAAGGCGGGCTGAATACGGAGTATCGCCTAATGAAAGAGCAGGTCAAAGAGGTTGAAGCAATCAACCGAAATGTGGAGAAAACCTTGAGGGCGGACGAACCGAAGCACGAGAAAACACTGGCGCGGGGATTGGAGTTGTGATGCAAACGGCGGGGTTAAATCCCCCCCGTTCGATAAACCGGAATTTGCGATTATTATACAACATTTAGCTGTATGTTTCAAGGAAAGGCCTGTTTTAAACAAACGGGAAAATGTCATTGTTTGCATGGCTTGCATGGAGAGGCGGATGAAATGGATGATAAGATAGCTTATTTAAACGCGAATTCCTCTTGGAAGTTGCCCAAGCCCTTGGGAAAAGTTGAATTGCCCGGCTTCCCTGTAGCGGCATTGCCGAATGCCATAAAGGACTACGTTTGCGCTGTAGGCGAGCAATTGCGACAATCTGTCGATATGCCTGCCAGTGCCGCGCTTGCCGCTCTTTCAATATGTGTGAAAGGCGCTTACAGAATAAAAGGCGGGGATGGATGGTATGAACCCCTTAATCTTTACAGCGTCATTGTAGCGGACTCGGGAGAACGCAAGTCCGCCCTTATAGCTTTAATGACTCAGCCAATTATCGACTTTGAGCGCGAGCAGGAAAAAAGAATGCTGCCCATTGTGAGAAAAAGCAGGCTAGTACAAAAAGGTCTTGAGCGAGATGTCGAGAAATTGCAGTTTGCAGAAGAAAAAATCAAAGGAGATCAAAATCAATGGAAAAAATAAACAGCTACCGATTTATTCATGGAAGAAGCGCCTGAAGCGGCGAACGCCTTTAACGGGCTTATCGGTTCGCTTATCACGGATTTGTCGAATTTAGAGAAAAAGTTAGATATGTTTAATTCAGATGCATCTATAATCCAATTTAATATGTATTCTGCAACTTCATTGTAGCCTTCAATTTTGTAGAAATATAAAATCTCCTGATAAGAGAAGCAGGCGTTGGCCAAAACATCGCTTTTGCCCAAGTAGGACTCCAGCCTGCCGGGTTCTGCGCCGGAAAGCTTGAAAAGAGAGCTTGCGGAGAGATACGGGTCTTTTTTCGCCTTTTTGTTTTCTTCTTTCTAGCCGAAATAAGTCAGCTCTGAATAAAACGAATTTTGGATGTGCAATTAATTTATATATTTTAAAACATATGGTTTTATTTTGCATAATTCAAATAATTAATCGAACTTATTCAACTAAAGTCTCAAGACAACTTGCCCCGCCAACTTCATTTTGGCGTTCCAAAATCCTAGGGGGGATGAATGGTTCAGTTCGGCGAAGAAACTTCATTCCAAATAATATAATTGAACAAATGTATCGCCATAAAGCGTTTCAAGGCATAGTTTTATCATTAAATAATTATGTATTCTGATTTTTGGTTAAGCCTAATTTTTATGCCGCCAGGCTTTTTGCCGGCTAAGCGCGCCTAGGCGGCCTTTCCCGAATTCTCAGCCCCTGGATCCAAGCCGGGTTCATTATAGTTAGAATTTGCGAATGCGAAAGTTTCAGGCTGCGAATATACGCGCTTGATCCGCCTTTTGGACAAAGCGGCCCCCAAAATTTCGCCTGGCAGGCGATGAAACAGCGCTTTTTGGGACAATTCAAGCTCTTTCAAAAGACTGCGGGCGCTCAGGAGCAGCTGGCAAATGGCGCGCCCGATTTGGAAGGGAAGATAGTGCGCCCTTTGTGTGCGCAGGGTTCTGCTGAATGCGCACAGCATTGCAGCCTCCGTTTTTTGGGAGTTGAAGCCCCCTTTCTCAATTTTCCATCTGTTTCTTCCGGCTTTGCATAATATAGGGCGGAATTTCTTGGATATAGCCATGTCGGCGGTGAAAGCGGAGGGATGTTCATGGCCTTTCGGATGGGCGGGATCAAACAGCCTTAATTCCGATATGCCTGCATTAAGTTCGCCGAATTCGGCTCCGTTCTCAAAGCAGCATGTATAAACTGCGCCATTTTTGTCCTTTTCTGTAAATTCCACGCTGCGCTTTTCAGGTTTGCCCCTGTCTTCGGCGATTTTTTGCGCGGCAGCGGGCGCAGAGCCTTTGAATCCGGCTGCGGAAAGCTAGCCGCACTCGATGCATTTATCCATGGCAGGCTCGCAGGCGCAGGGCTGTCCATCGCGGCGCCGAAAACCTCTCCAGGGAACGATTTATGCGGCTTGCCCGCCAGCTTGCCGAAAGCCTCGGGCCCGCACTCCCGCTTTTGACGGGCGCCGCTTTCATCCCCGCCTCGGGCGGGCGATTGCGGAGAAGCGAAAAATTATCCTCGCTCTGCATGAATTCAGCGCGAATGGAAACTGCGGCTCCGCCTTGCAAAAGCAGCTTGGCTTCAAGCGCGACGGCTTCGAATTCTATGGAAACCGCTTCTTTTTTCTTGGAGCGGCGTTTCTTAAAGGTTTGGAAGGGATAGTCGCGGGCGAGCCCCTCAAAGGGCTCCTCAGCGGCCTCCACGCCCTTCAGCGGGATCGCCTCGCCGAGGAGCTTGGCCCCGCCGGCGGGCGGCCGCCGCGCCCCGTTGATCCCGCCGCCCTGGAAAACGGGCGCGGGCAAGGGCCGCCTGCGCATTGTTCCCGCAATATCCGCCGGATCTTCCGCTTCAGCGGCTCCGAGCATGCTGTTCAAAGCCTGGGAGCCGAGCTGCAGATTCCGGCGGAATTCGGATCCAAATCCAAAAGCGCGGCGGCCGCCGACGCAGCTGCGGGAGCGTCCAAGGCTTGATTCATCGCCCTGAGGGACTCAATATGGCAAACTGCAGCTAAAATTCCCGCCGATATATGTAAATCCAGTTTTTTCAAGCGAGAATCCACCGGATCGATTATATTCTTTATGTTTTCTATAAGCGCTGGAAAAAAGCGCCTTATTATAATTAAAAGCAAATCTAGCAAACGGGTTTCCCGCCTTTTATGGCATAAGCTTCCTTTTTGTCGGTCTGCCTGGATTTCCCGGCTTTTTTATCCTTGTCTTCCCCCTGTGCGGAAACTGCATCTGAAGGTCCGCAGCTTTCCGGAATATCCGCGTCGGCTTGAGGGCTTTGAGATTCATTTGATCCGGCAGCCATGTCGTTTTCATGCCTTTGCTTGCCCGTAAATGCCGCCTCCATCCAATATGCGCCTGTTTCCTGTATATTATAGCATAATTTGGAAGGATGTACAGCAAATATCTTATTTTTTATAAGATTTTCCAAGGATCCGACCTGAGCAGGATGATTATTCGCCAACCCGCCTAATATATATTCTGAAATTCAAACTAATTTTTGAATTATGTTAAAATGATTTTATATATCTTAAATAATATATATTAATGTTATATGATAATATATCCAAAATACCGTTTTATTCAGAGCTGGAAATAAGTAGATTTTCTAATATCATTTAAGGCTTTGGATGCGTTTTCTGTTGCGCGGAAGGGATCTATGCATACGTCTGCATCCGGAATCGCTATATCTGCGGCTTTTTTTTACGGCTCCCACATATCTATGCAGACTGCTTCAACTGATTCCAAATTATGAAATTTTTTAAAATAAAGTACAGCATCTTCTTTTTTTCTTCCTATTTCTATCATTATATTTTTCGCGCCATCAGGATGGCTTATGTCGTTTAGAACCCAATAATATCCAGTTTTATTTGGTATGTACAGCCCGTCCATAGAGAGGCATGCGGATTTTCCTGAAACAATATCGCTTTTCATGCGTTCGGAGTACTGTCTCGCAATATCCGCCACGGAAGCAGCGCTTATACCGGTCCGCCTGGAAATTTCGCCCTTAGAGGACGACCCAAGGCTTTCCATGATAAAACGCTCCATGCCTTTGGAAATTCGGCGCCTTGAATCCAGCCCCGCGATTTCTTCATTGAAAGCGCGCCCGCAGGCGCGGCGTTTGAATCTTATCTGCGCGGACCTGCAGCGATGGGGATTCCGTCGGTTTGCCCCGCAAGGACAGCCTTCTCGATGCATTCGCGGATCACCGCGTCTTCGCCGCGACGACCGCAGCCGGACGCGCCGGGCCTTCTTCCTTTGATATGCAGGACGGCGCCGTTTTTCTCTGAATGCTGGTTCAAGCTCTTGAATCTGCGGCTCAATTCTTCAAACAGGCTATCTGTTGCAGCTGTGTCGCATGCCATGCATTGTCAGCCTCTTGTCGGCTTATATTAGTGTATTTAGGCTTATTATACTACAACCGGCAACTATCAGCCAATATTTGAGATGGATTTATCATTAGACGTTTTGCACAAAAATATAAAATATTAATCGATTATTTCTACATCATGGCTTTATTTAGCTAATGGATTGCCCGGTTAAGTTTAAAGACCCAAAAATCCTCGCCCGTTAAGAAGTGGCAAGCCGAGCAAGCGGAGTTATTATCTAAAAAAGCCATGCTGAACGGCGAATATAAAACGCTGAAAGAGGAAACCGGAAAGGTTGAAGTCATACGCCGCGAAGTGGAGCAGATTATACGAGCGGAAAGACCGCCGCAAAAGAAGCGCGGGCGGGATAGGTGAACACAGCAACGGCGGCGCGTTTTTCGCGCCGCCGTTTACGCTCCGCAACATCGAGACTCGTTTGCAACCATAAAATATACGCTGTCCTTCGCCCAATCGGAAATATCGCTATCGTCCGCAAAGGTGGCGGGTTTTGTGTAGGTAAGGCTGAATTGTCCGTCCGTTTGGATAGTCTATCCAGACAATGCAACGCGCTTGAATACGTGAGTAAGCATAGTAGCCGCCTGTCCGCGGTTTAATAAGGTGTTCGGCTCAAATTCCGTCGCGGACACGCCTGTGGTAATTTCGACGTTGTACGCCTGTATGCCTCAATATCGGTTGTGTCGGTAAACGGATTATTGACAACAGGAATTGCGGTTGTGTTCCCTAATTTTTCATATGCCTTTACCGACACCGCCTCAAATTCCGCGCGTGTGATAGGTTTGGTTAAGTCCGCGCCTTTAAGCGTGTCGGGGATAAGCCCTAATTCGTCCGCTTTTTCAAGCTTCGCCGTTGCCCAATCTGAACCGATTAAAGGTTCAGAAATATCCACCCAAATTGCAGGGCGCGCCGCCATAAGGTTCTCCAATTTCATTGCCGACAGTATAAACTGAACCTGAATGGCTTATTGCCGGCACTCTCGTCAATTCCCTGCCCGATGTGCGCAACCACCACCAATCCGTTGTTCCGTTGTATGATGTTAATTCACTTATTGCGTCGGCAGAGGTGACGGTATATTTCGCATTGCTACGGTTTGCGAGGTCTTGCGCTATGCCGGCTATTTGCTGTTCTGTAAAATTTACTTTTACAACACGGCTATCGTCGCCCGAAAAATATTTTGCCGCCTCGTCAATGGACAGCAAAAACACCTTGTCTTTTGTGGTTGCCCCGCCGCCCACATTGTATTCTGAATTTGCCTTGTTTTCGAGGTCAGACTCAAGGATAAAGGCTTTTTGCTGCTCGCTGAATGCCGTGTTGTAAAACTCATTATTCAGCCATTTGCGAATGCTGCTGTTTTCCCAAGTCACACCTTCGCCAATGTCATTAAATGACCGATAGCCAACCATTTCTTTGGGAACAAGCAACGCTTTTTGAGCGGTTGCGTCAACCGCTAACGCTTGCCATTCTATGGGTTTGCCATAGTAGCTGCCAAAACTTGCGGTATCTCCTGCTTTTGTAATGGTTTCAACCTCTGTTGCAAATGATGTCACACTCACCACCGACAAGCCCATCAGAACCGCCAAAAATAAAGTTAAAAACTTTTTCATAACTGAAAATTCCTCCTTGTAAAATAATGTTTGTTACCACATCGGGACAGCCTCTCCCGATGTTCGCGGCTATGAATTGCCGCCTTGCCTATTGCCTTTTTCACCATTTTTGCGGAATAATTTTTATAGCACCGACCTCCCCAACCACGCAAAAAGACGGCTATTCCCCAAAAGAGAATAACCGCCTAATGTGTTATATAAATTCATTTTTTGCGTATATATAGACGGACTTATTGCCGCCGTTACTTGTCAATACCTTTGGATAAAGTTTTTAATTATACTGCCGCAAGTTTTTGCTTTCTGATTTTCGCAATTTCGGAGTTAAATTCGTCCAAAGACGGCTTGAAAAAATCCCGCAATTCCTGTGTTGTTTTGCCGCTTGTTTCTTTACTAATTTGTTCTTTGATTTCCCATACTTCCTGTATTGACATTACTTTTCGCCTCCCTGTATCAGCATTGTAGGTTGCACAATATTTAATGTTTTATAATTCTTCAAATCTGAAATTGCCCTAACGCCCTGTATTGTGTCAATATTCACTAAATGTTTGAAATTCCACGACACCAACACATCACAATCATTTGACATCGCGTTGCCGATATGCAAACAGTCATCGTGGCTTTTCTCTGTCAATATGCCAAGTGATTTTATTGTTTCAGCAATATCCCGCGCTTCGTCAGAAGTTTCAATTATAGTATAGTCAATCTCTGCTAAGTAATTCAGCAAGATAGACTTCACTTCCGCATTGCCAGTTTTCATTAGTTCACCGACAACAACATCAGAAATGCACACAGAATATTTGCCTTGTTTTATTAGGTGGAGGAGCTGGCGTGTGTCAGCTTGTTCTTTCGGCATAGTGGGTTGATAGAGGTAACCTATGAAACTTGTATCAAGGTAAATCTTTAATTTTTTCAAACACGCTCACCACCCTTTCCTTATACCTAATATTTTACCACCATTTAATGAATTTTACAAGGGTGAATTTCAAAAACGTACCCATATTATTTACCTATTATATTATAGCAGAAAAATTCCCATTTGTCAATCGTTTAACGCGAATTTAGAAAAAAATTCCGAAATGGCGAGGGCGGTAATGATTTTATATTGCCTACCCCATTTTCGCGCTTTGAAAGCTTTGATATAAGCGGGTTTGTATATGCCTAAATGTCTACATCTATCCCCTGTGTTCGTGGTGTTTTCAAGTGTGATTTTGGGTAGTTAAGGGGATATGCCTAACTGCGGTTAGTCAATCACCTTATGCCATTATATCATTGTTCCCTTGTCAAAAGGTAGTATTGTGAACTTTTCCCTACGGTAAAACTTCACAATACTACCTTGACAAGGGGCAGTTTGGTGGGAATTTCAAACTTTTTTAGAAACTTGACAGTCAGGAGTTTATTTACAATTATTGGATTATTGCGTCTAATTTAGCTAATGTCATAAAACTATTGTATTTCTGCCTATTATCCTTTATAATATTCCCGAATTGCATAATATTAGTATTAAGGAGGGTTGGCTAGGCAAGCGACGGTGCCACACGCGGCAGGATGGAATTCGTCGAACCTAGAATCAGATGACTCTGAACTTTATAAACGATATTCTTCGCGAATTTCGACAAAGCTACTTTTGGACGCTTTGCAGTTTTTGTGGTTGGCATCATTGCAGTTTCGGATTCCGGAGGATCGGCTTCAATTATAAGAGAACTCAATATTGATCCGCTATATTGTTGCAGTCCAGCGGGATTTTTTAGAAGCTCCGCCTGCGATTTATGGAATGCGGGGATTCGCCGGCTCAAAATGCCGCCTGAATCCCATCTTGCATGTAAAGCCGGCGGCAGGTTCATCCTGCTTGTCGATGGCGCCAGCCAAGGCAAGGAAGGCGGGAAGGCGCCCGGAGCCGCAGCCATACGCCGGGATTCCGGGGATTCTTCGAAGCCTGGATTCATACGCGGGCATATGTTCGGATGCATGGGCCTCGCTGCGGGGAGCCCGCTGAAATTATTCTCAGCTCCCATAATAATCGAGCTCCATACTAAGATCAGCGGCATGATCAGAAAATTCTCAGCCGGCTCCAACCCACTTGATGTACATAATATAGACCGCTGCCATGAGGCGGCTGCCACTGTGGCTGATGAATTTATACATAATAATGATAGTGACTCAGAAGGCAAAAAAGGCGGCAAAGGCAAAAAAGGCGACAAAGGCAAAAAAGGCGGCAAGGGCGGCAAATCCGATAAGCACAGCGTCGAAAAGAAGAAAGCCGATAAGGGCGGCGAATCGGCGCGCATAGCCCGCATGGCCGCAGATGCCGGGATTCTGGCCGCATCCATGGGAATAGGCTGCTTTCTCGCGCTTGATCGCCATTTCATGTCCGAAACGGCCTTTTTGATCTCAGAGAGAGCGTTCGGCGGGGCGGCCGGCGCAGCAGCGCGCGCAAATCTCGGAAGCGCCGCCTATGAACCCGCCCCCGGGCGCGCGGGAAAACCGGGCGGGCCCGGAATAAAAGGAGCCAAGATCAAGCCCGCCGGGCTTTTCTCCAATCTAGAATCCTTTAAAAGCATGGAAGTCTTCATATATGGAGCGAATGAAACAGTGCATTATTATGAAAAGAATCTTCTCCGGGGCAAAAACCATGCAATGCTGAAATTCGTCCCGGCAGTCGGGGCCGGTGGAAGGAAAACAGCCCTCGCTTCGAACAATTTGCAGCCCGGCGCAAAGCAAATGATAGAACTGTACGGAATACGCTTTAAAATCGAA
>JAISZB010000006.1 GCA_031269465.1 Clostridiales bacterium | reverse complement strand
CCGCGACTGCGGAGAAAGAAGAATTGTACGCCGCTGAAGTAAAATTGAGGACTGATATAGTCGACCTGCTTTCGACGAGAAGAGCATTCAGACGCGCGAGGCGCAATAGGAAAACGCGCCATCGCAAACCCCGCTTCAACAATCGCGTCCGCTCGAAGCATAAAGGCTGGCTGGCTCCTTCTATAGAGAACAAAATCCAGACGCATATTAAAACAGTATCCTACGTACATAAGATATTGCCGATCACAAAGATAGTTGTAGAGGTTGCAGCTTTCGATATTCAGAAAATCAAAAATCCCGCTGTATCAGGAAAGAATTATCAGCAAGGAGATCAGATGGGCTTCTGGAATGCAAGGGAATATGTCTTGGTCCGCGATGGACATGCATGCCACGGCAGAAAAGGATGCAAGAACCGCATACTGAACGTCCATCATATAGAAAGCCGCAAAGTAGGAGGCGATGCTCCGAACAACCCAGCCGCATTATGCGAGGATTGCCACAACGACTGCCGATGCTGGCAAATTGAAACTAAATCTCAAGAGAGGGCAATCTTTCAGAGACGCCGCATTTATGGGGATTATGCGTTGGGCTTTCTATAACAGGCTAAAGGAAGATTATTCGAATGCGGGTATGACATACGGCTACATCACAAAGAACACAAGAATCAGAAATGGATTGGAAAAAGATCACGCTCTAGATGCGAGATGCACCGGCGGGAATCCAAAATCCATTCCATTGGATGCTATCTAAATGCAGAAAGCCGCAGGAAAGCGCAATCGCCAGATCCATAAGGCTGCTATCAACAAAGGAAGAAAGAGGAAATTGAATCAATCTCCAAAATATGCATTTGACTTTCAATTGTTCCAGGGTTCAGATGACGGACGGACGCAAAGGCTTCATTTTCGGGAGGCGATCAAGCGGAAGCTTTGGTGTCCGCACGTTGGACGGAACAAAGCTGTCTGCGGGAATCAGCTGTAAGAAGCCAAAGCCTCTGGAGAAGCGAAAAGCAACGCTGACAGAAAGAAGCATGCGGCTTCCTCCTCATGCCTAAAGGCAGGGGTATCCGCCGCATAACAACTGCGATGACTTCTGGAAAGAAGCCAGGGATGAGGGTCGTTACGAAGCTGAAAAGCAGGTATTGGCGGATCAGATAAGCCTCGCTGTTTGCGCAAAATACCCCCAAGCTGAAGGCAAAATCGAAGTGGTCAGAGTCGCCACTCCCCTCACCTATGAACGCTATACAGGCGCCTATCGCGGCTCGTGGATGGGCGGCATGAGTAAAGGAGACAAACCGCAAAATTATCCCGGATTTTTGGAGAACATCAAGGGTGTATACTTTGCCGGGCACCGCATGACGACTCCGGGCGGGCTGCCTGTGGCGCTTATATCAGGGCGGAACGCGGCGCAAATGGCGTGCAGGCAATTCGGCGCAATGTTTCGGTAGACATATAGAGCGCCCTGCAGGGTAAAGGATTGGAGGCGGCTGTTTGGAAAATTCATAGCTGTTCCGTCGGCTTGCAAAGAGACTGTCATTTTGACTAATTTTGTCGTTAGTTCTGTCATATTTATCCATATGATTTATTAAAACAAATACACAATCTAAGAATTATATAAATGGATTGATAAGTTTTGCAAGTTTAAACATACATTCCCTTCGATTTTGAACTTTTCTGCAAGAATTTTACTCTTTTGACTGGTGAATAATGCAAATAGAGTAGTTGTCGGAACAGTTCCGAAAATTCTCAGAGGAAATGTCAACTGGCTGTTTAGAGGGCTACATCCTCGAAATCATCAGTTGCAGGAAGACCTGCGGCGGCGAAATGACGCGGCGGCTGTACGCCCTCGTTCGAGGGCTTGGCGCCATTTTCAAGAGCGGCAGCGGCTACACGTTTCGTTTGGCGGGTTGACGCTCCGTTTTCGGCTTGCAGCAAGGCAGTTCGTCAATGCTGACGCATCATTCACCGAGAAAAGAGAAATTTCCGCTTTCATCTATGGCGTAAGCCTCGCCTTTTGCCGAGCAGCGCGAGGATTGTTTTTGATCTGCTCTCATGAGCTTGCGGAGCATGCCGGAAAATGAAGCGCTGGAAATCGAAGAATGGGCGAAGGAAAACTCATATCTCCACTCGTTCAGTTTTGATTTCCTTGACAACGGCCTCGACGTTATTTCCTCTGCGGACTGCAAGCGAAGTAAAGGCATAAGTGACGCAACTCAAATATCCTCGAAGCGAAGCCGCTATGTACAGGCGCGAGGATTGGCGTCATGCTCCGCTGCCGCGTTTGCAGCGAGGATACATAGGCAGCTCTCACACATGCAGCGAAACAGACGGCATGTCCTGATGTTTCTTGTACGGAGCTTATTGCCAGACAGACGAGGCCTTCGAACGGTCTGAGCGAGTAAAGGCCGACATTCCGGGCAGAGAAGAGGAACTTGCAAAGATCGTGCTTTGCAAGCAATCTCTGCATGAAGTCTGATAGGGCGTCGTGCTGACCCGTGAGGATTACACGCACATGGGCAAGAGCTGCGAGCAGCAAGCAACGAGAACAAAGACGGTCATTTCTACGCTGAATGCGGAACTCGCCGAGACGGAAAACGGCATTGGCACTTAAAGCCCTTCCCCCGCCATATTAGGCAAGCGTAAAAACATCAATAAGCCGAAGCGGCAGGTCTTTATAGAGTTTGCTCATTTTATTAGGCGGCTCAATGATACGCCGTATAATCAAGCATCAAAACAGGCGTCTCATATCATATATTGTGAAATCTTAGCTTGGGTCATGTCATATATGTCCTTGCATAGTTGCAGGTACGGCGATTCGCAGCGCCGAAGCGACTTTTCGCATGAGGAGGTTCCGGCATCGTATAAAGTCCTGGACAAGCGTCTGCACGCCCTTGACGGAGAGATTTGCCTCGAAGATTGCATCAGTGCTAGAGTGAAAAGGAAAAACGCGAAACGTTGGAAACGGAGCATTCAATTAGCTCGACAGCCCGAAAGGAAGTAGCGCGGTGATGAACTATACGTTAATGCACAAGAATATAGATGTTATGGACGTTGAAATCAACGAGTCCGCAGTCGCAATCTTTGATATTGGGGCCGTTCACTGCGCTGCTCGCGTTCCGCTCGGCGTTCAGTCGATGAAGGGCGGCATCGCCCTTGACGAGCTGAACGACTGGCTGAGACATCGCTCCATCCCTGCGAGCCGCGCTGGAATACGCGACTTATACACCCGTTTGGGTCGGGAATCAACTGAGCACCTGATTCTTAAATGCTGCGCTCTAAGCCTTTCCGACCATTACTGGCTTCGCTCCAAAGGGTCTGCGGCAAGCTGGCCGGATGTTAATTTCTTTCAAAACAACTTCTCTCTCGACGTGGGCGAAATGCTGTTCGGGCGTGAACCCGCTGATAGAAAGCGCATAAATTTGATGTCTCCCGACAATGCCTCCGAGGGATGGCTGAGGAAGAAGCGGATTATCGCAGGCGGCAAGCGCAAACTCGTCAAGGGCGGAAGCGAGCCGTGGCTGCAGGAGCCGTACAACGAGGCCGTCGCAAGCGCGATCATGCGGCGGCTGGGGATTGACAACGTCCCCTACACATTGAGCTTCGAAGGCGGAGAACCGCTTTGTGCATGCGAAAATTCCCTTTCCGCCTAAACAGAATTAATTTCCGCCTGGAAAATATTTCTCGACCAAATGCTAAAAGATCCCGTTTCAGATTTCACTCATTTCCTACGTTGCTGCAACTCGCTCGGAATGCAGGGCTTTCAGTCTGAAACTTGATAAAATGCTCACGCCCGACTGCATCATTGCGAACGAAAGACAGGCATTTCAACAATTTCTGGTTCATCCGCAACTCAGACACGCTGGAATGGGTTGGGTTCGCGCCGATATTCGACTGCGGCGCGTCGCTTTGGCGCAGCTCTCTCGATATTGGCGGTCAAAGGAGATGCCGGCCGTTTAGCGAAAGCCGCGAAGAGCAGCTTAGGCTTGTTTCGGATTTGAGCTGGTTCAAAGCAGAAGCTTTAAAAGGCGCCGAGCTGGAGATTGCTGAGATATTTTTGCGCTCTAAGGTTATTGATGAAGCCCGCCGCAAGGCTATAGCGGCGGCGGTTATGAAACGGGCCGAAGCTGTTGCGCGGAGAAAAGAGAGTTGAATTGAATCTACAGGATGGCGCCTGCAAGCCTCGAACCGCAAGCTCCTCGCACAAGTGAAGCGAGCGGCCTGCATAGATGTGCGAAAAGAGCAGGCGCAGGCATGCAAGAAGTCAGAGATGTATAATTAGAGCAAACTTAACGCCCGCCCTAACGCAACTTTGAAGGTTGCGTTAGGGCGTTTTTTGCTTGCTCGAGTTGGCTGCTATACAGTGATCGAGCGCACGCTAAATTTCTTTTGAAGCTTGAGCAGGACTCAAAAGAACTGTTCGAACAAATACAGCGAATACCTGAAAATATAGATACTTAATATAACCCGTTTAATGCCATTTTTCATTATGCATCAAATAGAAGCCTGGAAAACTAAAAAACAGCATAAAATCAATGTCAATCGCGGTTTGGATTAGAGAACTTTTCACTCTCCAGTTTCTAAATATAAAACCGTTCACAGGCATTGCTTTTAAGAATCCAACGAAGCCCGGAAAACTGAGAAGTGAAAACCTCTATTTTCCCTCGGCTACCCGAACTTCGCACCAGCTCTTCTCCTCGCCGTCAGGCAATGATTTTGCCATCAAATCGGCAAGCTCTGCCAGATAATTCGATTCCATCAAAGAAATTCCCTTATTTTCAAATGTCTCTGCAGCTTTTTGCGCCGTTTTAAACAAGGACTTAGAGGTTTCCAGGTTCTTGTTCACGAAGAATTCATAAGCTGTTTTGATTCTGATGGATGAGGGTATGCCGATGTTTAAAAACTTAATCATGCCCTTTTCGCCATGCAATGACTTTGCTTTTTCCAAATCGGGATTGTCAGTCAAATAATAATAAAGTATTTCAGACAAACAGGAGTTTCTGTAATAAAGGGGAAGCTTTGCTGGAATGAGCTTTTCAAGAAGAGCTGCGCTTTCAGCATGAAACCCGAGGTCATACAAACGTCCGGCTTCGCACATCAAAAGATAAGCTACAAAGAAGTTGGAAAGTTCTCCAGCATTTCCTCCAGAGAAGCAAGATGCGCTGTAATCGCGGAGCCGCTTTCCGCCGGCCATTTCGAAGTTCAGCCTCAGCATCACGAAAAAGCCATGCTTGGCGGCTTTTGACTTAAGGGCCGTCGCCACATTGTAGCCGTCGTTCGGCAGTATTCCGACTAAGGGAATCAGATTCGTGAGTCCTATAAGCGCATTTATCATAAGCGATGAGAGAGCTATGGCGAATATAGCCCTATTATCTGAAAAGGCGGCCATAAACAGCGCGGATACCGCAGCAACGGCTAAATTCATAAGCCCTCCGCCAAGATTGTAAAGTATGAATTTGAAGTCTTTCTCATCTTTGGGCGGCTCCATAAGGCACTGCCCTAATATGAATCTATTCTTTGAAACTGTGAAGGAAAGCTTTCCGTCCGCTTTATGCCAGACAAATGATAGGATGCGGAATGATAGGAATTTGTATCCCGAAAGAAGTCCTGTAACTAAATGGCCGCATTCATGTATTATTATGCCTAGAAAGAAAAATACTGAGTATGAAATCAAAAAAATAGCCGCAATCATCTAATCCTCCTTTATGAAACAGATCTAGCTCACAGTAAAGGAAGAGCTTCAAAATTAACTTCATCAGATTTGGCGCAGGAGACTCCCGCCTCAAATTCCATTGGGCGGGAGAGGAATGCGCCCCGCTGATTCTGCACTGCCGCGGCTGGCCGCCCTTCGCCAATGCTGTTCCAAGGTTTTGCATGCCTGCAGCGCTGTCCCCGCCCATCAGGATTGTTCAGCCGCAAGCCGCAGAGTCCAGAGCTGGGGCAAACGCTCCGGAGCGCCTATATATTCTTGGACGGCGCAGCCAGTTAAGGCTTAGGCTAGCCGATCAGGACTTGAATCTGCAAGCCCCCGCTCAAATATCAAGGGTTTTAACCTTGAAATATTTGGCGGTGGGTTATTGACTTGCTGCTTTTTGAATCCCAGTATGAGTCATTATATCAGTTTAAGGAATTGATTTCAATGTTGCGGGAATTTCTTTTATTGATATATGCTGTATGCATATGAACTGCCTATTTGGGAGCTTTTCTGTACAGCGAGTGCGAAATGCAGATGTCGACATTTAGCATCTAGAAGGTGGACAATCACATTTCAAATTAGGTCCATTTGACTGCAAGTCGGTATGACCCGCTACCCTGCGTTTTGTTATACAGAGAAAGAACAATAAAAATTGCTTTGACATTTTAATTTGACATTATAAAAGGAAGCTTATCAGGCAGGTCATAAGTTATTTTTTCTTAATAATGGCTATTCTAATGATGCAACTTATACACTAATTCTTGCTGAATTTCAGAAACGTCTTCTCTGCAGCCATGTCATGAGTCAGCATTCTCTATATTCTTTTTGCATGTGAAACTGACTGTTTTTGAGCTTGATTATTCAGCAAGCTCAATTGATATCGGCATTTCGCACCGCTCAATGGATGTTAAAGCTCCTAAACAGATGCATATGACTGCAAATCGGCATTTCAATAGATCAAATATTCCTTCAGCTTATAACAGAAGAGAGCGCCCCTTATAATGGGCGCTCTCTTCTATTATAAAGAAAGTTCAGCCAGGCCTTAAAGAGCCTAGCGGCAGGCAGCCGAATTGACGGCAAGTTTGACGCAAAATGGGATGCTCCGATATCTGGCTGATAATCGCAGTTCACTCTTCTTGGTGCTTTGAAGCGATTCTATACCGCTTTTCATCAAATGTTCCTTTTTTGGAGCTTGACTATACATTGAGCGGTGCGAAATGCCGAATCGGCATTTCACACTTGCTGTATAATCAAACTCCAAAAAAGGTAATTTTTATATGAAAAGCAGTATACATGCCGATTGGCCTAGGTTTTCCATTGATGCCATTGTCCTTAACCCTTATCAGTTTTCTTAATTTCCTTTTTTCTTGATTTTATAAACGTAGCCAAGAGAAGAAGAATCAAAGCGGCAAGCACTGTTGCCATAGGCGCCGCGAATGTGGCTAGCCGCCCCGTCTGGGGTATTTTTTCGCCCGGATATGCGACAATCACCTTGTCTGTCGGTTTTGGCTCTTCATCTGGATTGTTCTCGGGCGCCGGCTCCTCTCCGAGGTCGCGTCTTGGGGCGTCTGCGGGAATTCTGGGCTGCTCTGGCGCCGGAACATCTTCAGGGTTTCCGGGCGGCTCCGGCGCTGGGGCGTCCGTAGGAATCTTGGGTTGCTCCGATGCCGGGGCGCTTGTAGGACTCCAGGGAGGCGACGGCGAAGCCGTCGGAGGCGGGGCGCTGGGGGCTGGAGTCGGCGCAGGAGAAACTATATGAGGCTCCTCGACCGGATCTTCCTCAGTCGCCATGAACTGCCAACGGACGGCGCACAAGGAGTTCGCGAAGCCTCCGCCGCCGATCTTTATCTCAAGGCTCAGCGGAACCTCGAGCTCTATCTTGATCTCGCCGCTCATCCCGGGATCCAGGGAGCCCAGCTCAATCCCGGACTGGCCGTACAGTCCGCTGCCTCCGCCCCTGAGAGGGCCTTCGTATATGGATCCACCAGCATAGTATGCGCGTATTAGAACTTCATCCAAGAGAGGATCATAGGCTCTCTTGGATGAGAACCTGGACAAGCTCTCCAAGGCGGACGCATCGTCGCCTTCAGCGGGCCACGCCCTCATCCTGAATGTCGCCCTGCCGCTTGCGTAGTTCCTCAGCTGGACAGTAAGCGTCCTCTTTGAACCGGGAACCAGATCCAAAGTTTCCTCTCCGAAGAAATCCTCTATGACTCCGTAGACGGCTATGCTGTCGAAATCCCAGTGCCGCTGCGAATCGCCGCCGAAATAATCCGCATTGCCATTGGCCAAGGCGGTCGCCGACACGCACGCAATCGCGACGGATATCGCAAAGACAGCAGCTACGGCGAATTTCAGCAGTGCCCTTTTCATCTTGCACCTCCTAAATGCCGTGTTCAGCCAAAATTGCCGATCCATCGCCTCCCTCTTCAGCGGCGCGATGAATCGGCAAGGTCTTCATCTTGCGCGGATGCGCCGGTTTTTTTGCGCGAAGGCGTTGAACCTATGGCAGACAAGCAAAAACAAATTTCAATAAACGGCGGCAGCTTCAAACAGCTTTGGAACCACATGGCTGGCTCGTGGAATTCCCGCGCCGATAGACATATAGCGAGTGAAGCCCCTGCGACTTTAGGCTGCGGGAGTGCGCCGCATGACTCTATGAAGATCTGATCAAAAGAGTCTCCTGGCGCGAACGGACTTTGCGGAAATCGCCTGCCCGGACTCATTGCTGCATCAGCCAGTCCTGGCAGGCGATCCCTATGCCTGCCATCCCGTCTCTTTCCGCGTTTCAAACTCATAATCCCTCAAGCCATACCGGCTTCTCAAGCTTCCTCCGGCGTATCGGAAGCTGCGGCGTCGAACTCAGCGAATATCTTTCTTGCAGTTTCGAGAGTATAGCTTCCATCGACAGTCTCTTGCGGGTTGTATGTGGCCTGGATTACATAGGCCTTGATGTAGATGTGCAGCGCGAAATCTTCAGATCTGTCCCATCCCAGAGGGAATGTGACGGTTTCAAATACATCGGGAGTAGACAGCTTGTCGTTTGTTGAATTTGGCCCCATGGTCTCCAGCTGGTACTCATCTTCTGATTCGCCGGGTTTGATATAGTAGGCGTACACAAATTTATGCCCGTCGGGATCGGTCTGAATTTCGTCCAATTTCCAGAATTCGCTTATGGCTTCCGTGCTTTCAAACATAGGCAGTCCGCTGTGAGGATCTAATTTTATAGAGCGGTCGTCGTTTAAAAGATAAATCGGAGAGCCGCTGTCATCTCTGCGTACGCAGGCCAAATCTCCCAAAAGCTCTTCAAGGCTGTATTCATTGCCTTCAAGCGCGTCGTCATTTATTTCAATCCTTACGCGTACATAGACGCTGACGGGGGTTTTTCCGATGCTGATCCTCGGTCGCTTGAAGATAGTCTCTCCAGGTATTATTTCGTAATCGATTCCTGGATCGTCGTCGTCGTCATCGTCGTCGTCATCATCGTCGTCGTCGTCGTCGTCATCATAATCATCATCGTCTGGATCATCGTCAGGCGGATCATCGCTCTCTTCAAGGTCTGCATCTTCAATATCCCCTAACGTCACAACGTTGTCGGCGACATCGCTTTCAAATGTAAACAGCATCAATGTGCCAGTAACCGCAATCAACGCGGCAAGAACAACAGCCAAAGCGGCAAATGCCATTTTCCTCTTTTTCATATACAACCCCTTTTTCTTCAAGTGTGCTAATACTGATTTTCATTGGAAACTGCCTTTTCTGGAGCTTGATAATACAGCTAGTGCGAAAAGCAGATATCGGCATTTCGTACCATCCAATGGACAGTCAAGATCCAAAAAAGGAACTATTTGATGAAAATCGGTATAAGTTTGGCCAGATTGCCCAGCAGCAAGCAATTGGCAGGGATTTCGCCTGAATGGCTTCAGGCTCGTCCCTCTGCCGACGTCAAAATCTCCGGCTCGCAACTAGACTGTCTTTCATAGAAAATTAGCTTTTTTGGAGCTTGATTATACAGCGAGTGCAAAATGCCGAATCGGCATTTCGCACCACTCAGTGGGCAGTCATGCTCCAAAAAAGGAACTATTTGATGAAAATCGGTATAAGATTTTCATCAGGAAAGCGGATTCGGCGCCGCAGTCCTGATTTGAGACGGAAGCTCGCTGAAAATCTGCGCCCAGGTACCGCTTTCGTTATTTGCAATTTGGACTTCTTGCGCTTCAAATTGGATTGCAATTCTATAATCCTTCAACACTTCGCCCATGGCATCGGTAAAGTTGGGCACGATGATCTTTGTGAAAAGAGGGGCTGTGGCTGCGTCCGAATCTGCACTTTCTGTAAACTGGAGATCTTTGCCGAATACGGCAAGGGGATTTGACGCGTTGTCTATGTTGTAGTCATAGTCTGCAAGGCCTAAGGGATATGTATCGGCCGTCTTTTCCAGATTGGGATTGAAGTCGTTTTCTATGTAGTAATAGATGCCTTCTGTGAGAGAAGCCTGAGAGCTTTCATTTGCTTTATAAGGCTTGAATTCCCAGTTGTACTGGTTTGTATTGGCCCCTGAAAGAACTGCTTGAAGAAATTGGCCGAATGTCTCATACGTTATGAGAGAATTTGCGCCATTAGGGTCGGGCACGGAAAAATACTCTGCTTCCGTTCTGCCTTTTATGAGGAGATCTGGGGCTGGAATCCTATCGCCAAAACCCTCAATTTCAGTATCATTAAGCAGCATCGGCTTATAATTGCCGCCGTTCTCCTCTTTCACTAATTTAAACTTTTTTGCAATCAAGCCTGACAGATCAGCGCCTGTCACTTGATTCCAAGTTCCAGATGAAGATTTCGAATATACATTTACCTTTGAAAGGACTCTAAGGTAGGCGTCAATGCCGTCCTTGTAAAAAACCCTAGGATTTTTGGCCAATTCAGTTTTCGGCATGAGATCAGGGTATTCTATGCCATTGAACGCTGTGCCATCGAAAATGGAACCAATGTCTTTATAATCCGCTGAATATTCCGCAAAGGTGTCTTTATCCTCATCAGCGTAATTTTCGCTTTCAACAGGAGTTCCTCCCTTTTCCTGAAGAGAGAATTCCATATTGTCATCGGCAAGCGTAACAACATTGTCCGCCACCTCAGATATATTTGAGAAAAGCATCAATGTTCCTGCAACCGCAAGAGACATGACGCAAATGCCCGCTATGGCGGCTAAAACTATTTTTTTTCTTTTCATATCCGCCTTCTTTCTGCATTCTCCCTGAATGAAGAAGAGTTAAGCTTCATTCAGGGAGATGAAACGGCTTGCCTGTTTATAATCAGCTCCGGCGTCTTGCTACGCCGCATAGATAATTCAATGGCGTAAAGCAATGCGTCTTGACAATTGTCAGCTGCCAATAGCGAGCTTTGTCAAAACTCATGCAGCTGCAAGAGCTGAATTTGTTTATTAGTCCATCTCATTGCATTGTCATTGCTGGTTTCCACTATTAATTATGGGTTGACGGAGGTGGTGGTGGATGCAGTGCCATAGTAATCCGTAGCAGTAGGGTAAGGATAATCCCTGGCAGGCGTACCGTCATAGTTTTCAGGATTGCCGGAAGGTTGTAGCTCGTGATAGTCATTACCAGATACAATTGGCTGCCAATCACCCTGCTTTAGCGGCGTCTGCTCCAATTCTTTGAAATAATCCTTATAAAGTTTGGAATCCGGGTTATTGCCATCTACCTGAACGGCTTGCGCTTCAAATTGGTATGTTATTTTATAATTTTTCAATATTTCCTGCATTGCATTTGTAAAATTGGGTATTGTCACTGCTGTAAATATTGGTGCTGTAGCATGATTGTCGCCGCTAAGTTTTGCTAGGAGGGGAGCTGTTTCTCCTCCTACGGTTCCGTATTCAACATCGCCTGGATAGGTGTCGGTTTTATATGGCAGATCCAGATAGTAGCTCGTTTCAGCAGGAGCATTAGAATCGTATAGTGGAGATAAAGAAGCTTGATTCTCAGCGTCGTTGATATAATAGTAATAACTGTATATAAGAGTTGGTTCATTATTAGCATCAGATCCAGATACGAACTTCCAGTTGTATGGATTATCAGTTATTTTCAAAGCCTTAATGAAGTCTGCAAAAGTTCTGTATTCAATTTTAGTACCTGCATCGTCATAAGCTGTATAGTATTTCTCTAAATCATTATTATTGACATTATCAGTTGACAATGTAGGAGTATAATCGGATGCAACTGTGAAATTCTTTTTTAGCAACTGTTCAAGTTGTGCATCGGTCATAGGTTTCCAGGCCAGCTCATTTTCTTGGTTAGCGCTATATTCATAAACCTTTAACTTAACCAAAACGCGAACATAAGTATCAACACCGTCAATATGAACTACACGCGGAGCTTTAACTACACTTTTGTTTGGCGTCAGGTTATTCGGATATTCAATGCCGTAAAAGGGAAGTATATCGTCATCCACTGGTCCAGTTCGAGGGTCATCTACCGTTCCTTCAGAAGTATTGATATCCTGATACCCTAGATGTTGTTCTTCTTCGTCGTTATCTGCCGGTTGACCGAAGTTCAACTTTGGCACAGTATACTCCCAGTAGTGATCTCCGTCTATATCATTTTCTCCGTCTGTATAATCAGTACCGGTGTGGTTTACCCAATCCGAAACCTTGTCAGGCTCCATATCCGACCAGCCCGTTTCCTGCAATCTGATCCTCACGGGGTTAGTTGCGAATGTCACAACATTTGTTGCAATATCTGTAGTGTCTGTAAACAGCATCAATGTACCTCCGATGCCGATTGAAATTGCGCAAACTATTGACACGATCGCGAGCGCCATTTTTTTCTTCTTGCTCATTTGCTTTCCCTCCGCTGTTGTAATGAAATAATGTGCAGCATGGCAATCTTTATCCAATGCTTTATCAGTATGTAATTATAACCCGTTAATGTACACGCTTCTGACGACAATCGCTTTGAACCTCATCCGCTTGGATGGGGATAGTCGCCAGCAAGGGCGTTGACGCGGCATTCTGTGAGTTCTAATCATGGTTGCAATGATTGTCGAAGAATCTGCTCGAGTTCTTTGAGCTTATTATCTGAAGCAATCGGCCCCCATGCACCCCAGCCATTGGGAATTCCGCTATTTCCCGTTGAAGGGCTTGCCCTTCAAATTATCTCGGGATCATTAATCCAATGCCGCCTTTTTCTCTCCTGTGATGCTGGATGCAGTCGCCTGCGCGATATAGGAAAGAAACATAATCGCCTCTTCCAAATGCCGCGTGGCTTCCAGAATCAGAGCGACTGCAATGCGGGGCGCTCTGTAAGCTTCGCCAATGCAGCTCCGCTTCAATTTTTTATTGACGGAACCTGAGACATCTGGCTCCCGGTTAGCCGCCGCCTGAATCCCTTTAGATTTTGCAGCGGCTAAAACCAACCCTCCGCAAGCTGAAATGGAGCTTGCGTGAAATACTTCTCTGTAAAAAGCTTCTATTCTGATTTTTCTGACATGCACAAGTCCCATTGCATAGGATGGATAGATGTAAAAACAGACGCATCGAAAGCTAAAGGACACCGTTCAACGCAGCTGCCCTTATAGTTTGGTAAATCTAGGCTCTTTTCTTTCAAGTGTTATTCCCGCTTTCCGGCAAGATAGTATACTGAAAGCCTTCGCAAAGACACCGCTTGCTGCTGATGCACTGAAGAGAACGCCAAGCGGTTTAAGCCTCTTTGCAGATAGAGAGCATTGTTTATGGATGGCTTAACCGCAATGGCAATTGAACTCAACTTTCATCGACTGTACAATGCCTGCATTTCAACTCATTGGATCAATTTAACCAAATAGATTCCTCCTTTGCGCTTCGCCTTATCCTTTGCCAGGCATCTCATAAGCTATGCCATTTGGGATCTAAGATTAAGGCATCATTCATCTTCATCAGACGTCTCTGTCTCCGCATTTATTATCAAAGAATAGGATTGTCCAGGCGTTACTATCTGCTTGTCGCGGCTTGATATGCTGGCAGCAGGCGCAACAAATCCGCCGGAACCTATTTTTGCTTTGGCTTCAATGCTTCCATCTTCTTTGGACGCAGAGAAGAGCTCGCCCAAGTTGGATTTCTTCGATACTATCTTCTGCTTCTGCAGCCGTTGTTCCCCAGCCCCTGGCAGCCATTGCCATCTTTTTGCACTGCCTGGGCAAAGCAATATGTACTAGACTTGGAAAAATGATATTAATAGGATCGTTTGCTCCATTAATCCATCCTGAAGCTTTAGTCAAGTTTTGCTCTGACATCAAAGATACAGCATTTATTCACTTTTTATAAGATAATAATATCCCAAAGCTTCATTTGTACCCTGAACGAACTCCCTGTTGAAAGCATTGAACAATACAATCTCAAAATGAGCTGTCAATATACAACAGCCTAGGATTAGGCGCCTTAATTAGGAGGCTGTACTGGCGTTGGGTATGGATAAGGCCTTGATGTTGGAGAAGCGGCTGAAATAGCATTTTCAAGTTCAAAGAAAGTTGCTTCCCAATCCATGCCATTGCCGTTTCCTTCGGCTTGAACTGCTTGCGCTTGAAATTGAACGGAGATTTCGTATCTGCTTAAAATGCTTTGCATAGCATTAGTAAATACCGGAATTTTAATTGAAGTGAATAATGGAGCTGTAGCTATTTCTCCATTAGCTCCTCCGTCTCCGAATTCCGCTAGAGGCACATCATTTTTCTCAAATGAAGTATCTCCGGTACTTGTTAAGCCAAGCTTGCCATCTTCAGAAAGCGTTTCAGGATTTTGCCCGTTATTTACATAATAATAATATCCTTCTAAGCTATTGGAAGAAGGTTCAGGTTCATACTCCCAGTTGAATTGATTCGTATTGGCGCTTGCAAAGAGAGACTGAATAAAACTTTTTAGAGTCATTTCAGAGCAATCAACAATTGCATTGTTTTGAATATTTGTTGTGTTTCCACTAGAATCGATCATATTGCCATACGAGTCGTAGCGTATATACCTAAAGTCATTTGCCCCAGCATTCCCATAAAGTCCTGAAAATGTTTTCGACAGATCAGTGGAAGCATCATCGCCATCGCTATTTTTCACTGTAACCTTTGCCAATACTCTAAGATAGGCATTGACTCCTGAAACATGAACAACCCTTGGAGCTTTGTAGATAGTTTCATTGGGAATTAAGTTACTGGGGTATTCTATGCCAAGGAATTCTCCTGCAACTATATCTTTATAGCCAAAATCACCTTCACCATCAGGATATGGCCCATCTGAAATATCGCTATCACCTGGCGTTGTGAACTCCCAGTAAAAGTCGCCATCGGAGTCATTAGGCAAGGATTCTTCCTTATAATCAACTGTGTTGTTATGATTCCAATCCGCCCACCCAGTCTCCTGCAACTTAATGCTTAAAGGCTTGTTTGCCAGCGTCACTACATTAGTGGCAATCTCAGTTGTGTCCGTTAAAAACATCAAGGTGCCGCCTATGCATAAGGATACCGCGCAGGCTGCTGCCACCATCATAAGAATTAATTTCCTCTTGCCATTCATTTTTTCCCCCTCATTGTCAAACTCCTTATCAAAGGATGGTTGTCAGAGACATTGATAGCTTCGTTTTTAGAAGTATGCGCCTCCCTATACTTTGTACATGCTTAAAGGTTAAAAGAAGTAATATATTTGCAAAAATGTGTTTTTATAAAATTGAATTGCAATTAACTGTCAAAGCATTAAGGAGCAACAGCGTTTAATTTACAGCCCTAATATTGTATTTGGCAAAAACATTCGCGATTGCCTCACCAACTACACTATCATCTTCGCCGTAGCTTTCAATCAGATCTCCGTCTTCATCATAATCAAGCTGGACAGCTTCAGCATACAAGCTTATATCCTCTAGGAAATAGTAGTCATACATCTCGGACCCATAATCGCCGCCTTTCTTTATGCTTCTTCTATATGAGTCTCCGTCAAAGTAACCTTCCATGTATTTGGGATTAAGCCTTACCTCTGTGAAAAGGGGTTCGGTAACTTCTCCTGTCGCTAGCTTCACGTTGTAATAGTAATAGACTTCATTAAGCGGATATTCGCCTGTCTTAACTTTAATCCAATGGCCAGAAACTGTATTCTGAGGTGCAGTCTCGTGGTTGTATTCAAATGTTTCTTTGATATTCCAGCTTTCGATTATAAATAAGGGCTCTTCTATAATTAAAGGTTCTCCTGATTCAGGATCCGATGTAGTTACTCTGAATGTTGGAATAATAACTTTAAGCCTTATCCAAGCGTCATCCGTTCCTGTATTTTTCACCCGAGGGTCTTTAGCAACAGGCCTGTCAGGATCAATAATCGCAGCCGTTACGCCTCCGCTTGAAACTATGGCATCCTCTCCTAAGTCATCCCATGCCGGCTCTAGAATTTCGCATTTCACATTGCCTAAGGCAAAGGTATTATTAGCCACTTCAGTCTGATCTGTGAGATAGGCCGCCGTCCCTACAATAACTAAAAAAGTGAAGGAAACTATCGCCAAAATCAAAAGAATGGCTCTTTTTACTACTCTATTCGTAAAATCACCTCCCTATATAGACTTAAACAAGCAAGGCTGGAAAGAGAGCGAATGCAACAGCTCCTATGACTGCTCGTTTTCATTCTCTTGACTGACCGATAAAACATAAAGAAGATGTGAAGCCGCCAAGAATCCTGTCAAGATTAACCCTGAGCCAGTCAACTTCCTCTCAGTCAGATTCATGAGCAGGTATCCCATCGCAGGAATCGGAAATCCAGCAACTCCAACATACATGCTATATGTAATGGGCGAATTATCCGGATCATCATTGGCGTCTCCCTTAGTGATGAAGGTATGCTTCTCCCTGTCCAAGCTATAGACCCTGTGAGTGATTCTAGTTTTGCTGTCTGCTTGATAGGTAATTACATCACCTACCTTCACTTTCTCAGGCGGAATATTCGTATTGACAAATATTAGCGTTCCAGCTTTGTAGGCTGGCCGCATGCTTCCGCCTAAAATCCCAAGAGGCTTGAAGCCCGCTGAATTGGCGATAAATAATCCTAAGGCTGCGGCGCCTATGCAAAAAAGAATCGCTACGGAAATTATGCGGCATGTTTTTGCTATTAGAGCAATAGGCTTCACCTCTTAGTCGTTAAATTAATAGGAAAGTTAGTAGAGAGTGTATAAAATAATGATTAATTTATGATTGTCCCGCAATGCCATCCTAAACCGAGAATGACAACTAAGATTTCGTATGGACATTGCGGGGTTAGAAGTAAAACCTATCTATTAATCCCAATCTGCATATATTGTAGTGTCTCCGGTTGGTTTTAGACTTACATCACCATTGTCGTATTTTGTCGCTGCTTGTGGAAAGTATCCGCCTAGAGTTCCTTGTTGATGAATAGGCGGTACACTGTACCATCCAACAACCTGACTCAAAGAGTAGGTCGTCGACCACCACCCATACGATTCGGTAATGGTGAAAGTCGGTAACCAATACTGCCAGTTCGATGGTGCACGTTCGAGAATCTGCCTTACAACATTGCCATGCTCACCAGCAGTGTTGCTCGTAACGGTCATAGGCAAATTGACAGGCTTTCCTATAAGGACATCTTCGGTGACAGTCCTGGTGGTTTGACCAGTCGTGGATTCCCCTCGCTCATTGGGATAAATGTAATTATACGTTAAGTACGCTCTTTCACCTGCATACAGAGTCGCATTTCCCCAAACGGTGTATGTCGCTCGGCCGTTGAAAGAATAGAATGTGACATGGTTCTCCAATGTTTCATCAGTATACCAGCCAATGTAGTAGGCGCCGTCATGATCCCCGATAGGAAGATCAAATTGGCCTCCTCTGATGATGTCCTCCATTAGTAGTGATTCATACCATCCGCCGCGTGATGAGTCGTATCTCTTAAACGTGATGTCATAGCTATCAGTGTTTGTATACGGATATACATCATAATTATCGTCTATCGGGTAATACTCCAGCCGAGTTTGAGCTGCGTCAAATTTTCTTGGATTTTCTCCTGTATACTTAGTGTCCCATATGATGCTGCTGGCCGACTCTCCATGGAAACCAGGAGGAAAGTCATCGATTTTAACGTACCCTCCATCTATCACGTACTTGACGATTTCCTTCTGAGTTCCCGCATAGCTATCTGCAGCATGAAATGTAACTGTATGTATTATCGGCTCAGGAGGCACATATGGAGGAGTGACGGATGGAGAAGGAGCAAGTATGGCAAAGTGATTCTTCAAAATGCTTGTATGGCTGTACTTTGCGTCGTAAACTTTTTCATTTGCAAAGAGAATTTCGCCGTGGTAATTAAAAGCATCAAATACAAAGACTCCATCAGTAGGACTAGAGCCGTTTGCCGGGTTTTCCGGGTTTGCCGTTTCAGTTAGGGGTGAAGACTGGGCCGGTTCATATCTAAGCGTTTTAAGTTCAGTAACCCTGTATTGGTAGCCGACGCTGAGATTGGCAAACACATACTCATGGGGATTGGCAGCGTCGTCAGTACTTCTAAACTCTATATGCCCATACATTGTTTTGATTGGAGTCTCCATCTTTGAGTCTCCTGTGTTGAACTGCTCCAACTTAAAGGTGAATATCGGATTTCCATGAGGGTACCAGGCTTTGTCAATCGCCTTTTTCACAGTTATTGAACCCCTTGAGTTCCCCTTGGAGGCATTGTTTATTACAATTGACTTTCCGTCTGGGGATATGTAGTAATCCTTTGTATTGCTAGTGCTTTCATCAGCCCAGAACAATGCGAAGCTTTCGCTGTCTGTAGTTCTAAATTTAGGGATGAAATCCAATTCATCATAAAAATCAGTGTTTACTGACAATTCTTTAATTGAGTAAAGATGGCCTGGAAGCAATCCTTGATCTGTTTGAGTTGCTCCGCTGGAATCTATTACTGTCTTGGGAAGCATCTCAATTCTTCCTTGCTGTGTTCGAGATTCATCTCCTAAAGTGAAGAAGCCCAGCTGGTCTGCGCGGGAACTTCCATACACAAATTTCCAGTTGCCATCATATGGATCCGCTAAAACGAACCCATGAATTCCATTTGGATTAATGTTCCATGTGTTTTGATATAGAACCCTGACTGAATTATAAACACCGTTTAGAGGCCTCAGACTGCCGATTCCCCCATTTCCTTTATAGACAAATGAATAAGCGTCTCCATCAGCTCCGCCAGAGGTGAAATCGCCTATGATTCGAAGCTGTCTGTCTGTTCCTCTTTCCCATCCGATGGCAGTCATCGTCACATCCGCCCCCTGGCTGGTAATATAGAGTGTAAGGGGGATGTCGTGGTTGCGATTGTCCAGGTAGACATTGCAGTATTCAGGCGAGAGCACGAAAAGGTTGTTTTTGGAGTCGTCGTCATTGGAGTATGCAGTGGCGTAAGTGTTTATTCCGTCTCCTTGTATCTGCAATGTTATAAGGGGAAGCGGCGTTTTGACTTCGAAGACAGTCCAGCAGTCATAGTCATCTGGCGGAGTGATTTCTTCGATTATTATTCCGGCCTCCTCAAGGGATTGATAATCTCCTTCAGGGGTTCCCTCACTAGGAACCAATTTGAATATATCACCGGTGGCGTCTGCCGGGGCGTCAAGCACATTTATTGTATAGACGTAATAGAGGCTGACAGGGGTGCCTGCTGATTGATCTGTCACTCCCGTCATGTCTTCAGCGGAGAAAACGGCGCCAACTCCCTTGTCCAGGCTGTTTCCGGTGACTTTATACAGCTTTACCTCATTTGGAGCGTAAGTATTCTTGAAAATAATATTATCCAAATTATAAGCGTATCCTTCTGCGAGGTTCCCCGCAACGCTTCCGTTGGCGATGCTCTCGGCAGTCGTTATGTAGTCTGAGATGGGAGCGTTTGTTACGCCGGTTTCTCTTATTTCGTAGTAAATGCCTTGCAAGGGATCATCAACTATAAAAGCCAAATTCAAGTCTTGATCTTTTTTCAGATTGAAAGTGTAATCAATATATTGAGGTTCATCCCACGCTAGATCACCTGCAGATGGATTTTCCGGTATAGTCAAATCCGTAGCAGATATAAGCGCTTGGCCACCCACAGGCGGTTTTGGATCAACAAGCTTAAACATTCTGTCGCTGGTGATATGAGCTGTGAATGTAAACTCTTTGTTGTCAGGGTCAAGATCTCCAACCAGCAATTTTTTTACATTGATTTCTATTTTCTTCTTGCTGTTGGAGAATGTAACTGTATACGGCCTATTATCCTCTCTATTGTAATGTATCCAGGGAGTTTCTATTGGATAAACGGAATCATAGGCTCCAGTTGCTATGTTATCGCCTAGAAAAATAGTGTTGTATCGATCAGGGGGCACTTCGCGTTCAACGAATTTATACCAGTAATCTGTTTTAATCTCATCAAATGCAAGAGTAAAATATTGAAATTCGTTTTTTGACAGAGATACAACCTGATGCTTTACTGTTATTTCATTTACCTCTATGTTTTCCGATGGCGGCTCCCGACCTGGATTTTGATCAGGACTTGGTGTGATCGAGCCTCCTGGGATTTCCACAGCTCCTGGTTCGGGAATAGGAGTAGGGTTGCTCTGCGGAACCGTTATGCCGTTAGGTGCAACAGAGGTTGAATATACATCAAAAATGAACTCTTCATTATTATCCGTATAAGGATCTGCATATTTTATCAGTTTTACCTTATTTGTAACATAGTCCGGGATGTTAAAGGAGATTATGCAATTTGCCCCAACTGGGTGGCGGTCAAGGTAGAAAACATTCATCGTGTGATATTGTTGCTCAACTGGATCGAGGCCGATGTTTTTTACCGTATTCATTCCAGGAGGAATACTTTCCTTGTCTTCCTCTCTGTATAGATACCAGTAAACTCTACCTGTATTGCTGCCCTGTATGAGATCTCCATTAGCGTTTACTGCACCGCTTGAATTGTCGATGGTAATCAAGCCTGTTGTAAAATTGATGCTACCCTGCTGCTTGTCATGTATGCCTCCCAAATCAAGCGCCAATTTGCCGTCTATATAAACCCAGAGATCGTCATCTCCTAGGAAGTTGAAAACCATATCTTCACTTGGTGAGATTCTCCTGCCATCGGGCATGATGAATGGCACTGTCAGCTTGAAACCGAAATTGAATTTTTCATCTTCATTACTTTTGTCACCGCTGAAAGGAAAGAATCCCACAGCTGGAAAACCTGGGATTCCAGCTAAGTTTGGTTGAGAACCTTCGTACAGATTGATGTTCTTATCCAATATGTATTCTCCATTGGAGCCTCTATCACTATCATCTATTTCGCCGTCACCATTGACATCAACGACTTGTCCCGACGGAGCTACATGAATATGGCGCGCATTGCTTCCAACAATAGCATTGTTCTGTTCAGTACTAAATATATAAGAGTTGCCGTTTTTCTCAAAGGGCATTCTGTAGTCGGGATAAACCTCGCTCAACAGCGTCTTGCTCTCATCTATTTCTGTTGAGGGATCATCTTCTATGCCCGTATTGTCATTTGCGTAATAACGCTGCATCGCCTGGGTTCTATCGCCAACATCCGTAGGAAACAGCAACCCGTTTTGATAAGTGTGGAAAATCGTATGGAAGTCTCCGTTTTCATCAAGCTCGGGCTGGGCGATGCCCATTCTCACGTTGCCTGCTGCATTTTGCAATCCTTGACCTGCGTTGAACCGGAAATACTGCGACTGAGGAATTCCAAGAGCTGGAGTTTCTGTTTTATTGAAGCCTTCATATTCTGTTGCATAAGGTGATGACCCGTTGATTGTGCCAATGTAATTGAAGAAATCAACATCAAAATAAGTGACATCCGTTATTTTGCCTGCATGTTCATCTTCTTCATATATATCTGGATCTGGAAGTGTTGCCGCCAATACAGTTACCGCCGCTGCCAGAAGAGCGGCTTCCGCTCTCATCAACCCGGAACCCTCTCCGGTATCGCTTCCTCCTAGATCCACCCCTTCAGATGCGGTTACATCCACTTCTATCTCTTCTGTAGTCGCGAGCTCTACGAATACTTCAATGATCTCAGGCTCATTTTCTGCATCGGAAAACTCATCCTTACTATCCTGTGGAATCTCTATCCCGGAACCTGATGTGATTTCCGCTCCATAGACTGTATTAGCCTGAAACAGGTGAGATATTGCCTTTGAAATCAAATCTCCGCTGTCGCCAGAATCATCTTCTTCCGTTTCTGCGTAAGCTGGTTCGGAAGGGGAAATTGCAGCGCTTTCAGTCTCGTAGAACGGCGGAGGAGTATTTTCCACTGCGAGTTCGCTTTGTTCTGAAGCAACTTCATCAGGCTCTGAAACAACTGGCGTTTCTACTATATCTAAAACTGAATTTTCACCTGGCTGTTCTATGTATCCTTCACTTTCTTCATCAAGGACTTCATCAATGTCTTCACTAGGTTCTTCAGAGGCAGCTGGAGATATGCTGGCATCTTCCGGATTTTCTATGAGTCCGTCTGGTTCTTCAGAAATATCAGCGGTTTCGATCGGCTCTTCCGAGATGATTGGATCAACCTCAATTGATTCTGAATCCCCTTCATCATCTTTTTCCCCAAAATCACCATTAGGCTCACTTGAGTTGACATCAGGCTCATCATCATGATCGTTCTTAGAGGCATCTGAGGTTGATACTGGATTTGAAACTATAGTAGCAATGTGTTCTTCATATTTTTTTACTGAAGCCATTATCGGTTCATCAGAATTGTCTATATGCACGTTAAAAATTGTATTGTCATTGCTTGAGACAATGATATGCAGTTGAGACTCCAAGGCGTTCATGACTATGTAGGCAGCCGAAATCCCTTCAGGGACAAGCCTTAAGGCGCTGGAAGAAGTATATGCGTCAAGATCAACGAAGCCTTCACTGGTCGCGATTGAAAGCAGATGCCACTGAGTTGATTCTGGATACTTTTTATAAAATTCCAACTTAGCTTCATCTGTTTCAAATGGAAGCTCTGCAGATGATGGGTTAAAAATTCGGTTTTTTTCAAGCGCTTCTTCATATAAGCTCCAAAACTGATCAACTGTAAAGGTAATCTGAACTTTGTTATCAGCTTCAAAGATAGGCAATTGTTCTTTGCTTAAATCATCCCCTTGAACAGGTGAGACAATAACAGCCGCAAATAACACAAAGCTAATAGCTCTTTTGCGCCAATGCTTTACGAAACTAAAAATTTTAGACAAAGCCTTTCGCAATGCTTGCATTGCTTATCCCTCCGCATTTTAATTGTAAATAGCAAAATAGATTCTTATCAGAGACTATGAAATAATTAGTTTTAAGTTTGAAGTCGTTAATTTAGCTGTTAAAAAACTGTTAAGAGATATTTCGTTCCTATTTAAAAAAGAGGTTATTGCTTCTTTTTTACTGAGCTATTATAAACTTTTTGATAAATTTCAGAAAAAAGCCATTTTTTTTCATGCGCTTTTTTTGAACATCATTTCATCCAAAAGATAAAAAGTTTGCTAGCTTACATTAAAGAATTTCTTAATAAGTCAGTTTACACCTAGCTGAAATATATAAGTTCTTATACATTATTCAAGATCTAGGCTGCACACATTCTTTAGTAGTTTCTGAGACATAAAGCGCAATACCTGATTAACAATAACGAAATATTTGGGTTGTATTCGGATTCAATAGGACGTTATATATAGTATTTCAAGCATTAATGATTTCAACAGACTTAATTATTAATAATCTGTTTGAAATAAATCAGGAAATCAGCTAAGAAAAAAGTTGCTTAATCTAAATATAGTTTGATGAAAATTGAAGATTATATAAATGGTAATCCAAGTTATTTATGATTTCAACAGGCTTGCTATTATTAATAATCTATTTGTATTAAATGATATATATTGTAATTGAATTTAAAAAAATCATATAAAAGCAGACTCTTTTATAGTAGCTTTTTGCATATAAAATAAATAGAGTGCTATATGCTGTAAATTTTTTTACAAAGTGCCCGATTTATTATCATTAATAAGATCTTTTTCTTAAGAATATCAATTCTGTACCAATTTTTAAACCTACCTTTTAGTAATGACCATAGGCGCCTTAGTCAAGAATTAGAATTACCACTATACAATATATGTAATATATAACTTTATTTTCCATGGTTGTTCTCGCTTCCTAAATTTAAATTATAGAATTACCAAGAAGAGTAATAGGATTGTGAAAGCGCTATTTAAGATTTAAATATAAATAATTAATTAGTTGGGATGAAAGAGTGCAAGAATGCTAAAAATATAGCATAAAAGAATATTGTATTTAACTAAGAATATATGGATGATGTAAGTGGCATATGATCAGAGGTTCATGATTATTACATTTACACTATCAAAATTCTAACATAAATCGTGAGTAACAGCAAGAGAAATTTAGGTTTATTTTATACAGTCATATACATGTATTGCCTGCAGATCAGGCTCTCAGCATGAAAAAGAATTTTTGCCAGTCTAGCAAAGCTTTTTTGCGCAATTCTTAATAAGCACTCTTGATGAACAGACTACGGAAGATGTCGAATTGTGGCAGCAAGATAGCTGCGTAGAAAATCCCAATCTATATTTAGAAAAGAGCGGATCACTATCGGCTTTTGCGGCTCCGCCTGCTCAGACGGGACGATCCGCTTGCCGTTTAGCGGGAGAAAACTCTTCGCTCTTTCGCGGAGAATCCTCGATCGGCGAAAAGGCTCCCTGCCCTCTTCGCGAAAAAACTGCCGAGCAGGCCTGCGAAGGGGTTCCCATGGAAGCTTTCTTGCGATATAATCCCCAAAATTGTTTAGATTTGTCAATACTATTCAATTTCTTGAAGGCTACCTATTTATATTTTCAAAAAAAATGGCTTTTTTAAGAACGTCAAAAGAAGAAACTAGCATTTCAGTGTTATATCCCGGGTTTAACATTTAAAAAAGCAAGAAGATCCTTGAGGATCTTAGAATGGCATGGATTTTCTTGGGATATGCAGTGATATAAAAAACAGGTGCATAAAATAAATCATCTCAAACTAGGAATTTCTTTACGCCCCTCCTTCAAACCCAAAATATTTCGCAGGCATAAGCAAATCCATTTTAAGCAGAAATCATGGCATCACGAAGATTAGACCGTTTCTCATAGCGTATCTATAGCTTACCCAAGGCTCTCAAGCAGTAGATCTGCCACTTGAAGCGGAAATTTTTGCGCCAAAAATATTAGAGCTCTTCTCGGTGCAAGTATATAGCTTGTTCGGCTGTCAATCGCCATCCCCGCGTTTTCAAAAAACAGGCCTGTCCGCAGATTATCAGGCATCTTCTTTGACCCTTATATTTTCTGATTGCAAAACAATCAAACTTACTTGTCGGAGGCGCTTGGCTCTGGCATCAATATTGCCTTTTTTGGCTTATCAGCGGCTTGACAAATCAGCCGCCATGAAACGTCGGCATTCTTACATACAGCCTTAAACGATTCTATTAAAGAAAGATCAACCCAAATCTCAGCTAGCTCATTGCTAATATCCCCGCATCCCAGTTTATTTTACGAATGCTGTCTGGCTTATGATTTCAAGATGTTTTGGAATGGCGCTATATATGTAGGTTGCTTTGTCAAATCCGGTTTTCAAGCGCTTAAGTTCATTGCGGCGGGGATCTTGAGCATGCCGCTGACGCCAAAGGCGTTCAGAATATTGTAGATCGTCATCGCGCTGCGTCAAACGGCAATAACCGCCGGGGAGCGCGTCAGCCGTCCAGCCCCGCAGCGATTCTTGCATTCTTTCCGCAGCGGCGTCCGACTTCCAGCCGTCTAGGTTTAACGTATCTTTCCCTAAATATTGTAGCGCTTTAAACTGTATCAGCCGAATCATAGTCAGCGCAATGAAGCAGAGCACAGAATATACATATATTCCTGTTTGCGTACATAAACAGGCCTGCCTTATAATCGCTTTTTACATGCGGAAAGAAAGAATCCTCAATGAGCGACAAGCTGTGATGCTTGTTTATAATCTCCTTGTCTGGTTATCAGCCTCAGATGTCATGATGGTGCAGCAGCCGAGAAGATCAAAGTGCTCCTGAATTTTCACCATATCAAGAGATAGTTGCGTCTGCGCGTCCAAGACTTTGCACGTTTTCTTATCTACTTGTCTTTTGGCGAGAAATTTTCGATTTTATCTGTTTATCTTTCAGTTTATCAGGGATTTCGATGATAGTTAGAGATAGCTGATGAATTTTGCGTTTTTGTGTTTTCCCTATTGCATTGCTTTTTGCTCCAGCAGCAAATAATCTTTTCTGTGATTTCAACCGCATTTCCATCGGAATCTTCGGTTCTGCGCCGCCATATTTTCGATTTCAGATTGAATGTCCCGGCTTCGTTCCATTCATATCCCTCTCGCCTAGTATCCATTTCTTTACATCATTTGCTCTTTTTTTCGTGCTTTTGGACAGAATATGCCCATTGCCACCGCTCAAAAAATGCGCTATGTTGGGTTCGCTGTTCAAGCCGCCGCCGACCACCACAATAACTCTGCAGAAATTTATGCTGTCTGTGGCTTTTTCTAAAGCCGGCCGCAGTGCAGTCGTGTCGGCATTGCTCCCGGGGAACAACTGGTACGCTATTGTATGAGCATCATCGTCTATGAACAACCCCATCTGTACAATGGGCTCGCTGCGCTTCCCTTTGGACGCCCCCTTCCTGCGCAGTCCGGGTTTGAACAGCGCATCCATCTCCGTCTTTTATATCCTCGTCATTTTCACCTATCTCGAAATAATAGTTTGCCGCATCATAGAAGCAGACTTCCGCATTTCGTCCAATGCCGACGCCAATCTTCAGATTCATCCGCTTCTGTAGGGCGTCGGTTTTTTCGTTCAGCACTTCAAGCGACCTGTACATTTCCATCGGCAATTCAGAATTCGTGTTTCCAAAGAGATAATCGTTTCTGCTTCTAAAGTCCTGATTTTTGAATCAGGACTAAGTTCGAGCCCAAATACAAGCAGCCTTGCAATGCCATTCAGGTCATTCATTGTCTAAGTCGATCTGGATGGACGCCAGCTTTTTAGTAATTGAGGCAGTATGCTCAGCCAATTAAGAAATGATTGGGTTTCCTTCCTACTGGAGAGTAAAGAGTTCACTAATCCAAACTGTGATAAATATTGATTTTACACCGTTTTCAGTTTCCAGGCTTCTATATGATACATAATGAAGAACTGCATAAATCAAGGCTTTTGGAGGTTCAATTGAGAGACATTTCACTTTCTAGTTCCTGATTAGGTGTTGCGATTTATGTCTCAGAAACTATTAAAGAATGTGTGCAACCTAAATCTTGGATAAAATTTTGATAAGGAGGCAACCGCCTTATTAAGAAATTCATTAAATAAGCTTGCTAACATTTTAAATTTGGATGATTTGAAGAGCAAAAAAAGTGCATGAAAAAATGGCTTTTTTAAGAATGGTAAAATAAACTAGCTTTTCAGTGTAATATTATAAAAATTAACAATTATTTAACAGTTTCAATATTATAGGATTTGCTTAATTAAAACAATCTGAAAATCCAAAAAAAATATACAAATTATAAGAGGTGGTTTTATGTATATAGCATCCAGTAAAGTAAAATATTTCATGAGAGTGATTACTTGTTGCATATTAAGCCTTTCTATTATCTCCTCTCCTATTCAAACAGCGAATGCTAACATGCAATTTGTAGAAGATAAAGCTGTTCAAATCAGCTATAATCTCAGACAGCTTTCATCCATCTTCTACAAAGCGGCGAGAGAAAGCAACTATTTTGATCCAACTCAAGTGAATCTGCCGTTTGAAACAGAGGCGTCCAAGGAACAGTTTTACCTAAAATACAATCAGCCTAAATGGTATCTCCTAGATGTTGTTTTCTCAGAAGAAGGCATGTCAGCAGATGAACTTTTACATTACGGCAATGATGTTGAAGCTCTTCCGCCAAATATATCCGTTGCGTACGTAATAATGAACTCCGTTGATTACCAGATGCAAATAATCGTATCAGGCAATGACAGTACAGTTTTTCATGTACATATTGAATATCCTGAAGAACCTATCATAGCATCTGTTGCAAGGCTGGAAGAGCTTATTGAAGAGCTGACGCCAGCTGACGACACAGTTTCAGGATCAAGCGTTTCAATTATAGAGCCAGCCTCTATTGACGACTCGGATGAAGATATATCTCCTGCTGTCGCATCTGAACCAACTTTAGAAGCAGATATTCCTGAGGAGGCAGACAATATAGCCTTGCCAGAAGAAACTCCAAGAGAAGACTTAATTACAGATTCAACATCAATTGAATCTCCATCAGATAATCAAGCTGAAGAAATATCTGTGCTGCCAGAAGACGACGCAATGGCTGATCCGACAATGCCAATTGATAACTTGGAGCAATCTGAATCCACTGAAAATGAGTATGATCTGCCTTACAGCATTGAAGATGAATTTGAAGCTGAGACAGATGAACCCGCTTTGGAAACCCCAAATGCCAGTGCGCCGCCCCAAACGGAAGAACCGCTTGTTTCAGATGGCGCCCAGTCTAGCGGATCGGCAGATATTCCAGTGGCAACTGAATACGGCGACTCTGATGGAATGGACTTAAATGAGCAAAATGACAGCAGTCCAATAGATCTTGTCTTTGGCGGCATCATTGACGCAATCGCTATGGCTTTCAGTCCGGTTGAAGCCTACGGCAATGAGATTGACGCAAATTCTTCCGGTTCCAGCCTTCTAGCTGATGAATCTGAACCAACCAATTTTGAAGAAAGCGAATCGACAGAAGATGCTAGCTCAAGCAGTGCGGAAGATTATGATGAGCCTGTTGATTTATCTGAAATGCCTGGCGTTCTTGTGGAAACGGAGATTTTTGAGGCGGATGTCACAGATGAGCAAGGTGTAGATTTACTTGCAGAGTCCAGCGGCATTATGCTGCTGGCGGCGTCGCTGCCTATTTTTCCACCTGGGGTTAATCCTGGGGATGAAGCGGTAGACCAGAATTTGATTACATATTTTGATGTCGATTTTTTCAATTATGCCGGAACAATTGAACTTCGAGATGGAGCATATGGGAATGCGGAAGGCGGATTCAACAGGATAGATGATAACGCCACTGATACATTCCAATTCAATGAATACACTCAATGGCATGGAGCCAATCCTGGTCATACAGGAGAGCAAAACAGAGGCCACGTTAATAATCCAATAATGGGTATAGCGCAAGATACACTCAATAGCAACGGTGAATTCGTTACTAATTTTAAAACTTATAATGACGCTTTGCTTTTTCCCACTCAAGACATCGATGATAGAACCCTTCCATCTCTTGATTACTATGCGAAAGATACAGAGGGAACTCTTTTAAGTACGATTTATCCCGATTACAAAATGCCTTTCATACGTGACGCTTCAGATCCTACATACTATGTGTTTGACAGCAGCAAGTATCACATTCATGTTGATCCATCAGCGCAGGTGGAGGACTTGAATAATGACGGGATACCTGACACTACTATCGACGAAAACGGCGTTGAAAGGATTGTTTATTCCAAGGAACTTGCTTTATTTGAAGGGACTCAACCGAACCTTAGAAATAATGATGCAACGTGGGGCGGATTTTATCCTTTTAGCAATGACTTGCCTAATGAAGCGGAAAAGTATAATTTTTCTCTTAAACTTACAGTGCCATTCGAAATGCCAAAGACAACAGATAGAAAGATAGAGAAGTTGGATTCGAATGGCAATATTATACTAGATGAAAATGGAAAACCTGAAATGGAAGATATGATATATCGATTTAACGGCGATGATGATCTTTGGGTTTATATTGATGGAAAATTGGTTCTGGATCTTGGGGGGATGCATGGTTCGGGTAATATAGAAGATTATATTGGTACTATAAATTTTACCTCAGGCTTAATTACGATGTCAAATATTGATGGATCTGTTAATGCTAATGGAGATCTCGACGGTTTACCCCCTAATTCCAATGGGGTAGTTTATTGGTCTCTATTCTCTGAAGGTCGACCACCAGGCTTGCCCGTTAATAGAAATATCTCCAAATACGTCGGAATGAACCTCGATCTACCTATACATACTATGAATGTATTCTATATGGAGCGAAATCCTGCAGGTTCCAACCTTTACATGCGCTTCAACATACCAAACTATAATGTTAATAGGCTTAAGCTCATAAAGTATACAGATGAATACATAGATTCTAGCAAAAAATTTTTATTTGATGTGTATTACATGGCAACAGATCCCAGCAAAGTGACCGGCGGCGTTTCACTGCCAACTGACTCGCCTTCTCCTTATCCGGCGCCGGATCAAGCTACTCCGTCCACCAGCCCTACGCCTACTGCGCCACTGCTTGATCCTCGCATGGCTTCGCCTCCATTTCAAGAGAGCTCAGGAAATGGATACGCAATATACCATTCAGTTGTATGGCTGTCTAAAAATGACTTCCAGTATTTTGACCTTAATTTCTCATCTACCACCCATGATCTTTGGTACAAGATCAAAGAGAGAAATGAGCTTGCTGATGGAAACCACATGGATTTTCAGACTCTGTTTCAGGGTGATAACATTCCAAATGGCTATTACGGCTATGACAACCCAAGGGAAACGCCTTGGATACGTTACTCCGACTCCGTAAGAAAGCCTTATGGGGTAACCTATATCAACAGCAAGCATAATGCTCAGATCAATGTATCGAAATCTGTAGTTGGAGCGCCTGAGGCCGATGCAGATAGGGAGTTTACATTCTCGATAAGAGTATTAAGCTACGGAAGATTCACTTTCAAGAATCCCGATACAGGAGAGAACATCAATTCCAGGGTATTTTACGACAGTGAAGGCAAGACGGCAAAATTAGAAGAAAATGGGGAACCGCTTCAATATATAGACATACCTTCCACTTTGCAACCCGGACCTTCCCCAACTCCAACTCCAATAGAAGAGCCAGGGCATACCATCAAGACCCCGGAAGAAGCGACAAAGGAAATCTCTGCAAGAGACTATGTTTTCAACCTTAAAAATGGAGAAAGCATAGCGCTTCCCTTTGTGTTGGATGACGACTTTCAGACATTGTACTATGATATAACGGAAGTTCCCGAGGAAGACTATGCTACTTCCGTAACATCCATATACTCTGACGGGACAATTGCAGGCAACCGCATCACCGGAGAGATGGCTCTGATTGAGAATATCCTGTTTCGCAATACATACGCTCCTGATAGCATCAAGCTATACAAAACGACCGACCATGACCTCATGCAGGGCGTAGGGGCTGAATTTGACCTGATCAGCAACGGGAAATCACTGGATATCTACTATAAATATACAGTAAACGTATTGAACCTTGTTAATGGCTTGATGGAAGAAACTGATGCATATTTCAATGTGGTCTCACCGGATGGAGATGGTTTCGAATATACAAGGGCGAAAGAAGCGGGTTTTATTGTTTCAGAAGCTGTAAACACGCAAATGGACGGTGGAAATATATGGACGTCATTCACAATTAAAGCGCCTATTAAGCAAACTACAAGCTTTGCAGACGCAGCTGTTACATTTCAAATAAATAGCGATAGCGGTAAAGTCAGTAACTTTATAACAGCATTTAGCGGTGTTGACCAAAGATTATTTGTATTGTCCCCCGAATACTGCAATGTGTATTTAGACAATACAACTAGTGTAAATATAATGCACTTAGGTGGCGATACTTATTATGCCGACACCCCGCCACAAGTAACTCCGATTCCACCTCATACAGTATATTTAACGACAAGAGGAAATAGTATCACAATTACTGATATTTCTTGGAATCGAAATGATTATGCCGGTGTACAGAACTTAATGAAAGTTAAAGGCGACTTTACAAATTGGTCTAGCATAGATTTGGAATCTATGGGAAACGAGGACACTCTTGGAATTCTAACGCCATTGAATGGAGCAGTTGCAATCAATGGCGATAGAATGTGGTACCAAAAAACAATGACTTTCAGTCCTACTGCATCCAATAACAATAGCTACCGATTCTATCTAATTGATCCGTACTTTGTTAATAGTAATGGGGGAAATAACTACGCCTACATCTTTCACCCAACTGAAAGCACTAATGCCAGCTTCAGCTTGGAAGATGGGGAAAATTCGCCGTCTATTCCCGGCAGAATGGAATTGCTTAAGCCTAGGAGCATTCCACGGATAGATGCTGAGCCAATTGAGAGAACCGGCCTTCAGCCTGGACAAACATACACTCTTCAGGAAACTTACGTTGACGAGACATACGATCCTCTTGGCACAATACCAGATATCCGGACTACTGACAGTGAAAACTTCGTCATTTACTGGGCGGAAGAAGATGTCAGAAATCAACCGGACCGCTACATAAGCGATGATGGAAAGTCAATTGTTATTAACAATAATCCAACGGGAGCTTCGCCTGGATCAATTTTGGTGCACAAGACAATTGATTCCGCTTGGTTCCCGCATGGCAATCCTATCTTCACTTACAAGCTTGAAAGATTTACATCTACAGATTCATCTTTTACTAAGCCGCTATCAACCTTATATGGAACCATAGAATTCAAGCCGCAAAACAATGAAATCAGCAGCGGAGAACTCTCAAAAACCTTAAGATTCGATTACTTGGAAAAAGGTTACTTATACAGAGTGACAGAGCTGAACTCTATTCGCTATCAAGAAGCAGATATTTCAACTACTGATGGGTATGCTGATTACTTTGTAGCAGGTCAAACAAAGACACTAGATGCTGAAGCAAATCATGGAGTTATGCTTATTACCGATCAAAATTATGAAGGGCATACTGTATTCGAAAATACTAAAGTTAATAATCAAAATTACAGCCATACTGCAACGCTTTCAAATACGTTCGCGTTGCCGGCTCCTGAGGCAGACCTGCCTGGAAGCGGTCCTTCCAATGGCCCTGTCATTCATACGGTTACATTTCATTCCGGTACTGCTACTGATGTGGTTCATAACAAATATGTCGCTCATGGAGGATATGTTAAAACAGACGTTCCTGACAATATGCATGGTATTGATTCTACCGCTAAATGGTATTACTTCCCTGGCGCATATAACAGCGAAGGCATAGGCGCATTGCCTATAGATGGAGTTCAGATAAATCACGACTACGATGTATATCCATTCATAAAATTGGATAATGAGCAAAGGTATCATGTTCAATTTATGCGGTATAACGCGTCGGGTCGTTGGGTAGAAGACGAAAGCTTGGCTTTCATCGGCTCGGCTGGTTCATCAGTACCCCTTCCAATGGGCGCTGTTTCCGATGAAAATGGAAGCACATACTATGACGGCTGGTTTACCGCATCTGATTTGCTGCACGCTGTAACTCAGACGATCACATTCAATAGACCGGCTTATATAATAGTTGATTCTGATGCCCTAAAGACAGGAAGCGATTATGAAACAGACACCTCGGATAATAGAATAATTAGGATTTATGCCAAGGAGCGCGTAACGATAACTTATAATTACATATATCCTACAGCGAATCCTTCTGCATATCCAGATGTCTCCAACGCTTATACAGTTTCGGAGTATGCTTACAAGAGCATGCCCGTTACGTTGCCAACAGCTACTCAGCCCATAGTGTACACAACTCCTGGAGAGCATGGAAGGACATTGGCGCGAATAATTAATCTCTCAGGCAGAGATCCGAATTATAGTAACTGGCGTCCTTTGTTTGAGTGGGGCAATATTAGATATAATCAGGTTATGGGCTGGAGCTATAATTTACCCGAGCTATACTATAACAACAACTATCCTTTCATTCCTCCTAGCTACACTGCAGATGCTACTAATCTTAATAGTGTATTAAATAGCTTCATTCCATTCGGGGATATAACATTGTACGCCGAGTGGTCCTATACTGGAAGCATATGGGCCTTTTATTAATCCTGGCCTTCCTAATGTAATTCAGCTGAATGCATTCTTTACTGGTTTGGATGGAATGCAATGCAATAGCGGTTCTGACAATATGGTAAAAAACCCATTACACCTAGAGCTTATCCGTAGATAGACAGAAAGATTGTACCGAGATCCCTCTAATTTTAAAGAAAGCTTGATTTCGGGAATACTGCCTTATTTACGGACAAGTCCTTATATATATGATTCACATCCAAGTACCCTATTTTAAGGCTTGATTATCTAAAGAAACGCTGTATAATCAAGCCCTAAAATAGGAAATATCATATGACGTTTAGAAAAATATATTTTAGTTTTTTAATCATTTTTAAGTTGCAAACAGAACTTGAGATATAAATTTCTAATCTTAACTCAACGAAAATAAAAGCATTTGAAATTAGCTGTACAAGACAACCAATTGTTGTGAGGACTAAATATGACTCTTAATTCTAAAGGAGGTGAAAAGATGGTTCTTGCAAGGAAAAAATTCTTCCTGGCAATTTTAGCTCTTGCAGTAACATTGTTTGCGGCATCTGCAGGTACATTGGCTCTTCTTACTGATAAAGCTGATATAGTAACCAATACGTTTGCGATTGGAGATATAAAAATCAGGGCTTTTGAACCAGCATTTGTAGAATTTCTTAATACAACTGGAGCGAGTATTGCAATAGATGGTGTTAATAATAAATTTCCAATCTTAAATCCATCAGAGACAGCCCCTCCTATTCCAAAGGATCCAAGGATAGAAAATATAGGCAGCGAAAAGGCATGGATACGAGTAAAAGCGGATAATCCGAAGTTTGTGGCAAAAAGCTATACTGTCCTTGACAGCATGAATGAAATTAATACAACATCCTCAAATGGACAGCCTTTTTGGAAAGTTTATAATCCAGTGACAAATGATGGATTCTTTTACTATGTATACAGCGAAATAGTTCCACCTAATAATTCCACAATAGACCCTGTAATACAAAACACTAACAAAGGTGAAGCTTGGATTTACATTAGAATGAATGGAGAGCCTGAGGACGCACAAACTCCTACAGCTATAGAAGTTATTTTCATGGAGCCTCTATTTATTGTGTCTGGTTGGAATATTAAACAGCCTGCTGATGGAGCATACTGGAATAATAATGAAAATAAGTCAATATCATTCTATTTAGCAGATACCGGCTATTACTGGATAGAGAGCGAACCTGACGAAAATGGCGATGTTTATTATTACTATACAAAACTATTAGATCCTGGAGAAAAAACGGAGCCGCTGTTTGCGCATATTAAACTGAACCCAGATTATCTTGAAGATTATTTTTCAAAAGACAGGACTCCTGACTTGGGCAATGCGACAGATGTTTCGACAGACGATTTTTACTTGGCTGACATCAATATCTACGCCGAGGCAGTGCAAGCCGCATATGATTCAGATGGTAAGCTTGATGCTGATTTTGATTTGGAAATAATCCAAGACTTATTTGATAATTACATAGCCTCTGCATATTAAGAGATTTAGAACTCATCCGTAAATTGGCTCACGGCCTTTTTATAAGTCTTAATTACCAATATGCCTACACCAATTTTCAGTTGGCGTTTCAATCTTTAAAGTTCATTTAACTCTACAAAATGTCTGTTTCAAGCTCTCATCAAACCAATAGATTTATCTTTTATTTATCAATGCCCGCGATGCTTGCCATCGCAACCCAGAAGAGCCTCCTTCGAAAGCATTTCACTCAAGAGGTTCTTCAAAGAGTCTTAACAATCCTTTTTAAGATGGAAGTGAGGAAACTGAAGGAGTGATAACGTGAATGCCTAAGAAAAAGACTGTGCTATGCGTTATATCCGTAATATTCGCTTTTCTCTTGACGGCTGTCGGTACATTCATGTTCTTCAGCGACACTGCGGACATAGCGACTAATGTAATAGCCTTCGCCGGCCCTCAAGCAATGATTGTCATGCAGGAAACCGGCTGGGCTGACAGAAATGACAACAACATATCCGATTATCGTGAGGATGGCTTTGACAAAGACGCGGACGGCGATAATTATTGGGAATTTACCGTCCCAGAAGCGGATTCGGATCCCATCAATCTTGGCTACCAAGACATAAACACTTCTAGCGAAGCCATTGATGATCCAAGAGGCACAGGAAACGAAATCCCGCCATTTAACGGCATTGAGTATCCCATATCCCTCATTCCGTGCCAAGAGATCCAAAAGGCTCCTAGGGTTGTGCATATCTCCGGCGCAGATATGTATTTAAGGGTGCTGGCAAAGCTCAACATATATCAGTGGAGCAATGCAGATAGTGAATGGAAGGGCCCCATGAGCGAAGAGGAAATCAGAGCTTTATCCAATATGCATTTTTCTATTCAATTGGATGTTAATCAGCCGACCACTGCCATTCCTATTTTAAGCGCAACTGCAGTCGAAACATTATTCGATGCATATCTGTCAAAAGATTATAAAGGAGACGGTTTCCGCTGGCTGACATTTGGAGATTATCTGCAGGCCTTGTTTTCAGACGGCGGAGGGATTGACTTTAACCGTTACAATTGGGAGCGAGTCGCGGATGGCGACAACATTGCAACTTGGTATTATTACTACATAAACAGCGACTCCAATGAAGCTATAATGAGCGGCGAAGATTTAACCCGTTTGAGTCTTCCCAAGTATGATGACTTTAATTTAGGAACTGGTGAAAACAACGTACCGCTCGCGGTATTCGGAGGAGACAACTTCGCTACCGCTCCAATTTTCACGCATGTAACTATACCCAATATCACAAGCGCAATGAGGGAAATACTTAGGAATTACAAAATATCAATATCCTTTGAAGCGCAAGCTGTCCAAGTGGAGAATAACGTCATCCCAGACACTGGAATTTGGGCTGATTATTTCAAAGAAATCGATCCGGAAATAACTAAGCCTAATGTTAACGGAAACTATTACCAGCATGATATACCGCAAGATAGATACATCGATACTCCAGGAGGGGACTATCCTTTTCCTGTTGGCACTCTAGCTCAAGCTCCTTAATCATTGGAATTATAGGAAAATCCGTTAACCGGGCTTTTTTCAGCCTTCAATTAACATCTAATGAAACAGCAATGAAGATATGAAGCTCTTCCCAATTCAAGATAAGGCAGAAGCAAGCAGGCCTCATGAACTTTACGTTTAACTGGCTATTGCCAAATTAACTGCGTTCTGCTTTTCTGATTGGAGCAAAAAACAATATGGCTGAGAGGTGAAGCTGATAAATCTAATCTTTAAACTATGCCGCAATATTACCTTGGCAGTCTTTTTGTGCGCAATCGTTGCGGGCATAGGAATCATTGCCGCCAAATCAGCAGGCTTTAAGCCGCTCGGAGTTTTAGGAAGCAGCATGCAACCTGCATATAAAGCAGGTTCGCTGATATTTGTTAATACAAACGTCAGACCTGAAGAAGTGAAAGTCGGAGATGTTATTACTTATCATGCTGACAGCAAGCTGCAAATTACTCACAGAGTAGCAAGTGTAAACATTGAGAGCCGCACTTTCACCACCAAAGGCGATGCGAATGATGAGCCGGATAACTCCCCAATTACATACAGCATGTATATTGGGGTGGCTGGAGTTCCCATTCCTTTGCTAGGCTACCTGCTTATGAGTTTGACTGCAAGGAAGATGGTTGCAACAGTACTTATACTTACAGGATTTCTGGCGGCATTCAACCTGCTTCCTGTTATACTGCTTTCAAACGATTTAGAAAAGAAAAGCTGAAAGAGTCTATCAAAGAACCAACAGAGGCATAGTGATTAAAAGATTAACCCTTATATCTTTGCATGCGGTTTTATGCATAGATTTTAAAAAAGGCTTCATGAGTTTCAACCTGCAATCAGTTTTTTACTGATGCAGAAGCATCCAAGCAAAATATATCTGCTTGAGATTGGATTACCGTCGAATTTACAAGAAAAAACGAGGAGGAACAGTCATGTCAAGGAAGAAAAAACTGACACTCAGCATCATCGCGGTAGTTTGCGCCCTCAGCATCGCCGTAGGAGGCACATTGATGCTGTTCACTGACACCACAGACATTGCGACAAACGTTGTAACGCTATCCAGCAAGCCCCTTAAAATTGTCATGCAAGAAGCGGGCTGGGCGGACAGGGATAAAGGCTCAGCTCGCGGGCAGGCCGATTTTTTGGATACAGTGCATCAAGCCAGCAATGATGTTGATGGGGATAATTATTGGGAGTATACGGATCCGAGACCTACTGGCGCACATGGAAAGATTACAGGTAGTACCGATAATACTTATAAATATTACCAAGGACCACATGATAATGAGTGGCAAACTGACATCGGCTACGAGGACATAAACACAAATCCAACCGGAGGCCCTAATCCCCACTTGAACGCCCCGACTGACGAAAAAGAGCCGCCCTTCTACGGGATTGAATTTCCGGATAATCTCACTCCAGGACAAGTCATAAACAAGGCTCCGAGAGTTGTGCATATCTCAGGGGTTGATTCATATCTCAGGGTGCTTGCAAAGCTTAATATTTATGAATGGGGCAAGAAGACTACTGATGCGAGTGACACTACATGGAATTTGCTTGATAATGTTAAAGTAGGAGATTTAAGAAATAAGAATTTTGGCGTTCTTGATGATGGCTCATATGCTCTTGTAACTGAAGCTACTAATTTCTACGATGATATTGATGCTGTTATAGCCACTTACAACAGCAATGATAGTATTCAGGCTAAGACCACCGCTTTCAACACTCTAGAAGATAAAGAAAAAGCCTATTTCAAGGCATATGTATACAAAGATCCTGCAGGCAATTACGCTATTTGGAAAACGTTCGGCGAGTTTCTAGACGCTTTTCTTTCAGACGGCGTGTATACAAATACGAGTGTTGATCTAGCTAACAACAAACATGACGGCGACAACCTTGGAGGAATCGACTACAACGACTTTAACTGGAAGTATGTTGTAAATACAGCAGCTCCGTCCACTGAAGGGTATTATTATTACATAAACAGCGAAAGCAATCCAGAAAGTATTTACACTACACCCCCCTCCTACCTCTATAATTTGCGCCTTTCCAGTTATTTTGATTTTTCTGGGGGAAAAGGAGAAAATCAAATACCATTGGCAACCTTTGGAGGGGATGAATTCCCTACCGCTCCCATTTTCACAACTGTTCAAGTACCGAACTTTACTAACGCAATGCAGTCCATCCTTAGCAACTATAAATTCACGGTTGTATTTGAAGCCCAAGCTGTACAGAAGGAAGGCAACGGCAATGAAAATGGTTCCGATGAATGGGCAACATATTTTGCCGAGGTTGAAAGCCAAATAACTACGGATTCAAAAATTGACCCTAATGTTCTTTATAATGAAAGCGATACTAATCACGATAACTTTGTTGGAACCCCGGCACGCGACTATCCTTATCCAACAATAACACCAGAAACTGAACCAGAAGAACCAGAAGAACCAGAAGTTTAGACATCAATCCAAAGTTTCCGTTATAGATTTTGAAATTCTTTCTATAAGCTACCCTATCTAAAACTTGATTCAAGTTTAGCCTCTATCACAAAGAAGTACCCCCTATTCGCAGCCACATATACCGGCGTTGCGTTTTGATTGCATGCTCAAGCCCCTATAGCCAGAGCGCAGCGTCGGTACATTATTACACGCATCGTTAAGCAGATAAGTAGCGTTGGCTAAGATTTCCTTTCTTTAAACCTAAAGATTAAAAGCTCAATAGAGTATAAAAACTGGAGTTGACCTTAAATGAACCGCAAAAAAATAACCCTCTCCCTAATAGCTATCGCCTGCGCTATAGCTGTCGGGATCGGCGGCACCCTCATGCTTTTCACAAGCGTAACAGACGTCGCGGCAAACGTAGTGAAATTGGCAGATGAGGCCTTAGTCCTTAAGCTTCAGGAAAAAGGCGGCTTTTTCTTAAACCCGGACTATCCTCAAGGCCATGATAATGATGGCGATCATTACTGGGAATACGCTTCTGATTATTATGACATAGAGACAGACGGCGACCAAGTCGGAAATTATGATTTCTACGGCGTTGAGTATCCCGACCTGCTTCCGCTTACAACCATGCCTAAATCACCAAGAGTCAGGTATGTAGATGGAATAGATTCTTACATAAGAGTTCTATCGAAGGTAAACGTTTATAAAAATGAAGGAACTGGCGCAACGGAACGCTGGGTGCTTATTGCTGGAGACGATTTAACCACGCTTCTCGGAAAATGTTTCGTCCTTAATGAAACAACAAGGGTGCCTGAACTTGTTACAGCCACTGTCGGCGAGTACAATACCCGCAGCCAAAAAACGCTGCCTAACGGAAAGTTCTACAGCTCCGAATTTACTGTCAAGAACAACGGCATTGAAAAAGTGTACGTCACATTTGCGGATTTCCTGAAAGCTGTCCTTGCAGGCGTCAATACCAATCAATTCAACTGGGAATTCGTCGAATTGGATGCCGCTAACGGAATTTACTACTATGTAAATAACGGTCAAAACCCATGGAATCAGAACACTAACGATACGGCCGATGGAATCAATTCCGCCCCTCTTGCGACATTTGGAAAGAATATTCCTTTCAACACTGGCGATATTGCGGCTACAGCTCCTTTGTTCACTGAAGTTGCCGTCCCCAATTTCACCAGCGCGATGGCGACTATACTCAAAGATTACAAGATCGCGCTCCAGTTCGAAGCGCAGGGCGTCCAGGCCGCCAACAATGACCCGGCTTATGGCGCATGGGCTTCCTACTTCTCAGAGCTGGACGATCGCATAAGCACTCCTGTCCAAGGCGCTCCTAACCCTGCAGGCTCTTATCCCGCGCCGTAAATATGAAATCCTTCTTTTTTAAATTATGTTTAGCCATGGCGCTGGAATGCAGGCGTTCCAGCGCCATATTCAAGCATTCAGAAAAACGGGGTCTTTAAACTTATGCGGGCAAAATGCAGAATGATAAAATTCCTATGAAGTAAACATCTATCGCAGTGGACGCAGGCAGTCCCCGCTTAAGCTTAAAGACCCAAAAGCTCAACCGCAAGAATCCGCTTCTTCAAAGATGGCGCCCTTGCCGGTTTTATGCTTTGCTAAAGCCTCAGAAGATTACACATATGAAGCAATCACGCTACTATACTTTAAAAGACAGGTGATTTTGTGAAAAGAAAAAAACTGGCTCTATCTATATTGGCTGCCATTCTCGCAGCGCTTATAGCCGTGACGGGCACATTGATGCTTTTTTCCTATGAAAGCGATGCGGCGACCAACGTTGTCACCTTGGGGGATATAGAAGACGGGGATCTAGAGGAAAGCGACGATCCCCCAGATGATGTTCCAGACGACGAAGAGTATGATGACGACGACGACGACGAGCCGGGCGATGAGTACGAAGTCATTCCAGGCGAAACAATCTATAAGCGTCCCAGGCTGACGGTCGGAAAGACCCCGGTAAGCGTCTACGCGCGCGTAAAGATAGAATTCAATGACACTGAACTAATCGGTAGTGAAAATGAATTCACCCTTGAGGAGCTTCTCAATAGCGTTGCATGCGTTGAAAGAGACGAAAACGGATATCCGATCCCCCTTATGGACGGAGCGGAGGAACTCACGGATCCTCACAGTGGATTACCGCTTTTTGAGAGCACAAACGCCATAAGCCCCAATTGGAAATTCGGTCCGATTCAAGAAGATCCAAACCATCCCGGCCATCAATTTGCATACGCCTACTACATTGAATATAATGAAGGTTCGCCAGACGACTATCAATTGAAAACGCTGGGCCCCAATGATCCGGACGTCTCAGGCGTAGACTCGCTGTCAACCCCGGATGTATTTGAAACCGTTGAGATCCCGAAAACCTGGAAAGCCTTGGATGGATTCGAGCTTATAATAAACATAAAAGGATATCTGATCCAAGCTACATACAATCCTCAAGTGCAGGCTATAGATGAAGAGGGAAACGTCTCTTACACGCTAGCCAGCGCAGAAGCTATATTCGCTGAATTCGACGCTCCGCCTGCTGAAGAATAAAAGCTTTGCTTAACTGGCTTTTTCAGTTCTCGTCATAAAAACTTCATCATTAACCCCTGCATTCTTTAACTAAGGCAGCATTGAGGAGGAGCTAAATGAAAAAACTGAAATCCGCTACCGCCATTATGTCTGGATTCATTGTTGCAATCGCAGGCATTCCAATGACTGCCTTCGCCAACGGAAATGCGGATTATTTCGGCAACAATTCACAACAGCACTGGGACTTCGACAGCATTGCCGTATACGGAGGCATAGAAGATTTCTTCGGGGAGGACGCCTTGGATCTAGTTCCGGGTTCAAGGAGGACGCTTACTGTCCAGCTGAGAAACTATGCGGACAGCCGGGCGGCGTTCAGGATGAGGGCATGGCCCGTCGAGGGCGCAGAAGCGTCTGCTCTAGAAAATATATCCAGATTCTCCGGGAAGAATGCCTACGATCCCTTGCTGGACGAAGTCAAGATACAAGTATCCTACTCCGGGGGATCCATATACGACGGTCCATTAAGGGGAAGAGACGGAGGGCTGTACGGCTCGTCCGGGATCGCGCTTGGCTCCCTTGATCCCGGCATGAGCGGCGAGATCAAGGTGGAACTCGAGATTCCGCTCGGCCTTCAGATAAAAATCGGCGGAGGCGGTTTCGAGAACTCCCTATGCGCTGTCCACTGGCAGTTCATGGCGACCGAAGACGAACCTCCCGAGGCGCCTGCGCAAGCTTCGCCTACGCCAGTCCCCTCCCCAAGCGTTACTGCTTCTCCGCCTTCACAAGCGCCGGCTTCAGAGCCGCCAGGGAGTCCCACTGGCGCTCCGGCATCAGAGCCGCCCCTTTCCACAGACGCTCCTCAATCAGAGCCTCCTAGGAGTCCCACGGACGCTCCTCAATCGGAGCCGGCTCTTCCCGCAGACACTCCAAGCCGCGACCTCGGAGAAGAACCCGTCCCATATGACAATCCGGACGAGGCGCCAAAACCGACAGACAAGGTGATTGTCGCATATCCGGGCGAAAAAATACCCCAGACGGGGGGACTTGCCACATTTGCGGCGCCCATGGCCCTCGCGCTTGCCGCTTTGATTCTTCTTTTCTTGGCGACTTTCATAAAACGAGGGAAAAAGCAAAAAATGATTTGATAAATAAGCGCTTATAATTATGCGTTTAACTATAAATGTAATATTTAACATTAATGATTAACTGAGCCTTTTCGCCTTTTTAAGAATAACCTCTATTTACTGAGAAAAAATCATTCAGTTGCTGCTAAGGCTGAATGATTTTTTTGTTGCTTTCACTATGTTAGGCATACGCGCAGAAATAATCAATTGAAGGTGGAATTCACTGCTTCGGGGGATAAATCAGCCCTTAAAATAGATTTATCAGACCGCGCGCAAGGTTAACGCACCTTTCTTAATACCAGAAAATGGATATCGTTTTCCTGCTGCGCCTGTTATGCAAGTTATATTCCGATGTTTACGAGAGTATGAAAGGAGTCTTTAGGCTAAACTTTATATAGGTGAATAGGAAAAATGAGTTTCATAGCCAATATTTCGATGTTCATCAATTGCTAAATGTAAATTATAACTCTGTAAAGAGGGCGCCGGATCATCTAATGCTGTCGCTCTTAATCGCGTCATATGCTTTTAGCCTGTAAAATGCTTATTTATAGCCAAATATGACCGCAACGCATTAAGACTGTCCGCACTAGCATCTGCATCATGCCGCAGTTATTCTTAATGGCATACGAATCCCTCATTTTTTCAGATTAATTCCAGCGATAGAAAAGGGTGAATGCAACGCCAAAAACTAACGTCACAATCAACGGAAGCAAGTACTACCACTTGAATAGAGTTATAAGCCATAACGAAGAAGGAGCTGCCATTTATAAGAATTTCTATGGAAAGTCCAAAAAAGAGGCTACCTCCAAATATCTGGAATGCATCAAGAAGATGGAGCAGGGACTGGCCGCCGGTCATGAAAAGATCACATTCGGCGCTGCATTCAAGGAATGGTTTGAGCATGTCCACAGGTCAGCTGTAAAACAGTCGTCATTTTTGTCCCAAGAGCCTCACTACCGTCTGAGGATCGCCGGCTCACCTCTTTCAGCAATGAAATTGGCAAGCATTAGAGCCATCAATATCCAATCATTCTACAACTCTTTAATAGACAAGGGCGACAAGCCCAATACAATAGCGAGCCTAAACGCTCTTGTAAGCGGATTCTTCAGCTACTGCATCAAGACGGACATGCTTGTCAAGAACCCTCTTGGCGCAGTAGCGCTTCCTAAGGATGAAGCCGCTGAAGGGAAGATGGTGGTGTTCAGCCATAATGACATTTGTAAATTGGTGGACAACGCAGAAAAACACCTATGCGACTTCGTCTTTGTCTTCGGCCTCTATACCGGCCTCAGAAAGGGAGAGCTGCTTTCCCTCACATGCGAAGATATCGACCTGGAGTTGTGCGAAGTGCATGTAAACACAACGCTCGCGCTAGTGAAGATTGATGGAAAATACTCTCATTCAGTCACTTCAACCAAGACCACATCAAGCTTTAGGATAGTCCCCATTATAGAAGAGCTGAAACCTCTGCTCTGCAGATATATAAACTTTCTTAAGGAAAAAAGCTTGGCGCTTGGGATAGCGCACAGCAAAGGCACAATTCTTTTCAGCAATAAGGAAGGGGGCTATATGGCAGGCTCGGCTTTGTACCACCAGTTTAAGTCCCTTCAAAGACGGCTGGACATAGATCCCAGGAGCGTCCATACCCTTAGGCATACATTCTGTACGCTCCTTGCCAGAAACAGAACTCCTCTCAAGACCGCCATGGAACTTATGGGCCATTCCAAGATAAGCACTACCGGCAAGTACTACACACATGTCGATATGGAAGATAAGAAAAAAGGAATATCAAATCTTTCAGCGTCGTTTCCCTCAAGGCAATAGGCGCAAACGCCTATTGCCTTCATTTTTTCGATTTCTCATCAAATGTTCCTTCTTTAGAGCTTGACTGTCCACTGAGCGGTGCGATTGATATCGGCATTTCGCACTCGCTGTATAATCAACAAAAAAAGGAAGTTTAGTACGAAAATCAGTATAGTTAGAACCTATCAGCAATTAACAGAATTTCATAGATTTCATCATTCTGCTCACAGGCTGCACTGCCGGACAAACCGCGCTTGACGTCGAAACCGGCGAACTGCAAGTTGCGGTTGACCCCTGCAGCAGAGACAGAGCGAGAGTTTAAAAATTTATAAAACTGGTGAAACGCCACACCGAGTTTTCCCCTATTCTTCTGAATTTAGTTTACCGAAAAGATAATCGTTCACGAAGCCGAGAAGAAAAACGTGAAACGAACACAGAAAATTGACATTTATCTTAGCTATATCTTAAACTTTGAACTGCCCTGGCTGCAAGAAGAACCAGCGGATTAGATACGGACAAGCATAAAAAAAAATTACGCCGCGTCATGACGAAGGAAGAAACCACACACGAACATGGCCGCAGGCGCTGCGCCGAAAAATTGGCGGCAAAGTAAGCCGCCGAGCAAGCGGAACAGTCAATTCTTATTCAGAAAAAAGAGCAAGCCGCTTTTTCGTGTTCATTTCCATTCCTATGCGCGGCAAGAAACAGAGCAAATCCCGACCGTTCATTTAGGCGCGGCAACGTCCCAAACACAGAGGAAGGGCATACGCACCAATGCTATTGCAAAAATCCGCTTAATATGATACTGTTTTAGAAATCCAACTGTATCAACCATTGAAACGTCATAAAGCAGCATTAGTGAAAGCAGGTGCAGCTATGTCATTTTCAAGTGAAAACAAGCTTTACTCCTACTCCGATTATTGCGCATGGGATGACAGCGAGCGCTGGGAGCTCATAGAAGGCGTTCCTTTCGCAATGCCCCCCGCACCTTCAACATTCCACCAGGACATCTTAAGCGAGCTTCTTTACCAGTTCAAGCGCTTCTTGAGGGGCAAGCCATGCAAAGTATATGTGGCTCCATTTGATGTCCGCCTAAACGCCGACAAAGATGACAACACTGTGGTTCAACCTGATTTGGCTGTCATTTGCGACCACTCAAAAATAGATGAAAAAGGATGCAAAGGGGCTCCTGACCTTGTGGTGGAAATTATTTCACCTGCATCCGCTGTGCGTGACATGCTCGTGAAATTCAGGCTCTATCAAGATGCAGGAGTTCGAGAATACTGGATCGTGAATCCAGACACACGGACTCTGCACAAATACGAGCTTCATGATGGAGATTATGTTGCCAGCGTTTTTGGCGAGTCTGACGCAGTCGCCTCCAAAGTGCTTCCTGGATGCGAAATCAATTTCGCGGATGTTTTTGGCCAATCCGGCTTCTAATAGAGCATGGCAAAGCCTAAATGCCCAGTTCGCCACCTTGAATCTCCCGAAGAGGAGATTCTTTTTTGAGCAATAGCAATTTCTTCAAATTCTTAAACCAACCATCAGAATCTCGCGATTTCATTTAATAATACCTTAATCGATGCTATTTCTGTCCAAAATCCCATTCAAGCTATATTCCTCTTTATTTCTTTGCGATAACCGCATTCTCCTTCTTCAAGAATAGGCAATTAATAGACTCAATCACGCATGCCTGGTGAAGCTAGCGCCGACGCCTGCTTGATGAGCTTCTTGAGCCACGTTTTATCCAAATTCGGCAACCTGCCCGAATGAAGCGCGGCTTCCTCCTTTTTTCAGCCTTTTTCTATCATTATATTGCTTGGGCGGCCGGGGCCCGCTTATATCGTTCAGCACCAATAATAGCCGAATTTCTTTGATATACTGATTTGCTTATGAAAGTTCGATTTTAGAGCTTGATTATACAGCGAGTGCGAAATGCCGATATTGGCATTTCGCACCGCTCAATGGATAATCAAGCTCCAAAATCTTTGACTGCAAATCGGTATGTGTACAGCTCATCCTTGATATGCGAGTGTATTTCCCGAACACATTTTATTTCCCATGCCGTCCGCATAGAAGCGCGCCCGCTCTGAGGCCGAAGCCGCGCTTATGCCCATCTGCCTGGCGATTTCACTCTTTGGGCCGCGCCAAGGCTTTCTATAATAAATCGAACAGCATCGCTGGAAATCCGGCGTCTGAAATCCAATCCGCCAACTTCCTCATTGAAAGCGAGCATACAGCAAAGCGGGATTCCGTCGATTTGGCCGTCGTGAACCGTCCTCAGAATGCATTCGCGGCTCCCTGCGGCTTTGCCGCAGCCGCAGCTGGATTGGCTGCAAGGCTCAATGCACTGAGCCGCCCAAGCACTCATCAAAGTACGCTCCTCTTTTTTCCCTTCGCACGAACTCATGCGCCTCATGCGCCCGGCGGATGATTTTTTGGGGGTGGCGGGGAGTCGGCTAGATCGAATGCCGTATTCCCTGTCGCCTTGCGCGTTCTATATGGAACCGGAATGTGGCTGGGGGAAGCCATCACATTGAAGTGAAGCCAGGTGAATCTTGAGGGGGGCGCAGCCGCAATGCTTAAGGCAAATCATGAAAAGCGGAGATTCGCATCCGCCCGGCAAAACCCTCAATGGTTTTTTGGCTTCGTACAGAAAGACGGCGAAAGAGCCTGGCATATTCGGAAAGCATCTCTTCGAAACCAAAAAACTCCGCCCGTACGGCCAAAAGCGCTTCGGGACGGTTAGGGAGAATCCTTGAGAAATCGGCATGACCCGTTTAATCTTTCAGGAAACTGGAGGCGGAGGGAGAGAGGGGCCCAGGCTTCAAATCCTCGCGATCAACTCCTTGTTCGGCGAGAGCATTCCTCCCGGCTCCTCGGTGGCTAGCAGGCTGAACGCCGATTTCATAGTTGAGGACAGGGATTCCCTGCTTGAGAGGTACGTGAAGATTGAGGCAGACTTGATTTGCGAAGTGAGCCATGGCGGATCCTTCGCGGAAGACTATCATATCGAGTTTCAAACCGAGTATATCGGTTGCGGCCCGATGGCGGAGCGCCTTTTCCAGTATGGCTTTTCGAGGGCGGTCGAGCGCGGGGGCGCGGTCGAGGAGAAGGACTCTGGAGCCTTGAAGGCTCCGGAAGCGGGCGATGCCGGCTGTTCAAGCGGGGAGGATGGCCCGCGCCTGCTCGTAATGCCCAGGGCTATTGTCATCCACATAGAAAAGCACTCAAAAATCCCCTGCAGCTACGAGCTCAGCCTATACTGCTTTTCATTGGTAATTTATAGTATAATTCACACAGGCTGTAAGGGGTCTTTCCCCCTATGAATCCTCGGCAGGGCGGAAATCATCTTGTCGCCTGCGCGCAAGGATATAAAAATGGTAATTATTACCAGTTGATGGGCGTGCTGATATTGTGGTTCAAAGAACAGCAACATAACTGCTATA
>JAISZB010000370.1 GCA_031269465.1 Clostridiales bacterium | reverse complement strand
GCGGGAACCGGCCGCAAAAAACTCAAGCCTTTAGAGAAGCGCAAAACAATATTGACGGAAAGGAGCATGCGGCTTCCTCCCCATGCCTAAAGGCGGGGGTATCCGCCGCATAACAACTGAGATGATAATAGAAGCAGGAACTGAGAAAAAGTCATACTTTGCTATAGAAATGGGAGAAAAAATCAAAGACAGCATTCTGCGTCATTATGCTTCGGGCAACCGATTTACCAAGAAAGACGTATATTTGCTTTTTATCCATTTAGACAGATTAGCGCCATGAGAGCGCGGACGTCTAGCTGAGAAAATAAGCGGGCACATTCCCAGCGGCTTAAACAACGCCGTTCGCTTCCCTGCATTTACGGAACTTGAATTTGCTTTGGTGGATGCAGACGGACTAAAGCAGTATGGGATCGTAACTAACTAATGGGAGTTAATAATCATGGCAAACAGTCAAATCATCTCCGAGGGATTTGCGATACTCCGGAATACGCTCGCACCATATATTGGAATGAAACTGGGTCTCGAATTCTAAATTAATATTTGGCGGCGAGAGGGCGTAATAAAGACGCTTAGGGACGAACAAAAGCGCGACCTGCCAGCGTGGATCTCACGGACTCTCTAGACATTACGCTGTGACTATTCACTGGCAGTATATTTTTAAGAAAAAACTCGGCCTTCGCACCTGGGCGAAAGAATTGATAGGCGTCAGAAGCCAATTAGACTACTTCGACGAGAACGATTTTCCCGAAAGCGACGCCTGGCGAGCGCTGGACACAATGTCTCGCGTGCGCTAACAGTTGGATTCCGAAGGCGCGGAGGAAATCCTCAGTTTACTCCGCGCTTCTCGCTGTGGCTTCGTGAATGGCCCAACTGCCGTAACCCAGAGAGCAACCGCTCCTATTGCGGCGAAAGCAGCGCAGAAAGCGGAAATCAATTCGCTGACCCCGAACCCCGCCGCGTAGACCACCAGAAGGAACACACTATCCGAACCGTCGAACAGTAGACACACTGTCTGTCGGTTTTATTATATTCAAAGAGGAGGAGAATCACAATCAACAGTTAGCTAATTAGCTATGACTCCTGAAATCAAGGCGCGAACGTGAACATCGAAAAATTCAGCGCCGAGCACGGAAACAACCGCGCGGAAACAAAAGATGCGCAACGCGAACCCGCTCAGCTTGAACACAAGGCGGTGCGCCTGAAACAGTTGCAGTCTACGAAGGACGCGTCGCTTAATCGAGCGCATAATTATCGCGAAGAGCTTTATCGCGAACGCCGAAGGCTGTCCTAGTATCAAAATAGCGCCTTATAAGTTCAAATTGCTCCCTCGCTGCAATATCGATAATAGATCTAAAGCAGTTTCTTGAAAGCAATTCCCCTATAGGGGAATTCTCGGACGACTGCCGCGGAATCGGCCTCATCGATATGGCAGATGCGCTAAGAACATGCCGCAAGCCTCTCGCCAACTTGAGCTTGGCCCTGCATGTTTTGAACGCCATGACCGCCTTTCTGGCAAGCGCGGCTGAAAGAAAGTTCATGCGCCTAATTACGAAGGCAAGCCGTCCTGAACCTATGGCTTATAGCCAAGCTGAGCGGGTTTTAGTTTAATGGAGCGCGCCGATGCGCTGATTGCACTTAATTTGACGCGGCATGCGCTGCATGATATAACGATTTGCAGTAAAATGCCCCAATTTTGGAGCTAGACTGTCCACTGGCGCTGATATTCTTAAATGCGGAATTCAGCGCTTTCAAGGTTCGATTGATATCGGCATTTCTACTCGCTCTGCATGAAAGATCCAAAATTGGATGTATTACAGGCAAATCAGCATTTTTAAGGGATGGATCCATGCTTAGGATTCATCCCTTAAATGCGTTTTTTAATCCTTGCGCAGGGTATCTTGATCAATTATACTGGGGCTGGATACTTATCCCAGCCCCAGCAACTCCCTGAACATAGGCTGAAACCTCGAGGCATGCTGATGAGCGCAGGTATAATGATTTGCACTTAAAATTCCGTCTTTGGAACTCGAAAATGCAGGCATCAATGGTATAATCAGGCTCCAAAATAGATACATTTGACTGCAAATCGGTATAATTTCAGTTATGGGGACGGATTATTCAACGCGAAAGGGGATAACCGTCCCCAAAATAGGCAAATGAAAATTATCATCTTTTTTCTTGTCAAACTCTGCGAGATCTTCAGTTGGCATTCGTTGTATCTTTAAAGGGCGATCCTTTATGCCAAAGGATAGGTAAAGCTCCCTTCATATACTGATTCGCATATATAACTGCCTATTTGGGAGGTTGACTGTACAGCGAGCGCTATACCGATTTTCATGCAATGTTCCCTTTTTAGAGCTTGAATATCCATTGAATGGCGCGAAATGCCGATATCGGCATTTAGAAAGTGGATAATCAACCTGCAAAGCTGGAACATTTGACTGGATGAAGCTAAGCCCGCCAGCCGGTTTAGCCTTAAACATCAATAAGCGGCATTAGCATAATCCAAAGGGCCCCATTTTAATGATTGATTCTTCCGCATTGACTCAGTTCTGGTTGCGAAATGCTTCTAGCAATGCAGCAGTATCTATTGGGAATACCAAATGTTATTTTTGTCTTGCTTTTATGCTTTTAAATATACTGGCAATGCATATAGGTGCATCTGACTGCGCAGCCTCATCCATGGCTGAGAGTTTGTGATAAAATTATAATTGAGAGTTCTCCTCCACTCATGGCAAGAGATGTTGCTTATTAAAAGTGGAAAAATTATAATCTAATTATAATAACCTCACAAATTAACCATTTTTATTTTCATTATCCTATAGTCAATTAGATTTGATGATGTTATAATAATATTCGTAAGGTAAACGCCTCCCATTTGCATCCCGGCAGGAAATAATCTTCATCTGCATTCTGATGAAACTGCTCCAATCCGCTCATGTCGAAACTGCCTGGACGCATTATATACTCTAGAAGGTGATTGCAGATGAAGAAAAATCTACATACCAAAAACCGGTCGCCCGACCGGTTTTTGGAGAAGCATCTCCAGGAGGGTTTTGAGATAATCCCGAACCGCTCCAGCTCAAACCCCTCCCGGCCCCATCCACCGGAAGCGCTGAAACATCCGCATGCCGCCCACTCCCGCAGCCCTTACGGCTTAATGTTTCGGCAGCTTCATCCGTTGTGCGCAAGCTGCGTATGCGCCCAGCTAAAAGAGTCCAAGCTCTTCGAATTTACTTGACAATTGTCATGCCAATACGTCATTTTTACATGCCCTCGTTATTCGAGGGCATCTTTTTGCCTATGCGAAGGCGCCGCTTTATTTTAAGACAATGCATTCCATGTCAGCGCCTAGGAAAAGACTCTTTATCCATGGTTTGGCATATACATTGACTGCAAACCAGCCATTCAAATGCATGCTGGTTTGCAGTCAATGCATATAGATAATTTCACACTCAAATCTAAATAATGGCTTTTGAGAAGCGGGTTCTATGATATGCCAGATTTCATTCAAATGCCTCGATTATCCTCCTTCAAGGTGCGAAATACCGATATCAATCATACTCGCTGTACAGTCAAGCTCAAAAATCGGAACTTAGAGTGTAAGTATATATGCCGACGCTCAATCTGCCGGGAATAAAGTCCCTGCGGAGGCTAAAACCACCGTGAGCAATAAAGACGTGCTGAGGATTCTAACTGGGTCAGGGATTCATATCAGCTGCGCCTAGTTCCAAGCAGCTTCGTTCGCAGCAAGCCGGCGCGCATCCTAAATGCTTACAGGCGCTGCCGCATGAAATATGTCTGGCGCAAGATTAGCGGTAAAAACCGGAGCCATAGCAAACTTAGGTTCTGTAACAGGAGATTCCTTCTGCTAAAAGAATTTGGCAGATAGCCTTTTATAAAGCAGCCAAGCAGCGCCGTTCTCCTGTAGCGGCCTTGCCCCCTTGATATCTCCGAACTTTGGAGCGCTGTCAAACGATAAAGGCGCCCTCTCGCAGCCAAGCTATGCTGATGCGTCAGTCAAAATCACCGATTTCAGCCGGGATTATCCATAACGATTTGCAGTCAAACGCGCCTATTTTGGAACCCGGCTATCCACTTTCAAGGCGCTAAATATATCGGCATTTAGCGCTCGCTGTACAGCCAAACTCCCAGATAGGAGCTTTAGCGGGGCCCGCAGGATTATTTGATAGAATCAGATACACTGATTTTCATCAAATGTTCCTTTTTTTGTTGATTATCCATTGATTGGTGCGAAATGCCGATATCAATTGCACTCGCTGTATAATCAAGCTCCCAAAAAGGTGATTTTCTATGAAAATCAGTATAGTGAACAATATACGAACTTTCATCATTGGATGAAGGGAGGCTTCATAAATGCTCATATGCAAATCAGCAGTATGAAGCATTGTAAAGTACAGCGTCAAAATCCAAATGCTTCACTGCGATTCAGCATGTAAGAATAAGCTTCTCAACCTTCTCTAAACGGCTCTTTGCCGAGCTTTCTGAAAGGCGAATTTAAATCAGCCGGCCGTCAAATCCCCGAGGACGTAAAAAAGCTTGCCCCCATATCTTGCGTGATGTTATAGTATTCATATGACTATTGGCGGTCGAATTCAACTTTTATATGGAATTAATTGGGTTATGGCCTGAGATATGCAACAGCTCATTTAGATTAAACCAGAAATATACTATAACTTCAGCATGTAAAAGGGGGCGGGTTCGCTTGCGGAAAATATTGATAGTAGAGGATGACAAGACCATCAGGAATGAGATGAAGATCCTTTTGGAAAAATACAAGTATGAAGTCGCCGTAGCTGAAGATTTTGAGGACGTAGCGGGCTTCGCCCTTGCGCAAAGCCCTCATCTGATCCTGCTTGACATCAATTTGCCGTATTATGACGGCTTTCATATATGCCGGGAGCTGCGCAAGCGCTGCAAAATCCCGATAATCATAGTAACTAGCCGAAACAGCGAGATGGATGAGTTGATGAGCTTGAATCTGGGCGCGGATCATTTTGTATCCAAGCCGTACAATACCCAGATCCTGCTCGCGAAAATAGCGACGCTTCTCAGCCGCGCTTATGATCAGGAAAACTCCCGCTTGCTTCACTGCGGCGGCCTGAGCCTTGACATAGGCAAGAGCGAAGCTGAGTTTAACGGCAAAACGGTGGATCTTACAAAAAACGAGCTGCGCATCCTGCAACTTCTCTTCGAAAGTCAAGGAGGCGTAGTCTCACGCGACGACATGATGAATTCCCTCTGGCAAACGGACTCTTTCGTGGATGACAACACGCTTACCGTAAATATCAATCGGCTGAGGAAAAAACTTGCGGAAATTGGGGCGGAAGGAATGCTTAAGACAAAGAGGGGACAGGGGTATTCGCTATGAAGCTTGCGGATTTTCTCAGAGGAAAGGCGCTTTTCTTTTTCATCGCCTTGTCTGTCGCTGGATTCTGCGCAGTCCAGCTTTACGCGATTAGATCTGAGCCGTACTTTGCGCTGTTCATCCCAAGCGCAATTATAGCGGGAAGCATCGCCTCCGTCATGCCGGAGTACTTCGTCAAACGCCGCTTCTACAGAGAACTTGAGAGCGTGCTTGAGCAGCTTGACAAGCGCCATCTCATATCCGAAATAATCGAAAGGCCTGACTTTTACGAAGGAGAAGCATTATGCGACGCGCTTAAAGCCGCAGGCAAATCCATGAACGATGAAATAGCCAAGTACAAGCTATTTTTGCAGGAATACAAGGAATACATCGAACTGTGGGTGCATGAGATCAAGACGCCGATAGCGGGCGCGAAGCTGATTGGGGAGAACGCCGGAAACGGCGCTATTCTGGAAGAGCTGGACAAAATCGAATTCTTCGTGGAGCAGGCGTTGTATTACGCCAGAAGCGACGCCGTGGAGAAAGACTGCATAATAAAGAAGACCGAACTGTCGGGGCTAGTGGCTTCAGCTTTGAAGCTGGACGCAAAGAGCCTGATTTCCCGCAAAGTAAGCATACAAACGGAAAACCTGGATGAATTCGTTTATACCGACGCAAAATGGGTTGTATTCATACTGCGCCAAATCATAGCCAATTCAGTTAAATACGGAGGCTCCAGGCTGGACTTCTTCAGCGTTAAAGACGAACGAGGCATCTGCCTTTGCATAAGGGACAACGGGATTGGAATAATGGAAAAGGACTTGAGGAAAGTCTTCGACAAGGGATTTACCGGTGAGAACGGGCGCAAATACGGAAGATCGACCGGTTTTGGGCTGTACCTTTGCAAAAAGTTATGCTTAAGGCTTGGGCTTGGCATAGAGATTGCATCATCTTTCGGAGAAGGCGCTACAGTCAGCATCATGTTTCCGAAAAATCTTCTTGATTCATGAAAAGGGCAAATATGCAGATTTGCAGCCGTATGCGACGATTCCACAGCGCCTATCCATAGAGGCGTGCATAATCAAGCCTAACCCCTGAATATTCCCATGAGCATAGGGATGCAAGTCAGCCGAGGACATTTTTGATATCCTGATTAGCTTCAGTGCATTTCGGATTCAAAAGCGTTCTTGGCTTCTCTTCGCGCCTTACAATAATGTAAGGTATTTGTAAGGTTTATGAATGGCTCGGCGCTTTAGAAGATGATATCATAGTCCTTGCAACCGCTAATAAAAAAGGAGGGCAATCATGCCTGCAATACTTAAAGCTGAAAATATAGAGAAGTACTACGGAAATAAAAGCAATTTGACGAAAGCGCTGGACGGAATCGGATTCGAGGTCGAAGCCGGGGAGTTCGTCGGAATAATGGGCGCCTCCGGAAGCGGCAAGACCACGCTTCTCAACTGCATCTCCACGATCGACTCGGCGAGCGCCGGAAAAATTCTTATAAACGGCAAGGACATCACGGCAATGAGCCCCAAGGCCGTGGCCAAGTTCCGCCGGAAATCGCTCGGCTTCATCTTCCAGGACTTTAATCTTCTCGATACCTTGACGGCGTACGAGAACATCGCCCTGGCACTTTCGATACTCAAGACCCCCGCAAAGGAGATAGACGCCAGAGTAAGGAATGTGGCGGAAGTCCTGGGCATTTCGGAGACGCTCGGCAAATACCCGTACCAGATGTCCGGCGGGCAGCGGCAGCGGGTCGCCTGCGCCCGCGCGATAGTAGCCAATCCGTCCCTGATACTGGCCGACGAACCGACTGGGGCGCTGGATTCAAGATCCGCCAGGACGCTTCTTGAAAGCTTCAGGCAACTGGTGCGCGATCTGAACGCCACGATTTTGATGGTGACTCACGACGCCTTCTCCGCAAGCTACTGCAGCCGGATCCTTTTCATACGCGACGGCAGGCTCTTCCACGAGCTTATTCGCTCAGACGAGAGCCGCAAGCAGTTTTTTGACAGAATCATCGAAGTCGTGAGCCTTCTGGGGGGTGACAGCGTTGAAATCTGCTGATATCGCCCTTAGAAACGTAAAGAAAAGCCTGCGGGACTACGCCGTCTATTTTTTAACGCTTACATTCGGCGTATGCATATTCTACGTTTTCAACGCTCTGGAAAGCCAGCAGGAAATCATGAATGTGACTAAAAGCCAAGCCGCCATCTTCAAGGAGCTTGGCAGCATGATGGATGCGATATCAGCATTCATCTCAATAATACTGGGCTTTTTGATAGTATACGCAAACAGGTTCCTCATAAAGCGAAGGAAGAAAGAATTTGGAGTGTACCTGATGCTCGGCATGGAGAAGTTGAAGGTATCAGGCATTCTCGTCATGGAGACTTTGTATGTCGGCTTCTTTTCGCTCTTGGCAGGGCTTGCTATGGGAGTGATGCTTTCCCAAGGCATGGCCCTGGTGACCGCGAAGCTTCTTCAAGCGTCCGTTTCCAGCTTTAAATTTATGTTTTCTTCTGCTGCGTTATTAAAAACTATAATATATTTTGGCGTCATCTTCCTTTTGGCATTGATTTTCAATACATATGCCATCAACAAGCAAACCCTGGTGGGACTGCTTTACGCCAACCGAAAAAATGAATCTTTCAAAACCCCAAGGCTTTCAATATCTGTCGCCATCTTCCTTTTAGCGATAGGCTGCCTTGGCTATGCCTATAAAATAGTCCTAGGCGTAGGCCCGTCTTCCATAATCACAGACTTCAAGTCATTTACTGCCGCAGTTTCACTTGGGGCCGCAGGAACATTCCTGTTCTTTTTTTCAATGTCAGGCTTTTTCTTGAAGCTTATCCAGCAAAGCAAAAGCCTTTATTTAAAGAACCTCAACATGTTCGTATTGCGCCAGATCAACAGCAAGATAAATACCGCCTATGTGTCCATGACAATGGTCTGCCTGATGCTTTTTGTCTCAGTATGCACTCTGTCAACCGGAATGGGGCTTTCTTCCAACATATCGGGGAAAATGAAAGAAGAAGCGCCCTTTGACGCAAGCCTGACCGCATATGGAACGCAGGATGAAAACGGCAGCCCGGTTGAAGCATATCCAGGCTATGACCTAGTTGCCGCAGCCAAAGAGCAGGGCCTGGATTTGGACGCCCTTTCAAGCCGGTATCTGGCCGTCCGCTATTACGGCGGCGAGAAAACAATTGATCTAGAGCTTGAGAATGACTCCGCAGGAATCATTCTTGATACTAAAGCGGTCTTCATAAAGCTCTCCGACTACAACGCAGTTTTGGAAATGGAGGGGCTTGCGCCAATCACTCTAGGCGAAAATGAATACGCGGTCAATTACGCCCCTATAAACTTAAGCGTCCGCAAAGCCATGGACAAGTACATGGAAAACGCTGATGTCATAACTCTTCGCGGCGTCGACTTGAGAACGTCTCCAAAGAATCTGCGCAGGTACATCCTGGAGGTATCTAAAAATCTGGACTATGACGCAAACATCATTGTAAATGACGAATTAGTGGAAGGCCTTCCCATTTTGCGGGATACTCTCCACATGAACTATCTTATTCAAAATGAGTCGAGCGAAAGGATGTTCAGAGAAAAGCTGTCAGGCATCAGACTTAGCGCAAACTCAAAGCTTCAGTTGCTTACAAGGGAAGACGTAATGGAAACCAGCAATTCGGCTACTACAATGGTCACCTATCTGTCTGTTTACCTTGGAATCATATTTTTGATTGCGGCCGCTTCAGTCCTTGCCATAGGGCAACTCTCTGAAACCAGCGATAATATATATCGATACGGTCTCCTTCGCAAGCTTGGCACAGATGACAAAATGATAAATAAAGCCCTTCTGTCCCAAATCTCCATTTATTTCGGAGTGCCTATGATGCTTGCCATCGTTCATTCAGTGGTTGGGATTTCCGCCGCTGATCGACTGGTCATCAACTTCGACAGGGGAAACATCTTATCTGGAAGCTTATTTACATCCTGCATCATACTGATCATTTACTTCGGATACTTTTTAGCGACTTATCATGGAGGCAAGGGAATCTTGACTCGCGACTACTATTTGCAACGAAAAGGCATTGAGTAGGAAGTGCGCAAGATGCGCTTGGCTTAATGTGAGTTTTACCGATGAAAAGCGGAATGCGCTGATAGTGCGGCTTGATTGTCATGTGCAAGGATGGTCAAGATGCGCTGACGGCGCATTTTGGGGTACTGGCTAAGATATGAAAAGAACCGCCGGTTGGGATTAGTTGAGACTTTATTCCTAGCGGCGGTTCTTTAGCTTTTGCAGATTAATTATAGTTATTCCGACGGTTTGCAAAGTGACTGTCATTTTGAATAATTTTACGTTATGCTTACATATCTATCCATATAGTTTATTAAAACATATATATCATCTAAGAATTATATAAATGGATTGATAAGTTTTGCAAATTTAAACATATATTCTCTTCAATTTTGAACTTTTCTGCTAGAATTTTATGCTCTTTTGACCGGTAAATAATGCAAATAGAGTTGTCGGAACAGTTCCGCTTAATTGACTGCTTCAAAGGGACTGTCGTTTTTACGTGTTAGGAACGATCCTTCCTTACAGGGAGGAGATCCTGCATGAAAAAATACGTTGCAACTTCGATTTGAGCAGTAGCAACAGGCTGACGAGTTACCCGCTTTCTTTTTGCACTGATAGAGGCAAGCATCAAAGCCCAAATCATTGGGCTGTTCGGCAAGAATGCCCGCATCGCGCTTTTATTGGCGCCATCTAGGCGAAAAGGATCAAGAATTCGCGGCAAAAGTGCCGTGAAAGCGGCGATTTCCGCATTGCTCTCTTGACAAGGCTCATGGCAGCTTCAGCGGAACGATGTCAGATCAGTCGTAATCATCCCCCTTGCAACCCGAAATGATCGGGTTGCACTTGGGGACGGTGCTTTTGACATACATGCATATGCATTCGAACTGACTGTTCCTCTCCTTCGTAACGGTGCCCTCGAACCGCTTGCTGTTCGCTGTAGTGGTTCTCCACAAGGATGGCAGAGATGCCTGGGAGGGATGCGTTGCATCCCAAGTCGAGAAGCGCCCCCTGCAGGTTGGCAGGCTTTTGAGGTCCAGAGCAGAAGACCCCATGGAATCCCTTGGGTTCCCATGTCGTTGCCCGCAGTTTGAGTAGCAGCCCCTGCACACAGCTGGAGCGCCGTTTTCCTGCATCCCCCTTGGCGCTCTGATTCTGCCGTCATCCAGCGCCGCCTTGGCTATTAATTCAAGAATCCTAATTCCTATTTTGGAGCTTGATTAGACGCTCTGATGAGTTAATAAATTTGAAGTAGAAACTTTTAGTTGTGAAATAAAGAGCAGATGCATAGCATCTGCTTATTTATTTACGCCCGGCATTTGCGGCAATTATGCTGTGAAATACCGCTACGGGCTTGCCGGCAGGAACAGCGAGCCAAAGGCAAGAGCACCCGCCGCGATACGGAATCTGAAGTAAATCGGGGGCAATCCCCAATATTAACAGGTTAATGGATAATCGACAAAGATATGGATAATTTACTTAATTTAACAAAGTCAATTTAGAACAATTAAAACCGATCATTTCAGAAAGTTAAATGCTTATTAGCTA
>JAISZB010000368.1 GCA_031269465.1 Clostridiales bacterium | reverse complement strand
TCTAAGGATCCGACCTGAGCAGGATGATTATTCGCCAACCCGACTAATATATATTCTGAAACCAAACCTAATTTTGAAATATATTAAAATGTTTTTATATATCTTAAATAATATATATTTGTGAATATATGAAAAGATATCCAAAATACAGTTTTATTCAGAGCTGGCCAATTTATAGCCTGCCAATCACCAAAACCCAAACAAAAAGAAGGGTATCTTTATGTTTATTTCTACCTCTTCATAGGAACTTCAGAGAGTAAATCGATTTGCGTGCAAATGTTTCTCATATAAGAAACACTTAAATTAATTTTAAGCCTAACAATGCAAAATAGCGTTTCATCAGCTATTGTTTGCTGAACATGGCAAAGATGAAGCTCAACCTTAGTTGAAAGGTTGCGCTCATGGGATAATGGAATCTAGTTGGCTGCCGACTCTGCGGCATTGGATCCCGCCATGGAGTCGTGCATGCGCGGAAGGCAGCTGTTGAAGAGATTCCTGTCTTGGAGGGGCAGCTCAAAGTACGCCTTGGCGAAGCGCTCCGCCGCCCTGTTGCTGTCATTGTCGAATCCTGGCGCGGTGAAGCTCCCCGCTGCCTTCTCAAAAGTGTCGCCCTCGAGCCTGGTAGACATCTCGCCCTCATCTGTCAGGATCCAATGAGCGCCAACATCGAATTCGTGGAGCGTCAGGGCTAATGCCCCACCCTGGCGAGCCGCTAGCCGACCTCCATGCCCGCCGACGTCGAGTTTGAGATGTTCAGCCTTTTGCGAATTCGCGCTTTGCGGGCTTGAGCGTTCTCCTCACCTCAGCCAGCCTTCCTCCAATCTCTTAGCTGTCCAAAAATATCTCCTAACAATAAAGCGGATAATGCCGCAAAGGCAAGGCTTGTTTTGGCAAATTGCGGAAGCGCGCCAAATAACTTTTTTTTGCATTAGCCAAATTGCATTCAGGCAAGCAGAAAAATTCTTGGATAAGAATAGAGCGGAATGATTAGAATGCCAGCAAATTGGCTGCAATGACACCTGAGGAGCAGCATTTTGGCAAATGCAGCTCCTGCGGGCATCAAGCGGGTTTATAGCGCGGGTCAAACATATGCTGATCCGCGCAAACAAGCCCGCTTTGTGTTACTTGCGGAGACATGCGCAATTGGTCTCATAGCTGGCCGGGCGCTTCAACTCCAATGATGGGGAGCGTCCTTGGAAAGCACGACATGCAGCGCCCTATGCGGCGGGTGGCTTGCCGCCGCGCAATAGATCAACGTTTTTTCTATAATGCTGTGCGCGATCCGTGCCGAGAGCATTCTAAACAGGCTCCCCCATATATTTTGACGAAATTTAAGCTCATAGCTCATTGACATTAGAAAGATTATCAGTTAATATTGACTTTGAATTTAGAAACGAGATTATATTAGGGAAAAAGACTAAATATTACAAAAACTGCCTGTATGCCTAAGGCTGCAAGAATCACATACTGAACGTCCATCATATAGAAACCCGCAGAATAGGAGGCGATGCTCCGAATAATCTTATAACGCTATGTAATACTTGCCGCGACGGCTATCGGGATGCTGCTTTTCTGGGCATCGGGATGCCGCTTTCGGCATCATGCCGGCAAGCTGAAGCTTAACCTAAAGCGCGGGCAATCGTTTCGCGATGCCGCGTTCATGGGGATTATGCGCTGGGCGTTCTGCAACAGGCTAAAGGAAGAGCATCCGAATGTGAATGAGGCATGCGGCTATACCGCAAAGAACACGAGAATCAGAAATGGCCTGGGAAAAGATCATGCGGCAGGCGCAAGATGCATAAGCGGCAATCCAAAATCTTTTCCTCTGGATGCAATCTATAAGTCCGTATGAAAGCGCAGTCGTCAATTGCACAAGGATATTATAAATAAAGGCGAAGAGATGAAGCTGAATCAGTCTCCCAAATATGTGCGCGGCTATCAATTGTTCGGCAGTGTTCAAATGCCAGCGTACGCAAAGGATTCATTTTCGACGCGCGCACGCTGGACGGCGGGAAGATATCCGCAGGCATAAGCTTCAAGAAGCTCAGCCTATTGTCCAGTAGAACTACTATTCCAGCTGAAAAGGAGGATATGCGGCTTCCTCCCCATGCCTAAAGGCGGGGGTCTCCGCCGTATAACACCGAAATGATGAATTCAAGAATGTTGCTCTTTTCCTGTTGCTTGGCATTAATGTTTTCGGGCTGCTCAAGCATTTCAAACATTTCCAACGGGATTGAAAGCGCTCTAGACTTATCTGGAGGTGAAGAGGCAGAGGTAAATAAGCACAACGCCTACATCGATTTGTACAACACACTGATAAATGATATTGACCTTGTCGTCTTTGACTATGTCGAAGCTCTTGGGGAGGATGGCGAAGTCTACATTGAAGAAGGCTTCGATGGAATCAGCTTGTACTCGAACAATATTCAGAAAAATCTGCTGAGCGCCATGCCATATATAGACAAAGAGCCGGCGGAACCGGATGCTGACGCAGCTCTTAAAGATATGGAGCCAATTCTTTCTAAATATGCGAAGGCTTTGGATGAAGCGAAGAAATATTACGCTGAAAAGAGTTACGTGGATGACAATTTTGAGAAAGCTCAGCAATATCATGATGTAATAATCGGAGATTATGTTGCTGTCTGGGAAAAAATCGGCGTATTCCTTGCAGCTATAGACGTAATGCTTGAGGGACAGGATGAGGAGCAGCTTGCCAGCTATCAGGAAAACGGCGAAATGGTGCATTATTGGTCGCTGAAATCTCTCATAGCTGCTCAGGAGATGGACTCTTACTTATATGCTCAGGGTATTTCAGCAGAAAACATACAGGATATCTCTTTGGATGAGTTTCGGCCTCTTTACGATGCCTTTGTCGAAGCGTACAAGGGCTACAGTGATTTGGTAGGCGACGATGACGATGCTGGCGACGATGAGGGGATCATAACGCTCTCAAGGTACAGCGATCTTTTATCGAGCATAAAATCAGACTCCGCTGAGTTGGTAAATATGTTGCAAACCGGAGGTGAATTCAGCGAAACAGATATCAAGATCGCTTCAGTGGTAAGCGGCACGCCTGAAAAATTAAGCAAAAGCGTTAATGATCTGCTAAACGCCTACAATAGCTGGATTGTCTAAGATTAGGGAAAATACTTCCTTTTAAATAGGCACATAAATGGGATGATCAAACTAAAATAGGTAGAATTGACTGCAAATCCGTATGTCTTGGAGTCAGACTAATCCTATAGGGCCGCGTCTGGCAATGGCGGCCATTGCAAATGGCAGGGGCGTCAAAGCGAAGGCCTGCCGGCGCCACCCATCCTTCTCGCTTCCTTGACGCAAAGCATTCCAGCCGCCTGTGCAGCGGCGGGGCGCGAATGCCGGCTCCGCCTCCGCATCAACGCTAAAGCGTCCGTTGAAAAGCGCTGTGCGCCCATTCTGAAGAAAAGCGCCCGTGGTTCGGTCGGCTTCGCAAAGTTGCCCGGATCTGTCCGACGCGGCCTTTAGCTTGCGGCGGACGCGCGAAAATCAGCTTGACTCCCAGTTCATCCATTGCTCCGCCGAACTGCGCTATAGGCTCCCGCCCGCCTTTCCGCGCGAGCTTTTAGGCCTGTTGCGGGCGGAAAATCGCGCTCTTGCCTGAATGCGCGGCAAGTGGAATTCCTGAGCCTGTCATGACTCGACGCATCATTTCGCGGCATCTTCCGAGGCATTCGCCGCCGGCCGCGCAGATCGGCCGGATCGCCGGCCCCGCCTATTGCTCCATGCGGAGCGCAATTCACATCGCCCCCGAGCCGCTCGAAGGGTGCGGCGTCGATCCGCGGGGCTTTCATCTACGCCGCCTGCGCATTGCCCTGCTTGCCGCGCGGCGCTTCACGGGGCTTGCCATTTCCGCGCTTGTCAAGAGGCTGCGCAATGCTCTATATGGCCCTTGTCGCTACGGCGCCCCTCTAAAATGCCGAAAAACAATCTTGGCAGATTTCATTGCGCTGCGGCGCTGGAATTTGCTCCGCGGCCGCGCCGCTTAGCGCTCGGCTTGGCTTGCGGCCCGTGTTTTTGCGGATGAGGCTTGATTCGCCCAATTCCTTCATCTCCTTCGCCCTGCGGCTTATTCGCCTCTCGCACAGCCCCAATGTCTGCGACGCATCCCTGCGGCTCATCAGCCTTTCGTTGCAGCTTCGCAGTACATGCGCTTGCTTTAACTGCTTCTTGCTCATTGTGATTTGCGCTTCCATACGGGACATTTTATCAGAATAATTTTTATCACAGAATAATATACCGCTTTTCATCAAATGTTACTTTTTGGAGCTTGATTATCCATTGAGTGGTGCGAAATGCCGATCTCGGCATTTTGCACTCGCTGTATAATCAAGCTCCAAAAAAGGTAATTTAGTACGAAAATACATTTTATGGACATT
>JAISZB010000267.1 GCA_031269465.1 Clostridiales bacterium | reverse complement strand
TAGTACGAAAATACATTTTATGGACATTTGTACATGCCTCAAACACACAAATGGCTTAATATTTTCATCCTTAGTGGTGAAGCGAAGCTTCATAGGGGTTTATATGAAAAGCAGTATATTTATGAGCCTGCTTATCCAATTTCAAGGCGAAATGCCGACATCTGCATTTCACACTCACTGTAAAGCAAAGCATTTCTCTGCAAAAAAGAGGACTTTGAACTCTAGCGGGACTGCCCTGCGTCCATTGACTCAAATGCTGTCTTTACATGGTTTTACATGCGCATTCTTGCTTCTCGCCCTAAGTTTTTAGACCCCAAAAAGTATAGCTTGACGCTAATCAAGAACTGAATCGCCCAAGACAGCTTCGTCAATATTGGAATGCAGCATCATAATCTTTTTTCTGGCGGCAAGGATGCAGCCAAGGCTGCATTTTATGCTGCCAAGGCTGCATTTTATTGAACGCATTAGGTTTTTATGATATTATGGTATTAATCTAAAGAAAATCACTGTCGTTATAACTTATATTGCATTTTTACTTATGTCTTAATTTTCCTCTTTACTTACTGATGCTCGTTGAATAGTTCCTATTTTGGGGCCTGAATACCGCCTTAAATGGGATAATCCGCCCCAGAAAATCGTCGCATTCTACCGAGTATCAGCAGAATAATCCTGCATGCCAGCTTCTATGTCGAAATTATTTGAATCCATTGGCCTCAATTGTCTAAAATCCCCTATTAGGAGGATGCATCTTATGATTTTCAGCAAAATGGTTCATAAAAAGGACAAAGAATTATCAAACCACAGTTATCTCTATGATATAGCCCAATTGATGCTCTCTGAGCCTCCTTCAAGACCCGCCAGTTTGCATGACGCTCTAAAAAAGCCAGGCGTCACGGTAATCGGCGCTGTGCAGCATGCCTACCCTTTTTCTGATGAGATTGCCTCTTCTGATGAAATTGATTTTTTAGTTAAGGATTATGACTGCCATGTTGATGCAATATCGGTCTTGACTGAGGAAAACTATTTCAAAGGAGATATAAGCGACATCAAAAAGATTCATGAGATGACTGAACTTCCACTTATCCAAAACGACATAGTGCTAAGCCCGCTGCATATATTCCAAGCAAAGACGCTTGGAGCCAGCGGCGTAGTCTTAATCGCGTCCATTCTGTGCGAAGAGGAGCTCAAGGAATACACTCGGCTGGCCAAAGGCCTCAACATGGACGCGATTGTCTCGGTCGAAAAGAAAGAAGACATACACCAGGCTTTACGCTGCGGCGCCAGGATCCTTGCCATAAGCAACAGAACTCCTGTTAAGCCCAAAAGCAAGTTCAACCCTGAAAAAACCAAATACCTGTCTTCTTTCATACCTCCGGACGTCCTCCGGGTTTCTATCGGAGGGATACGTTCAATTGAAGAGTACAGAATGCTAAAAGATTTTAAGCTTGACGGAATAATGATAGATCAGTGCATGATGCGAACCAGCGGCATTACAGACGCTCTTAGGGAAATGAAGCTGGGTTGAGGAATCAGGCATTTCACAGGCTGCAGTGATGAGCATCGAAAAGTTTCGATGCTCATCACTGTAAAGCCAAGCGCATTGGACGCTCCGAAGTGAAAATCCATTCATGGACTTACCCTATTCGCGGTCAGCGCGCCTATTTTGGTACACGACTGTCCACTTTCTAGGTGCGAATGCAGATATCAATCGCGCTCTCTGTACAGCCGAGCCCCAAAATGAGCCGTTTCATATGCAAATAAGCATGCCTTAGCAATGCACAATTAATCCATAATGCGACTCATGCGAAGTCCACTACGACCACGCCGCCTTCTCTTGCAATCGAGTCTGCTATGACGCCAAGACGCGCCATAGTAGAATTGTCATACGATACTTCCCCGCAAATGCTGCATTCCATTGAAGGCACATTTTTCACTAGCATCAGGCAATCTTCGAGCTCAGCCATATAAGCAAGCTTCTTTTCACCCATCTCCCCATTGCAGAAACAACATGTCATATAATAGCCCCTTTTTGCATTTTGAGACGCCAAGAGCAACCCGCTTTTCCATGTTGCCGAGCCTGCTGATTTATGTATACTGATTTGCAGTGGAGCTTGATTATACAGCGAGTGCAAAATGCCGATTTCGGCATTTCGCACCATTCAATGGAAACTCAAGCTCCAAAATCTTGCATTTGACTGCAAATCAGTATACCTATTTTGAAGCTTGATTATCCATTGAAAGCACATAATCAAGCTTCGAAATAGAAATTTATAATCAGCATCCATAAAGTCTGCAGCTGCATCGGCATCCAAAAATTCATATGACTGAAATGCTTGTTGAAATTCGCAAATATAAGAAATTTTAATGTTGAAACTCCAAGCAACCAGGCTGACTCTCATGCATTAATCTCGCAGCAAGATTCTCCCCAGGCTTTTCAAGCATTCAACTCCCCTGCCATACACCAAAGTCTTGCCTTAATGACTGACTCTAAAACATGCCCTCTAAAGGCAAGAAGATGCATAGCTTCGAATTTAAGGGAAGCGTCTATTTTCTGGCTGATTATACTGACGCTCCTGATAAAGCTCATAATTTTACTGATTTGCATGCTAAAGTTCCGATTTTAGCTTGATTATACAGCTCCACTATGGATAATCAAGCTAAAACCGGTACATTTGACTGCAAATCGGTATAGAAAGCTTGATTTCTTGTAGTCTCATCTGATATGCTGATTTGCATATAAATTGTCCTTTAATGCTTTAGAATACTGCGAGCGCTAAATGCCGACATCGGCATTTAGCGCCTTGAAATTGGATATTCAAGTTCACAAACATTCTCATCTGTCTGAACATCTCCTCTGCATAAGAGCTTAATCATAAATAAAGAGAAAGACTTATAGTTTCTTTGAATTTGCAAGCGGCTCTGAACAACCTTTCCGTCTATTTGCAGAGATCTAAGCCCGCATTGGAAAAAGCCCTGCGATGCTTGATGTATCAAGCAATAGCAGAGCTTTCCCCACTTTATGCCGCTGTAGCGGTTCAATTTTCACGCGCCTTTCTGCGAGGCCTAGGCTCCCTTTTTTTGAAGAATGAAATCCTGAGCGCCCTTATCCTCGCAGTCTCCACTATAAAAAGAATTATAGCTATTACATTGCAAGTCAGCGTAATCAGAAGCATGAAATTAACAATGTAAAGAAGCATTGATGATATGAATACAAGGATCGGGCAAATGATGGACGCTATAAACGCCGCGCCGAAAAAACCGCGTCCTGATATCGGCTTTCTGATATTGCGCAAAACCCCCAAGACGCTCGTCAGCAATGCCAGCGCTGCGCAAAACAACCCGCCTGTCATTATATTTCTTCCAAGCTTGATGTCATTGTCCAGCCTTTGCAGTTCATCCCTTTTTTGCGTTGCCGCTCCGCCTGTAAATAAATCAAGAAGATCACCCCCCACTCTTTCTATGAGCGTGTCTCCATCAATCTGGCTTGAATACGCTTGAAGGTTTGAGTGCAATCCTGCAATGAAGCTGTAGGTATATAAAATCGTCATAAGCGAGACAACAAGGAGAATCGCCCCTATAATTCCAAATACCGGAAGCGTGGAGAAGTTTCTTGGAATATCTCCATGCACATAAGTCCTTTCGCGTTCATGACGGCTGTCATGCTCATAAGGCCCATCATCTTCAAAAAAAGGCTCCGCTGAGTTCACCTCAGTACCGCATTTCTCGCAAAAACGGCTGTCATCATCAATTTGCGTTCCGCAGCTCCTGCAATACATAGCCTGTTTGTCGCCCAGTGAAACGGGCAACCTCTCCTTTCCGTATCCTATCCATACTGGTTTTCATTGAAAATTACCTTTTTCCAATGGATAATCAAGCTCCAAAAAAGGAGCATTTGATGAAAATCGGTATATATGCTTCTCAAACGCCTGGCAAGCTGGAATCAGTGTAAGGATCCGCCGCGGGAGGCGCGATGATTTTTATGGAATCAATGCGCCAGCCTTCCTCCAGCCTTTCCAAATGAAAAACTTCCTTGCACTTGCTTGAGGCAATGTCAAGGGCGACAGTGACGGACCAGCTGACATCCGCCTCAACATCCGCCGAGTCTTTATTCATCTTTATGTCTGATTCTTCAAATTCCAAGGAGTAGTGGAATGTCCTAAGCCACACAGCTGCGAATCTAGCGGCGTTTCCGATAGACTCATTGTTGGGTATCATTAAAAAGACCAATTCATCCTCATCTGCGCCCTTGAATGCAGCTCGATATTCGGGAGTGCATTTTTCCAGCGCCGCATTCGCATCCATCGCAGCTATAGCGCTCCCATAAAGCTCTAAGGAGGAGGTTATGGCAACCCTATCCATCTGAATTTCCTGAGCCTTTTTATTTATGTAAAACCATGCGACTGCGAAGACTAACCCGATCAAAAGCAGGACTAATAAAAAAGTCAGAACTGGATGGCCTCTTTTCCTCCCTTTTCGTGTCCTCTTATAGCCGTTTCCGCCTTTGGCCCTGATATTTCTCTTTATAGCCGCCGGCTCGACAGGGGCGCTCTCCCCTTCCCCGCCTTTAACTCTGCATCCGCAAATCTTGCAATATTCAGCTGCTTCGGAAATTTCCGATCCGCATTTTGGACAGTACAAAAGCTCACCCCATTCTTTTCTCGCCTGCCAACAGGCCATACCGACAAACTGCATAGGAAATCTCCAATTTAGCTTGATTATATACCGATTTATCCAATGCTCCTTTTTTAGGGCTTTAATACAGTGTTCCAGCGGATAAGCAAGCTCCAAAAAAGAAGCATTTGATGAAAATCGGTATAACCAACTAGAAGCTGTATAATCTCCCAAAGAGGCAATTCCTCTGAAAATCAGTATATCAAGCCCCAAATGGTGCATTTGGCTGCAAATAGGCATTTTATTTTAAAAAGTTCATTGGAAATTTCTACAAAATTATAATACCACAAATATGTCTATTTAGCAACATAAATGAACTTTTTAAGCGTGCAATCACCTTATTTCATTCATTTGACTGCTTCGCAGGCAAATGAGGAGGATCCTGGAGAATATCCAGCAAAGAAATGAATAATCCTCCTTAAGATTATACCTCTTTTCATCAAATGTTCCTTTTTTGGAGGCGCCTGTACAGCCAACCTCGAGATCTGAGCTTAATGCTTGCTTCGAAAAACTAAGCTTGAAATCGTAAGAGCCGAAATTTGTTGAATAAAAAAGCAAGGCGAAAGAGGCTGACGCCCATCGCCTTGCTGTAAAATCATACATCCTTCCACAATCCATCCCTTGAGCTTCTTAGCGCCGCGTCTGCAATCTTCATTGCATGGAGCGCCTCTTCAAATGCCGGATACGCTCTGTCGGGCATTCGCCAAGTTCCGTCTCTTACATCGGCGTAAAACGCGCCTATGCTGTTTTTCAGCGCATCCGCCCAGGAAACGGGATGCCCTGCGGGAAGAGCGGCTCTTATCCTTGCTTCTCCTGTAAGATGCTTTGGATCCGCAAATATGGTCTCCTCGCCTCCATCACGCCTTCCAATAACAAGTTGATCGCATCTTTGCTGATTCCAGCGAATCGAGTAGTTTTCACAGTCCGCAGATATGGAGACGCTATTTTTATAGCCCCCGCTGACCTGGGATATTACGAGGCTTGCCGCCAAACCGTCAGAAAACCTCATTATGACGCAAGCTCCATCGTCATTGTCTACCGGAACAAGAGACGGCGGCAAGCCGTCTCCACTTGGTTTGAGCCTCTGTGAAAAGGCGGAGAAAGTTTTCGCGCATACCGCAACTATTTTCTTGCCATACACAAACTGAGCCAAATCGAACCAATGGGAGCCTATGTCAGCAAGCGCCCTCGGGCCGTCTCCCGCCTCTTCAATGCGCCAATCGTAGTCCGACTGCCTTGACAGCCAGTCCTGCAGGTAAGTTCCGTGAATTACGAAGCACCTTCCGGCATCCCCGCTTTTAAGACGCTCTCGCATCTCCCAGACCATCGCGTTCGCCCTGTAGTTGAAATTCACCGCAGTCGCGCCTTTGGCGCAATGCGCCGCTTCCACAAGCTTTTCAGCTTCAGGCAGGGTATTGGCAAGCGGCTTCTCGCTGTATAGATGAATTCCCTTTTCCAGAGCGGCTCTGGCGACGTCATAATGCATGCGGTTGGGAGTGCAGTTGTGAAGAATGTCAATGCGCTCTTTTTCAAGCATTTCCTGAAAATCATTATAACCTGAAACACCCAGGAGCTCAGAGCTTCTTTTTAGGCTTTCAGCTGACGAATCTGACGCAGCTACAATCTGCGCGCAAGGCTGGCGCAGGATTGCATCGGCGTGTTGCATCCCTATAAATCCCGTCCCAACTAGAGCGACGCGAAGCTTCATGATTAACACTTCCTCTATAAGGGGATCAATAATCAGCGCCATTAATCGGCTTGTACGACACAAACGCGAACTTGGAGCTGTCAGGAGACCAGGAGTTGACATTCATCGTTCCCTGGCCGCCGAATAAAGAGAACAGAGTCTTGAATTCGCCGCCGCTTGAAGGCATCAGCCTTATCTCTACGTTTTTGTTCGGAGGATGGCTTTCCGGCGCGACATCGCCTTTATTGTAGCTGATATAGACAACTTGCCCTCCATCCGGTGAAATATGCGGGAACCAGCTGTTTGACTCATCAAAGGTCATCTGCTTCAGGTTTGAACCGTCGAACTCCATTCTCCAAATCTGCATCAGGCCGCTTCTTGCGGAGTTGAACCATATGAAGCGCCCGCAAGGCGAATACTCCGGCCCGTCGTCCAAAGACGGACTATCCGTGAGCCTCTTCTCCCTCCCGCCAATTGCTGGAACTGAATATATATCGTACTGCCCGTTCCTCTCCGCGCAGTAGGCAAGCGTTGCTCCGTCTGGAGACCATCCGTGAAGGTAGCTCGGCCCTATAGGAGTTATCAGGGAGGGGCATCCTCCTGAAAGCGGCAAGGTATATATGCGGGACAATCCATCTTCCCAAGTGCCGTGGCTCACGGCCAAGCCTGCGCCATCGCTTGAGAGCACATGGTCATTATTGCACTGATCGGCTGCGCCTGTCTCCACCAGCTCCGCTTGCGCCTTTTCCAAATCCCAAAGCCAAATATGCCCGTTCATGTTATACACTAGAGATTTCCCGTCTTTCGTCCAATTAGGAGCTTCTATTAAATCCTTAAAAACAGACAAGACCTCTCGTTGCCCTGTCTTGAGGCTATAAATCTCCAAAATGCTCCAGACTTTACGATCTTCTATGTAGTTGACGCGTTCGCTCTCCGGGCGCACTCTCATAAAACCGCTCCTCTCTTTTATACTGCTTTTCATGTAAACCCCTATGACGCTGCGCTTCACCGCCAAGGGTGAAAATATTAAGTCATTTGTGTATTTGAGGCATGGACAAATGTCCATAAAATGTATTTTCGTACTAAACCGCCTTTTTTTGTTGATTATTCAGCGAGTGTAAAATGCCGATATCAATCGCACCACTCAATGGATAAACAACAAAAAAGGAAATTTGATGAAAAGCGGTATATATACTGATTCGCACTCAACAGTTCCGCTTTTGAGGCCGGATTATACAATTAGCGCGATTGATATCGGCATTTTGCAACACGAAAGTGGATAATCAGGCATCAGAATCGGTATTCGGCTGCAAATCAGTATATCAGCCGCCTTATCTGACAGGCTTGATGTTGAGGTTCACTCCGAGCGCATCCTCAGAATCGACTATTGTCCAGCTGCTGCCGGGATAGTAGCCTACAGTCCGCATTGAGAAGCCCATCTCTTGAAGCTCTTCCACAACGGCGTCCCGCCTGCTCCCTACTTCAAATCCGAGGTGATGCACGCCGTTTCCGTGCTTATCCAAAAACTCTTTGAACGTGGAGTCATGTTCATCCGGCTCGTGGAGTTCCAGCGCAATTGGGCCGAATTTTATCACCGCCAGCTTCAATCCATAATATGCGGGTTTTCCGCGATAAGTCAGAGAGGAGCTTTCCGCTGGCAAATCCACCCTTATTTCAGGAACCGAAACATTGAAGATTTCAGCCCATGCCTTAGCCGCCTTTTCTATGTCTTTCACTATGACAGCTATCTGAATGAACCCGTCGAATCCGATTGGGTTATCCACTTAATCGCCTCCTTCAGTTCTAAACAAATACTAACACAGTGAAAACGTGTTTGCAAGCAATATTTATTGAGTTGAATATTAATCTTCAATCTGCCATTATTCAATTCTGTAAAATATGGCTTAATTTACTTTAAGACTTGGTTAATATTTTCCCTAGGATTTTCCCTTGTAAAGATTCCAATAGAAAAAGGCTGCTAAATTTTCATGAAAATCGGTATAGATGACAATTGCAAATAAGATGCTTTTAAAGGATTCATCAGCCTCAAAAACGGTATATTTGACTGCGCTTAAGTATGTAAATAAAAAGGCGTTGTAAAAATAATTCCTGATTAAGGTCAATTTGGATAAATATTGTAAAAGCTGCTCATTTCTATAGCAAAATATTCAGCAAGCAATCCTTGTAATCTTGACAATAAATCGCTTCATATGTTAATATTAATTAGTATAGAATGAACAAAAATATTGAGGCTGAAAGTGCAGAGGAAAGCTACCATGAAAAAATTAAATAGCGCAGAAATCGCCCGGTTAGCTGGCGTCTCCCGCAGCACTGTCAGCCGTGTCGTGAACGGCTACGCAAATGTGCCCTCTGAAACGCGGGATCGCGTAATGAAGGTGATAAACGAGAATGAGTACTACCCTCTTTTATCAGGCCAGCTGCTTGCGGGCAAACGGACAGGCACACTGGGATTCTTCTGGATTTCAGACAGCGCAATCGCTGATGACATCCAAAGCAGCACTTTTCTGGTTCATGTCACAGAAAGCGCCGCAGAGCTTGGTTATTTGGTCTTGACATGCATACTGAAAAACCTCACGGACAAGGAAAACATCAACTACATCAAGCGAATCTTCCTTCAAGAGAGAATCGACGCGGGTATATTCATCGGCGTGAACAACAACGAGCCGCTATTAGACGAACTCACATCCAGGGGCAAGATTGTAGGCGTATTTGATCATTTTCGCCCGGACTGCAACGAGCCTAACCGCATTTCAGTAAACTTCGAGATTGACACGGGCGGGAAAGCGATAGATTATGTCTGCGGCATGGGACACAAAGACATAGCGATAATAGACGGAAATATGAACAGATACAGCTCCGTAAAACGGCACGAGAGCTTCTTGAGCGGATTGCAACGGCACAACATCTTAATTCGCAGGGAGTGGATGTACTACGCGGATGTAACAGAGCCGAGCGGCTACAAGGCTGCGAAGGAGCTTTTGGAAAACTGCGGGCAGCTTCCTACGGTAATATGCGCAAACAACGACTCTGTGGCTTTCGGAGTTTACCACGCCCTGGAGGAAGCCGGCATATCCATACCCGGCCAGGTGTCCGTAATCGGCATCGACGGGCATGTGAGAGCCAACCTGGTCTCTCCTCCTCTTACTTCATTTGCCTTTGACTTTAGGAAATTCTTTTTCTCGCTGGTATCCCGCACTATTTCAGCTATAAATCAAAAAGAAGGCAACCCCCTGACTGAGTTCATCCCCAGCGTACTGGTGGAAAGGGCTTCATGCTTGAAAATAAATTAAAGCCGAAGCCGCCTATGCGGCGCTTCCTAAATCCATTCTTGCTTAAACCACAGGCTCAGGATTCTCACCTGAACATTTTACGGTGGGAATCCTGCGTTTCCAGCATCCGTACTAAATAAAAGCCTTCCAAAATATTTTTCGCGAAATAGTTGATCTTTTCTTTCCAAGGCATTATAATAGGCAAGTGAGTTATGAAAGCATTTCAGTCCAACATAAACGGTTCGCCGCTTAACGCATTTGGACTGAAAGCATCAAGCCTTGGGGCATCATTGGCTAAGGGTGAATTCACCGCGCAAGAGGGCCGGGTAAAAAGGCCAGAGGGTTCGCTCAGTTTGAATGCCTGGCCGCCTAAATAGGCAGAGGTTGCTTTTTAGCATTTTTGTTTTTCGGGGGTATGGCATAGGGGTAATGCGTTCGCTTCGCATGCGAGAGATCGAGGGTTCGAATCCCTCTACCTCCATTTATACGGGCAGTCAAGCTCCACATTAGGCGCGCTAGGCACATTTTACTTCAAATTTGCATAAAATCGGTATAAAGAAGCCGCTTCATCACTTTGGGATGAAGCGGCTTTTCATTTCAAGTCCTAATGCTATCTTCTCGAGGCGCAGGAAAAATGCGGGATTATCCGGAATGCCCCTGTAATGATTGATCAATCCAAATCTTTTCGCCATTCCTAACGCCCGTTCCTAATTCCATCAATTTCCATAGCCAACTCTGAATCTGAAACTTTTCCAATGCTTTCGTGCACACGCTCCCAAAGATCCGCTTCGGCTTGAAGCTTCACCGGATCCCCGGCATAGGAGAAGACTTTATGCGATTCCGGGCTGATGTACGCATATTCTCCACTCGACTTGCTCTCGATGTAAAGCGGATGCCCCCAAGGGCTGAAGTAGCAGATGAATCCCTTAGGCCCTGAATCTTCAGCTTTAAGAACATTATTTTCAGTTCCAGCGTTTTTAAGCTTCATGAAATAGCTCACCCTGTTGCTGCGGATGCGGAAAAACGAAAATTCAGCGGGGCCGGTCGCTATATTCGGATCAATCGCAGATGATTCCATAATGCAGTCAATTGCCTTTGTGTACTCATCAATCATAGCCGACTGCGCATCGAATAGTTGCTCAGAAAGCTCATCCGGCATAATCAGCCACTTCTGGGCCGCCATGTAATTCTTCGTTTCTGTCACGAATTCCTCCAGCCTTGCCGTTTCATCGCACTTGTCCAAAGCTCCGACATAAAGGGTGTACGCCAAGGCGCCCGTATGGAAGGACATGATGATGTCATCTCTGATATTGAGCATCATCTCTTTAAGGCTCTCGTCCAATGCGTCTCCTTCTAGCATGGCCTTCATAAGCGCTGAGCTTTCCGCCAAGCGCTCATCGCTGCGGGACAATTCTATCGCTTCGTCTATATATGAAAGGGTCGCCTTGTATTCCGCGAGATCAGCGTTTGCCTTTGACAAGGCGGCGGCAAAATAGTTCTGGGAGAAAAAATTTGGAATGCATACCGACATGAACAGGTTTTTCTTCGCGTTGAAGTCGTCTTTCATAATATATCCAGTCACTGCGGAGTTCCCGAATGGGATGAAAATCCCGGCAATAGCATCCACGACGCTTGATTTTTTTATATACTCAGACTCGATATTTCTTAGCCTGTCTATCTCCAGGAGAAATGGAAACTCATCCGGATCAGGGAAGGTGTAGTCGGAAAACGCCAAGCGCTTTGACTTTATATCCTTAAGCTTTTCTTCATAGCTCTTTGCTTGCATCCTAAGAAGCTCAATCTCGCGGTTCTTCTCCTCGAAAAGGGCTGAAACTGACAAAAGCTCCGATTCGAAGGCTTCCGCCCTTAATTGCGCCTCATCAGCCAAGATCTGCGTCTCTATAAGCTCTGATGATATTCGCGCGTACTCCGCCTTTTCAGACTCCGTCAAAACGCTTTTCCTATAATACCAGTAAAGGCTTGCAGCCAAGCATAAAGCTGCCGCTAAAAGCGCGCACAAGGCAAAGACAACCCCCAAGCCGACATGAGATTTTGCGTTGCTGGCACTATTCACCAGACTCACCTCCCAAAGCTTTCAAAAGCTCAAGCCTGGCTTCAAGCAGTTTTATCGACCTCGATACTTCTTTAATGCGCTGCGCTGAATCATTTGAAGAACCAAGAGGCATAACCTCATGGGTGAATTCACTCATGGCGTCTGCATATCTCTGCGCCCTTCTGTAGAGTTCAAAGGCTTCGCCGGCTTCTTCCGGAGATACGCCATCATCCATCATCGCCATTAAGGGCTCAAGGTTGCCGTATCTCATCTCAGCGCCCCAAAGCTGCGCCATCTGCTCCAACGCGCTTCCATCGTCCATCAAGCCGTAGTCTTTTCCGGCATACTCCCATAATCCCGCCAAGCCTTTGAATACGGCTCCCGGAAGATAGTTCGAGGAGTATTCGGCCGCATCCTTGATAATAGAGTCTTCCAGATTAAAGGCAGATGGGATGGACGCGCTGTAGTATGCAAAGCTCGGCCTCTCCTTTTTGAGTATGTAGTTGGCTTCCTCAATAAGAGCGTCTCTTTGGGCTTCACATTTTGCCGTCTCTCCTTTGATGCAAGCCTCGAAGTCGATGCTTTTTTCTATCATTGACAACTCCTCGACTCTAGAAGAAATCAGTATAATCTGCTCTAAAGCGGCGTTCGACCTTTTTTCAGCTTCTTTCAGTCGAGTTTTGGCATCTTCCAGGTTCGAGGCGGCAGCCTCCATCTCTCTCCTGGCATCTTTTTCAGCCCTCGACAGGCTTAAAAGCTGAAGACATATGGAGAGCATGATGACAGTCAATGCCGCCATGGCGACGACTAGCGCGGCAGACGCATTCATCCTAGGCTTGCGGCTTTCGTTTCCTTCCACGAAAGCACCCCCTTCTGCGCTGTTTTAGGGTTTCAGTGCATAATATCATTTGCTGTCAAGGCGCAATACACGCCTACAAATAAAAACGGAAAACCTTTTTAAAAGTTTATGCATTTTTAAACATTTAAGACCCGAAATATGCCAGTTGCCTTCAATAAAGATTTGAAAGGATGCGTGACGCCGCGCTGATGAGCATTTGAAGCCTGCTCTGCTGGCGCAAGCGATTTCCCGTCGAATGAAATGCTCTGGAGCTTGATTATCCTCTGAAATATGCCGGTATTCAGCCATATGCATACCGCTTTGCAGTCAAATGCACCGATTTTGATGTCTGAGAGTCCATTGAAGGGTGCTATATGGCTATATCCACATTTCGCATAATTGTATAATCGGACATCAAAATCGGAACTATCTAGTGCAAAGCAGTATGCCTAAAGAGCTTTCCTATGCAAATCAGCATGCCTTGCATGCGAGCGCGCTCGACGCTTTCAAGGCCGCCCGCCCTGATGCGGAAATCGCCAGGGCTTAAATCCTCTTAATGCGCATCCTCTAAGGGCTAATGAGTCCTTCAGCAGACTATCCGCCTCAAAACCAGACTCTCTGGCTGCGCGCTTGCTAATGGAGCCGCAAGCGCGGCGCCTTTATCAAATAGCTTCAATTAAGTGGAGAAAGGCCTGCAACCATGCCCAAGTTCAGTTTCATCATCCTCCGTCATGTTGCATTCAGCCATAGAAGATATACTGATTTTCATTCAATGATCCTTTTTTGGAGCTTGATTATACAGCGCTGGTTTTAGTTCCGGACGATTCATAGATTCGATGCATTATCCCATCCCTATTTTCAGCGGCTTTTACAGCGTCGATTATGGCATTGGGCTTTTTGCGGGCTGCAAGGAGCCAAGGTTGTTTCCCGATGCGGACTCATCTGAAGATGCTGAATGCTCAAGAGGAGCATTCAGCAGGCTGTTGCAGAAAGACAGCCAAAATTGCAGAGGGTTTGAACTGTGAAGCATGCAGATTTTGCTGTCAAATGTATCGATTTTGGAGCCTGATTATCCACTGAGATATGTAAACAACATATATGCTGTTTTTAGTCAATCCCTGTTTTGGAACTTGATAATCTACTCCAAAATAGACATTTTTATGTGCGAACAGTATAGTTATAAAAGACATTTTTACTGTTAATTCGACCACTAATCGCAAAAAAAACTTACGCAATCTAGAAATTGAGGCCTGAAAACTGGAAGGGTCGAAGTGTTGCGAGCATTAGCACTTTTTACAATTCAAGTTTCTCCTAGCGATCTCCGATATATTAGTAAAGCTGTAATTAGGACGCTTTCAAAAAAATTTTCAGAAACATCGCATAAATCGATTTCATTCGAGAAGGAGAGACTTTATGAACTCGAAATCATCTTTAGGAAAGCGTTCCATGAAGAATCCGTTGCTGCTCCTGCTTTTGCTGCTGTCTGTGCCTATTTCCATCGTCTTGGCTGAATCGGTTGGAAGCGGCGGAGCTTCTTCCGGTGGAGCCTCCATATCCGGAGCGGTATGGCTGGACGCCGACTCCAACGGGCTTTGGGATGATTTGGAGGTTTCATGCCAAAATCTGTCCGCATCCCTCTACGCTTACGACGAGTCCTGCGCGCAAGGATGGATCTCCAGCTCTTCCGCTCTTGAAGTTGCCTTTACGGATGAAAACGGAGCGTATTCGTTCATGGACGTGCCAGCCGGAACATACAAGATAGTCATTTCTCCAGGCGAAAGCGCTCTGCTCCCGCCTGCGGCGGGACTGACATCCGACAACTTCTTTCTTCCGGAAGAAGGCTTTGCCGCATCGATTCCTTTGGATGCCGCAGAAGGCGCTTCCATCTCGGGAATTAACGCGGGAATGGCCGGCGCGAGTTCGGCCGCCAATGAGCCTCTACTTGGAGCCAGCTATACCATCAACATTTCGAATGCAAACTTGACGCCGTCCCTCGGGTATATCGTGACCCCATTCGCCGGCAAGCAAGCTATAACTTTCACCGATGCGGCCATAGGCAACAACTACGCCTTGATTCAAAGCGCATCCTCATCATGCGTATCTCATATAATCTTCGGTGCCGCAGGCCAGTTCAACTTGACTCTCGACAATATCCGAATGACTCAGTCAGACATCAATGCCCCTACAATCATGATCTATCCGGGAGCAACCGTCAATTTCAACGTAGTCGGAGAAAATGAGATCTTAAACCTGGCTCAATCCATAACAGGCTTTGAATCCAACAACAACTCAGCCATCCAGGTTCCTATGGGCGCGTCAGCCGTTTTTTCAGGAACCGGCTCCCTAACGGCAAATGGCGGCTCTTATTCTGCGGCGATAGGAGGAGGCGGCGGCGGATATTACGGGTATCTCTCGCTCAGCCCCGCATCCGGCGCGATTGAGCTTGGGGGCAGCGTCCGCTTCCTATTGACTGGAGGATCAAACGCCTCCGCCCTAGGCGGAGGTTTTAACGGCGCTAGCGGCAATATAACAATCAAAGAAGACGCTTATGTAAAAGCCTGGGCTGGTTCAGCAGGATCTCTGAACGGCCCTTCTGGAATAGGAACAGGAAGCGCTATAGAAAACAGCTTCTATACGCCTTCCGCAGGTTCGATAATCATTAAGGGAAACGCGCGAGTAGATGCTTATGGCGCAGACGCGATAAATTCCGCGAATGCCGGCGCCGCAATCGGCGCCGGGGGAGGCGCTGGCGCAGGGAGCATTAGCATTCTGGATAATGCGCGCGTGGAAGCCGCCGGAGGGCGAAACATCTCAGACGGCGCGGCTGACGCGCATAACGCTCCGGCAATAGGAAGCGGATCTATAAACAGCGGACAATGCGCTGAAATCATTTTAGCCGCCACGGCTTCCCTAAAAGCATACTCAAAAGGAGTTCCCTCGCTTATCTCGAGCGCTGAGAACTCCGGAACCGGATTTTTTATAAATGTTTCGCTTGATAAGGGATTGGATCAGGATTCAGAGATAAGGGTTTTTCCAAGCATATTCAGCGATCCTGACGACTTTCTGGCTCTTCCCGCAGGATTTTCAAGCTTCGCCTTCATCACTGGCAGCTCCTCGGAGCCATATGCCTTAGAAGCGCATGCTTCCAACGCTGAGCCAATCGGCAGCCTCTGGTTTCCTTCGGCAGGCAGCTGGCAAATATCGTCCGCAAAGAGCTATCAGGCAACGCCTGCGGTTCTTGCCTCCGTTCTTCCATTTGAACCTGGTTCAGTCGAGGCATCGGAGATAATGGAAGACGCAGCTGAGATTTCATCAAGCGGATTTGACTTGGACATTTTCACCTTTGTCGCAGGAGGCTTCAAATACAGGGAGATTTCAAGCGATGACTGGATCTCAGTTGATTGGACGCCTGAAAACGGTTCGACTCCCAGAGCTGTAATAACAAACCTTATTCCCAACACCAAATATGAAGCGGTTTTTTTCGCTTCTGCAAGCGATGGGAATTTTACATCCCAAAAACAAAGCGCTCCCGCTCAATTCACAACACTGGCAAAAATAGCCTCTTTAACGGCAACCGCCGCCCCAAATTCCATCTATCCTTACGTATCGGCGGAGTTCACGGGAGGCAGTGAAGAAATAACATCGGTAACGATAAACTTCTCAGAAACCGACGAATACAACATTGCAACCGCCGCAAGCGTAAACGCTTCCGCTGAGGGATTTTCAGATTTTCTCCTGAGCGGCGGCATGGATCCCGGAAAAACCTACAACATTCTTGTCGAAGCCTCAAACGCTTCCGGCATCTCGAGAAAAACAACAGCCTACGAAGCTCCTCTTCCTGATTTAGGCGCAGTTGAAGTTAAAGACGCCGCAAAAAGCACAGCGGCATTTACTGTGAACGGGCGGAACTTGAAGGGAGTGCAGCTTCTGGATTGCGGATTCCGCTATAGCGCAGCCCTTGATTTAAACGGCAAGATGGTTGATCCGATAGCTCTTCCCGGAGCAAGCGCCATTGCGGACGGGCTTCAACCCAATTCAAAATACTGCGTCTCCTCTTTCATAGAGGTGCAACTTGCAAACGGCGGTTCATTGACTCTAGAAAGCGCGATTTCAACTTTTTTCACTTATCCTGAGATAAAATCCGCTTCCGCCAAAAAAAGCGGCTCCAACTCCATGCCCGAGGTGGAGGCAGTATTTACAGAAGGCTCAGAGGATCTGGAAAACGCGTTTATATATTTCTCATATGAGCCTATTCCGGAAGACTTATCGGGAGTCGCGAGCACGGCCCCCCTGAACTTTACCTCAGCCGGGTTCCCTGAAACGCGGCTGAACGGTTTGGCTGCGGGGCGCACCTGCTACATTGCCGTGGTAGTTGCATCTACTACCGGCTTAAGCGATAGATTCGATATTTCATATGAAGTGCCTGCTCCCATTGCAGGGATCATGCAAGCAGTCGAGTCAGACGATTCAAGCGCGACGCTTTCAAGCATCGGGCAGGATCTCAAAGGCTTCGATTTAGAAAGCTGCGGCTTTTTGTATTCAACCCAGCTTATTGACGGAAAGCCAGGAGGGGAAGATCTTAATGTCATGTACATGGACATCTCCAATCTGGGCGGCCCTGATGGCGCAGTAACCGCTTCGGCATGCGGCCTCAAATCAAACACCCGCTATTATGCCTCTTATTTTGCCTCAGCGGGCGGCTATACTGCGCAAAGCCCCATTGTATCTTTCACCACAGCGCCAAAGGTTCTCTCTGCCAGCGTGGAAGCCGGCGCTCACGGAATGCCTCGAATCTCCGCGGCATTTTCAGGCGGAACCGAGCAGCTGGCAAGCGTTTCCGTCTTCTATTCGGATTCCGAAATAGCAATCCCCGGCTCACCCAACATTTCCGCAGGCTCATTCACGCCTGAAGGATTTTCAGGCGTGCTGGTTGAGGGATTGACGCCAGGCGCAGAGTATAATTTCGCGGTTTTCATCCAAACCTTTGAAGGAAAGTCTGCCAGGTTTGACATTGCGTGGGCTTTGCCCCTGCCGATTGCAGGAACCGCGTCCGCTGAAGAAATTACAAAAACAGGAGCGAAATTATCAGCTTCAAACTTTGACTTGAAGGGATATGACTTCACAGACGGCGGATTCGCGATTTCCAAAGAGCTTGACTCACAAAGCCCCGGAGGCGCCTTCCTTCAAAAAATCAGCTGGACTCCATACAACGGGCTCAGCGGAGTCAAAACCGCATACGCTTCAGGGCTCGAATCCAATACCCTTTACCATATAGCGGCGTTCGCTGAAGTTGCTGGCTGCGCAGTGCAAAGCTCAACTTGCTCCTTCGCGACAATGCCTGAAATAATATCTCTCTCGGCAACCTATAGTGATGGCGGCGCGCCTGCAATAAACGCGGTTTTCTCAGGAGGAACCGAAGAAATAACCAGCGTTGAAATCTACTATTCAACCGAGGAGCTGATTATTCCAGGCTCTGCGCATTCGACCGTCCCATCGGCTTCTAGATCAGGATTCACAGGCTTCACCCTTGACGGGCTTATTCCCGGAAACAGCTACAACATCGCCGTTGTCATAAGTTCATACGCTGGAACCGATACGATGTACGCAACCATAAATGCGCCGCCAGAAAAGGCTGAAACGACGCCTTCTATTTCTGAGCCGCCTTCAAACGTTTCAGCATTAACGCCTTCTCCTACTAAGCCGCCTTCTCCGTCAAAGGTTCCGGCGTCTACGCCTTCTCCTGCGAACGCTCCGCCTACGACGCCTACGCCTTCCCCACTGAGCGTTCCGCCTAACGTTGCATCATCAAAATCGCCAACTCCTACGCCGCCATACGCCTCCAATTCACCATCCAAAACGCCTGCTCCGCTTCCAAGCCCAAGCGGAACTCCATCGACCGGAGACTCTTCGCAGTACGGCCCGCCCGTTCCTTCCAACACCATGCCTCCTCTGCCGACGCCGACTCCTATTCGGGATAATGAAATTGAGATAATGCCTGAAGCTACGCCTTCTTCCGCGACGGATCTCGCGCAGAAAACCATCGGGCCATTCACTCTGGAGTTGCCTTCGGAAGATATCCAGGTTGAAATCTCCAAAGAGAATCCCCCCAAACCGAAGGATATAGACAGCCAGCTCAAGCCGATAAGCGATGCCAGCACATTTTCATGGCCTTCGGAAGACGGAAGCATGGCAATCCTTGCAGGCATAAGCATCCCTTCCAACATGGTCGGAGCTGCTTTGGCATACAGCGAAGATGGATCGTACAGATATATCGACATCTCGTACGATGATGGAAAAGCTTCCGCTTCGCTGTCTCCAGGTGAAACCATACAGTTTTTCGCAGCTGAAATAGGCAAGCCTCTTGACATGTTCATCCCTGCATATGTCGACAAGTCTTTCCTATCCTACCAGGCGAGAGTTCAAAATAAAAGCCTTGAAGGCTACAATGGATTCGTTCCGAACATGTACGCCATGTTTGGGGGCAATGATTCGGAGGGCGGCTCAAGCAGCTCCGCAAACGCAAAGGCGTACATCGATAATCCATACGATGCCAAATATCCATCCGCATTTGATCAAAGAGGCAGAACCTACATGCCAAAGGTCAGGGATCAGCTGACCACCAGCCTCTGCTGGGACTTTAGCACCTTAAGCGCCCTTGAGCTTCTCATTGGAAAGACATCCGGCTTATCTTACACTCTATCCGTTTCCAATCCGGCTTACCGAATGAGCAAATCAAGCTCCGGCTTCAACAGGGGTCCGCTGGATGCGGGAAACTTCTTCATAAGCGCGGCATACCTGACAGCCGCAGGAGCCGTACTTGATTCAGATGAGCCATTCGACAGCCTGTTCAACGGGAAAGCCGGGCAGGACGCCGCGCCTGTTGCAAGCGTCACGGACTTTGAGATTTTGCGCTATGACATCAGCAATATGAAAACCTACCTTATGAATTACGGTAGCCTCATATCAGCCGTATACGTAGACGACAACAAAACTTCCAGCTTCTACAACGAAGAGACGGCGGCCTACTACATGGCAAGCCCTCAGAAAAACCCAAACCATATGGTTCAGATAATCGGGTGGGACAACAACTATAAAGCTTCAAACTTTTCATCCGAGCCTCCGCTTGACGGCGCCTGGATACTCAAAAACAGCTGGGGGACGCAGATAGGAGACGGCGGATTCTTCTATGTAAGCTTCGCGGACGCTTTGCTTCAGAAGAATCTTTACGCAATTAAGAAAGCCAGCCTGACAAACCCCAGCGATAAGCTATATATGCACGATCCTTATGGACAGACAGGCGCAATCAGCTTCAACAGCAAAACCTCCTGGGCTTCCAACACCTTCAAAGCCTCAGGAAAAAGCGAGAAGCTGAAGGCCGTTTCTTTCTACACTGTAAACTCTAATGTAAACTATGAAATATATCTGAGTCCGACCGGAAAACTAAACGACAGGACGCTTATTAAGAGCGGACGGGCTGCCGCAGGCTACACCACGGCGTCTCTGGACAAGCCTATTGAGCTAAACGGCCAGACTTTCGCCGTGCTTGTCAAGATGACATCTGATACCGAGGTCAACATCCCGGTGGAGAGGGACGTCCCCAACTATATAGCCGGAGCCTCCGCCGAGCTCGGCCAAAGCTATGTCGGAAGAGACGGCGCCACGTGGATTGATCTCAGCGAAAAGCTTAAAAACTCCAATGCTTGCATCAGGGCGTGGACAACAACAGGAGAGCCTGCCGCCGCGGCAAAAGCCACTGCGCCTGCTCAAGCGCAGACGGAATCTAAAGCGGCGGCCAAAAACTCTCCTGAGCCTCAATCAAGCTCTTCCGGCAATCTTTCTCGCGGCGCCGCCGCGCTCTTGGTGGCCCAAGCCTTCGGCTTGAACTCCCAGTCAGCTAAAAGCGCCATGGCAGCCTTGGAGTCGAAAGGCACTTATGACAAGATTTCAGATAAAGACCCTGCAGTTGAAATAACCAGGGAAGAATTCTGCTACGCGCTTGCAAGGGTTATGGATCTTCCCGGGACAGTCGGCAAGTCATTTTTGGATATCAGCGGCTCTTACGCAAAGAAAGCCATCATGGCTCTCAGTTCGAAGAAAATTATAGCTGCCGATGAAAACGGATGCTTCCGTCCAGAGGAAAAAGTGACTTTGCAGGATGCAAAGCTTTGGATTGAAAATGCTAAAAGAAAATGAGGATTACGAGCCTTGCTCATTTCATTCGACCCACTTCGCTCATCCTCAATGCCTCAAAGGAAAATATGACGATTTTCATAGATATATATTGCCATTTCCGCAGCAGACATGCTACTATAATAGTTACTGATTCTTGAGCGTCATTATCAATTTTCACTTGCCAAGCAAGCGCAGCGGTTGGCAGGCCATTTCGCCAGGGGACAGAGTCCCCTGGCGAAATTTGCGAGAAGAATATGCTGAACAGGCATTTCAAAATAGCCCGGCTGAAATGATAAGAACCGCAATTGGGAACAATAGGCTTAAGCGGAGATATTTCGGATTCCGCGCAACCGTCTGCCATGCTGATTTGCATATGAAATTTCCAAATTTTATAAGCATGGCGCCTGCAAATCAGCATGAAGCGCAGCAATTTAAACGGCTTCCGCTCAACTGGAAAATCTGGCGCTCCACTAAATATACTGCTTTTCATTAAAACTGCCTTTTTTTGTTGATTATACAGCGAGTGCGAAATGCCGATATCAATCGCACCACTCAATGCACAGTCAAGCTCCAAAAAAGGAACATTTGATGAAAAGCGGTATAGACGCTGGCTGTCCCGCTATTTTCTCCCGAGCGCAGCTTGATCAGCTGCAGTACATGACGCGCATCGGCCTTACCGCTGCCGCTAAATCTGAATAAGGTTCTGATTGCATTGAAAAGTACGCCTCAAGCCACTGGCTTATTATCGAATCTGACTTACTTCTTTCGCATGTTCGGCAGCAAAAGCGTATTTGTGCGCATAGTTTCAGTTGCGCTCGCGGCGGTTATAGCGGCATCCTGCGCGCTTTCCGTGGCGCTTTACAAAGTTTTTGCCACCTATGCCCGCACGCAGGTGGAAAATGCCTCTTACAGCTCTTTGACCCAGGCGGCGAAATCCTTGAGCGCCATTTGGAACCTGCTCTACTGGCAGATGGAGCGGGCGAACAACGCCAACTCATCTATCTCCATGGGCATGGAATCCCCCAGCCTCACTCCGTTTGAATACTCGAAGGTATTCGGCGCGCTTGGAAGCCTTGTAGATGCAAACAACGCCATGGATTCCGCCTATGTCTACAACAGCCGCATGCACGTTTTTTTCTCTTCCATCGGCGTCATGAGCCCGCAAGACAGCTTCTACGATGAGGATATCTTATCAATTCTCGAGAAAACGGCAGCTGAAAAAGGCTTGCGTACCGGGTACCGCGTTGAATACCGTCCGCTTTCTTACTCCTACGCCGCAACCAGCTATTCTCTCAACGCGATAACTTTGATTTTCAGAAGCAAATTTTCAGATTCCGCCCTTATCTTCAACATTGACCAAAACGCTCTTCAAGACATACTGGCCACAGATCATAAGGGCCCTGAACTGCGCTCCATGATAATAAATAGCGACGGCACCATCATATCAGATACTTTGTCCAGCCATATATTCGACAACTGTTCTGAAGACGAGTTTTTCAAAGCCTTTTCAGGAAAAAGCGGCTCCGGGGTGGCCTACGGGCGCGCCGACGGCAGGCCGATGCTTGTAAGCTGGTTCCACTACAACCGATTTTCCGAACTCAATTGGTATATCATCCATATGCGCGACGAAGAGCAGATTAACATGGATGCGAGGCGAGTCGCCCTGTTTCTGCTGGCGGGCATGATCTGCTTCACTCTCTTGGCAATTCTGCTGTTCATGCTTTTTACAAGGCGCCTATCCATATCTGTAGGAAAGCTTTTGCGCCTGGCTGCGGCTGAATCGAAATTCCCGCAGGTTGCTGATGACGAGTTCAGCTTCCTCGAAGGTTCAATCAGCCATATGTCTTCAAGCGCGGCTAAGCTCAACCGGACCTTGGACTTATTATCCTTAAGAAACGCCTTTTTCTTGCGGCTGATTTACATAGGCCCAGGAGTGGACTTTGAAGATCAATGCGAAGCGCTTGGATTTTCCCCGAATCAGAATCGCCGGATCTTAATATTTCACGCCCCCTCATTTTTTACTTTAGGCGGGGAAGGGGTTAAGGCCCTTCGGAAGGATTTGACTGAAATCTTTTCCGACTACGGGGATGCCGATGTAATAGAAGACAGCTCGAAGGACAGATTCGGCTGTGTGCTTCCTGAGAGCGCGCCTGCAGCTGAGATTTTGGAGCAGGCAGGCAAGCTCCTGTCGCTCTGGTCAGAAAGCGGCAAAGGTTCAATTTCCGCAGGCGTAGGCTCGCTTCATCCGATTAGGGCTCTGGGGATATGCTACAGGACGGCTTGCGAAGCGGAGGAGTACAGCTTCGCCTTCGGCAGGAGCCGCGCCTTATCCTATGAAGAGATTATAAATAGCTTCAAATCTCAACGGGAATACCCCAAGGAAGAGGAGCAGGCTGTACTTGCGGGAATGAAAACAGGAGATGATGTTCGCGGAATGCTGTCGCTCTTTCTGGAAAAAATAAGAGGCTATCCCCTCCAGGAGATTTTCGCGCACATCCGGTGCCTTGCCGGCGCGGTTCTTACCGCAATTCCAGATGAGAGCGGCGGGCATGCCGAGGATTACATGGATCATATCCGCCGCATGCGCCACATCCAGGAGTTTGAGGTTTGGCTGGCAAGCATCATAGAGCAGAGGCAGGAAGTCCAGAAACTCCGCAGATCCGTGCGCATTGACGCGCTGGTCATGGAAGTCATGGCTTATGTGGCGGAGAACTACGCCAGCCCCGGTCTTTCCGTAGAAGAAATCTCTGAAAAAGTCAGCCTTTCCCCTAACTACGTGCGGACGCTCTTTAAAGAAAAGCATGGAACGTCCCTTTCAAAATACATCTCCGACTTCCGCTTCGAGCAGGCGTCGCGCCTTCTATCCTCTACGGACCTGCCAGCCAACAAGATAGGAGAAAGCGTGGGCTTCACAAACAGCAGCTATTTCTACACCGCTTTTCGCAAATCCGTAGGAATGACTCCGGAGGAATTCCGGCGAAAATCCAAAGCCCGCTGAAAGCGGCAGCAGAATCCCAAGCGGGAATAAACGCGGCATTTGATATTTAACACCTGCGGAAATCTTGAAAAATCAAAGCCTTAAAAAATCTCGGGCCAGATCTCCGATAATTCCAGCGTTTTTCACTAATTCAAGTTCCCCAAACCTCTCACAACTTAAAACATGACGGTTTATCGGAATTAGATTTTTTATAATATGGTTTAAAATTAAAATTTAAGCTTTAAAAAGCCTTCCAGCGTTGTATACTTTTATACAGGCGCTGGATTTTTTTTGGCAAAGGGGGAATGGTATGGCTGACAGGCGCAAAGAATCTTCATCCCGCAAGCTGAACGGCGGCAGGCTTAAAGATTTTCTCAAGGAAATATCAAGAAATCGATATTTGTATCTTCTGACGCTGCCAGGAATCATTTTTTTCCTCATATTCAACTACCTGCCCATGGCCGGACTCTACATCGCATTTGTAAGATACAATCCGCTCAAGCCCTTTTTCGGTCTGGCGAGCCCATTCGCAGGTCTGAGCAATTTCGCCTTTTTCTTCACATCCCGCAACTGGCTTTCTATAACAGCCAACACATTGCGCTTAAACGCCATGTTCATCGCAAGCGGAATGATAACGCAAATCATCCTGGCTGTATCTTTAAACGAGATGACTATGAAATGGACTAAAAAAACGGCGCAATCCTTAATGTTTCTGCCAAACTTCATCTCATGGACTGTAATTGCGGTGCTTTCAACCGCTCTTTTTTCCACTGACGCGGGAGTAATAAACAAAGTCATCCAGGCTTTTGGAGGCGAAGCCATAAATTTCTACCAAACAGCTTCAGTGTGGCCTGCGCTTCTGGTCATCCTGCGCCTGTGGAAAGGCGCAGGCTTCGGAACCGTCATCTATCTTTCAACTATATCGGGAATCGATCAGGAAATCTATGAAGCCGCCATCATCGACGGCGCCAGCCGCTGGGAGCGCATTCGCCGCATCACCGTGCCCATGCTCAAATCAACGGCCGCAATGCTTGTCATCATGAATGTAGGAGGCATCTTTCTGGGCGATTTCGGGATGATCTACGCGCTTGTAGGAGACAATCCCATGCTTCGATCCACAACGGACGTAATAGATACCTTTGTATACCGAGCGTTGCGGCTCAACAACGACATTGGGATGTCGTCTTCGGTCGGCTTGTTCCAATCCGTTCTGGGCTTTGTGACGGTAGTGTCGGCAAACGCCCTGGTAAAAAGGCTGGATCAAGATTCCGCATTGTTTTGAAAGCGGCCCGCTTTCTCAAATACGACGCTGAAGGAGGCGCTCTATGCGAAGCAACAGACTGAACACATTTGCGGATAGGGTTCTCATAGGGGTCTGCACCGCTATATGCGTCCTATTCGGCTTGTTTTGCCTAACGCCGCTATGGGTGGCGCTGGCTTCGTCGTTTTCAAATGAAAACGCCTTGATTCGCGAAGGCTACGGCTTATGGGTGCGAAGCTTCGACCTCACCAGCTACAAGCTGATTTTCTCAGGCACCGATGACGTCCTAAACGCTTACGGAGTGACAATCGCAAGCACGTTTTTCGGAGTTCTGGCTACGCTTATGCTTACGTCTTCCTTTGCATATCCTTTGACTGTCTCCACTGTCAAATACAGGAACAAAATTGCGTTCTTCGCTTACGCAACCATGCTCTTTAACGGAGGGCTGGTGCCCAACTACATATTAACCACAAGGTTTCTCCACATGAAGAACAATTTTCTGGTTTTGGTAATCCCAGCCGCCTTGAACGCCTACAACGTATTCCTCATGCGCAACTATTTCGCCTCCATACCACAGTCCCTTTCGGAATCGGCTAAAATAGACGGCGCAAATGACATCCGCATTTACGCGTCCATCATCCTGCCGCTGGCCAAGCCCATTTTAGCCACTGTAGGCCTTTTCGCCGCCATGGGGTATTGGAATGAGTGGTACCGGGTGCTTCTCTACATTGACAACCGCAAGCTATTCACCCTTCAGTATCTTATAATGCGCCTGCAGCAGCAGGTGGACTTCCTGACGTCATCCTTGAACCCGCAGGCAAGAGCGTCCTTGGGGCCTGTAACAGTGCCCACCATCGGCATAAGGCTGGCCACCGCAATGATTTCCATCGGCCCGATAGTGCTTCTCTACCCTTTCTTGCAGAGATATTTCATAAAAGGAGTCATGATCGGCTCAGTCAAGGGATAAAGCTTTTGCAATCAGCAGCTCGTCCCGAACATATTCCATTATAAAAGGAGAAAATTATGAAAAAGAAACCTTTTAAAAGCATTCTCGCCCTGCTTCTTGCAATAATCGCTCTGGGCGCGTGCAGCAACGGCAGCGGCGAATCTCCGGCCGCCGCATCTTCAGCCAGCCAATCGCCTGCCTCGGGCAGCCAGGCGCCCGCCTCAAATGAAAACCCGTCTTCCGCCCCAGATCGGGTGACATTGGAATTCCTGGCTCCATCGCCCGTTTCCCAAGTAAACGACTGGGATGTCATGCTGGAAGAACTCTACAGAAGAACCGACGATATTTTAAACATTCGCATCAACTATGTATTCACTACATTTGATGACATCGGGCAGAAAATTTCCTTGAAAATGTCAGCGGGAGAGCAGCTGGACGGCGCTTTCGTCGCTCAGTGGACTACTCCCTCCATGCAGCAGATGATATCCCAAGGGTTGCTGACCAACTTGGACGGCTACTTCAACAACGACGCCTACCCAGGCTTGAAGCAGTATTTCTCCAAAGAGTACGTGGAGACCAACTCATTTACCGACGCAAACAATGAAAGCCATCTCTACGCCATACCTTTTACGAACAACTACTTTGACCCTTGGACGATATATTACAGAAAGGATCTGGCATCTAAATACGGACTCGGAGAAATCGGCAGCTACGATAGCCTGATTGAGTACATGGATGCCGTCAAGTTAAACGAGCCGGGCATGGTGCCTATGTCATACCTGGGTTCGACTGACTTGGCATCAATGCAGCTTTTAGAGGTTTACAGGGACATCCCTAAAACTTCCGGCCACAACGAGCAAGTTATAACAGGAACCGGGGGAGTTTCCATAGCCATACGGGATGATGGAACCGCATACGCCTCAAGGCACTTCGTTCCAGGACTCGATCCGGAGTTTTACAAGCTTCTGAAGCCGCCTTACAACAATGAAGATCCGCTTCTGGGCTTTAAGCTGGCACGCGAATGGTATGAAAAAGGATATTTTGAAAAAGACATACTCTCTCAAAAAGATCATGAAGGGCAGTTTGTAGCCGGCAAAGCCGCCGCTTATTTCAGGGGCGTAAGCACTTACACCGACACCGAGACGCGTCTAACGAGCTCTGTTCCCGGCGCAGAAATGGGCGTATTCATCCTTTCCGGCCCTATACGCTTCAATACGCCGAAAACTCAGGGCGTTGACTTCCAGGCTTGGAATTTCCTCGCAATCCCCACCACTTCAAAATACGTTGATCGCGTCATGGCATTCATGAACTGGATGTATGAGGATCGCTCAAACCATGATCTGATAGAATACGGCGTAGAGGGAAAACACTGGATTAAAGTCGGCGATGACAAGTACGACATCCCCGAGGGCGTAGATCCCAGCGCCAACTACAATTTCTACGGCTATGTGCTCAGCTGGAATCCGCAGCTGATGCGATACTCGGTAAACACTCCGGATTTCATTCTGGACGCCCTCAAAAAAATGGGTGATCCTGAAGAACTCTACCGAAACCCCGCTTCGGGCTTTTCGTTCGTATCTGACTCGCTTCTGACCGAAATGGCAAAAATCAACGATTTGGCGGCATACAACCGAGCCCTCAGCAACGGCGTCGTAGCTGACATCGAAGCGGAAGTGGAGCGAGTGCAGGCGCTGTATGAAGAAGCGGGATTCTTGAATGTGGCGGAGGAAGTGGAGCGGCAATTCAATGAGTACCTCAAGGATCACCCTTATAACGGCCAATGAATCTAAGCGTAAAAGCTTCAGCCCTCTAGGCTGGGGCTTTTACGCAGATTTGAGGTCAAATGCGCCTATTTGCAACTTTTATGCGCTAATCAGCATAGGTTGCCGCTTTCGCCGCCTGAAGGGCAAAAGCTCCCCCTTGGATTTTGAATGCAGGATTTTAGAAGCGCAAACCCTAAAAACCGCAGCGTTTGGCTGGTAACCTGCTATACTGATTTTCATAGATAAATGCCTTTTTTAGCTTGATTACACAGCGAGTACAAAATGCCGATATCAGTCGCACCACTCAATGGATAATCAAGCTCCAAAAAAGAACATTCGATGAAAATCTGCATACGCAGATTTTCAGGTGAATTTTCCTATTCTGCGGTTTGGCTCTCCATGGAGATGCAGCGCAGCCAGGCTGAAAAAGGAAAATTCATATTCAAATCAATATAATAGAAGCAATTGACATCCAGCCTTTTGAGAGATACATTTATCATGGAGATGCGCATCTGAAAGTTCCGCATTTGACGCATCGGCATAGCGTTTAGCGCGCGTTCAAAAGCGGATGAGCAGCCAGCACTATACTGCTTTTCATATAAAATTACCTTTTTTGGAGCTTGATTATACAGGCTTCTATGGATAATCAAGCTCCAAAAAAGGAACATTTGATGAAAAGCGGTATAAATCAGAATGGAGGCTAAAGGATTGTGAAAGGCTATATTTCCAATGTACAGCGCTTCAGCCTTCATGACGGGCCAGGCGTTCGCACCACAGTGTTTTTTCTGGGCTGTCCGCTTAGCTGCCTCTGGTGCCACAATCCGGAAACCCTTAATTCCAAGCCGGCGCTTTACCATGATCCGGATAAATGCCTCAGATGCCTAAGTTGCGCGGCATTGTGCCCTAATAACGCCCTGAAGCCGAATCTTTCGCAAGGCGGCCAGGCTCTTTTTTTAGATGAAGGCCTCTGCGAAGGATGCTTCTCATGCACCCTGGCCTGCCCTTCAAAAGCGCTCTTTAAAAATGGGGCCATGGCCGACAGCGGAGAAATCATGAGTCAGATTCTCTATGATGTAGGCATGTATCAAAAAACGGGCGGAGGAGTCACATTCTCCGGAGGAGAAGCTTCGCTTCAAAGCTCTTTTTTAATGGAGCTTCTCATGATGTGCGAATCTGAAGGTATTCATCGGGCAATCGACACCTGCGGACTATGCTCTTCAAAGATTTTTATGGAACTTAGCCGCAAAGCCGACTTAATTCTATTTGATTTGAAGCATATGGACGGCCAGGCCCACAAGCGATTAACCGGAGCGGATAATGATCTCATTCTTAAAAACGCCAGGCTTCTCTCTTGCGAGGCAATTCCAATGGAGATCCGCATCCCTATCGTCCCGGGATTTAATGACGGCTGCGAAAACATAGCGGAGACTGCCAGGTTCATTGCGTCTCTTGATTCTGTGCAGTCGGTCTATTTGCTGGGCTATCACAAAATAGGCGAAAGCAAGATATGCGGGTTTGGAAAGCGCATGCCCGGCTTGGGAATTCCAAGCGTAGGAAAAGACAGGCTGGAGCAACTTTGCGGACTTGTGGGGACATTTGTAAATGTGCCCGTAAAATACAGGTAGGCTGCCATCTGACTGCAAATCAGCATACTGATGCAGCATCGTAAGGCTCCGATTTAGGGTTTAATCCAGCCCTGAAATCGGTACATTTGACTGCGCGTCAGCATTCAGCAAAACTCGGCGGCAACTGATGAATATCAGCATAAAAGGAGGCAAATATGAAACTGACAAATGGCGCTAAGCGTTATCGGGATCGCATTGACGCTCTGACTGCAAGAAAGCTTGAGGCTACCGCAGACAAGCGCAAAACGATCAAGTACATTGACTCCGATGATTCCGGAATGATTCTCCCTCCGGAACGCCTGCGCAAAGTAGTGGAAGCCATAAGCGGATCCGGCATGCCGATAACCGATGTGACCCTAAATGATGTCGAGCTTGAAACCCGCTCAAATGGAGGCTTTTACGGCCCCAAGGAGGTCGGCTCCAATTTCAGGCTTTTAATGCGGCGCCATCCCGCCCATGTAGACGCCGACAGCGCCTTGACCGGCGCCATTATGACCAATTTTCTCTCTTACAGAAAAGAGTCCTGGAATCCTGATTATCCTTATGACGAGCTTAAGCCCCTTCACGAAAAATACAAGCTGGTGCCGCCCATAGGCGCGGCGCAGCATTTCTGCCAAGACCTCTCAATAGGGCTGGAGCTTGGCTGGAAAGGGCTTGAGGAAAAAATAGGCTTTTATCAAAAGCTAAATATATCCGCCGAGAGCGCCGAATTATATGAGGGCTTATTGGCAGTCATTGACGGCATTGAGGACTGGATTTTGCGCAATGCCGAACTAGCCAAGTCCATGGCTCATGAAGAGCCTGATCCCCTCCTAAAGGGCAACCTCTTGTCCATGGCGTCCATCAGCGAAAAAGTTTCCAAAGAGCCTCCCGAAACGTTCCATGAGGCGTGCCAGTGGATTCTCTATTATCAAATGGCGGCGAGGATTTACAATGGAAGCGGCTCCTTGGGACGCTTGGATCTGCTTCTTGCGCCCTTCTACCACAGAGATTCAGCCATGGGAATTCTCACGGATGAAGACGCCGTGTTTCTTCTTGCATGCTTGCTTCTGCGGGACGCCAGCTACATACAGATCGGCGGTTACGGTCCAAACGGCGAAGATACGTCCAACCGGCTCTCATATTTGATTTTGGAAGCAGTCCACGAAACCAAAATCCCGTCTAATATCGGGCTGGCCGTCGGCAAAGGCTTGAATCGCGATCTCCTTAAGCAGGGCGTCTTATACCAATTCCAGGACAAGACGGGGAATCCCCGCTTTATCGGAATGGACAGCGTGATAGAAGGATTTATGCGAAACGGCTACGACTACCAGCTAGCCTCGTCCAGAACAAACTCAGGCTGCCACTGGCTGTCCATACCGGGCCGCGAGTACAGCCTGAACGACTGCACAAAGGTGAATTTCGGCGCGGTTTTTGAAGCGGCCTTTGAAGAAATGACTTCAGACGGCCTGGCTCCGTCTTTGGAGCGGCTGTGGGGCTTGTTTTGCAAGCATTTGGAATCCGCCATTTTTGCTCTTGTGCGCGGCTTTCATCATCACTTCCAGTTCATGCGCTTTTCCATGCCTGAGCTGATAATTGATCTTCTCTGCCATGGACCTATTGAGAAAGGCCTCGATGCCTCCGGGGGCGGCGTTGAGTTTTACAATTTCTGCATCGATGGCGCCGCCATAGCCGTGGTCGCCGATAGTTTCGCAACCATCAAAAAAGTCATTGAGGAAGACAAAAGATACACTTTCGCGGATCTTTCAGATTTTCTCAAGGCTAATTGGGAAGGCCCTGACGCGGCTAAAGCCAGGCATTTCTTCGCTGGCTGCCCGAAATTCGGAATAGGCGGCAGCGACGCCGATTATTTTGCCGCTGAAATATCGAAGGCGTTCACTGAAAAAGTAAAGTCATTTGACGAGCTTGGCCATATTAAATTCATACCGGGACTGTTCAGCTGGGCCAACACCATCCCTATGGGAAAAGACCTCGGCGCTTCGCCGAACGGACGCCTGGCCGGCCAGCCGATATCCCATGGCGCCAATCCCAATCCCGGCTTCCGACAGGATGGCGCAGCCACAGCCATGTCCTCAGCCATAGCCTCAGTGCAGAGCGGCTACGGCAACACAGCGCCCATGCAGATAGAAATAGAGCCCTCCATATCCGCTGAAGAGGGCGGCGTGGAGATCATTATGGCGCTAATTGAAGATCATTTTGAAAAGGGCGGCACTCTTATAAACCTAAATGTCTTGGATGCAGAAAAAATCCGCAAAGCAAACGAATCTCCTGAGTTATATCCGGACTTAGTGGTGCGGGTAACAGGCTTTTCAGCCTACTTCTCCATCCTCTCTCCAGATTTCAGGAAACTCGTGGTGGATCGGGTTTTAGATCGGCAGATGGCATAATGACGGAAAGTCTCTAAGAAAACATTTGGGAGCTTGATTATACAGTGAGTGCGAAATGCCGAATCGGCATTTCGCACCATTCAATGGATAACCAAGCTCCAAATAGATGCATTTGACTGCAAATCGGCATATCTCCGCTCCCTCTTCCTTTGTCTGACGGACATTCCGATTAAGAACTAAGGCAAATCTAATGCACGCTTAGTGTTTTCCAGATGAATTTTGTGATACATCATCTTACACAGGTTTACATTATCCATTAAATATTCAAATTGTACACGCATGATTATCCAGTTAATGTATTAGATTCTATAAGGTTCTTAGTCTGCTGGACAAGCTCTAATGTGCACTATCTAGCAGGTTTACTTTTATGCAAATAATCGCTTAATTCCATTATCAGAATTAAACAACTCATTTAAAGCGCTTTCCTTTTGCTCTTGACTTTATGAAAACTAATGACTATAATAAAATAGCGGAGTAAATAGCTGGTTGCAAGATATATGTCATTGCAACCGTCGGTCGCACTGGAGCATTTATAAAGCTGCCGTTCGCATGCTTCTTCGCTGGAGAACCGCTCCTCAGCCTCCATACCGCTAACAAGGCTATCCTCCGAATGCACTCCCTCCAAGGCGTTCCTCCGCAGGATGCCCGCCTCAAGGCGCGTCTTCGGATCTCAAAAAGGCTGCTGAAGTAAATCTCCGACTCGCCCAATATGATTGTGAAGAGATTGGAGCGCCCCGTTATCTTCATTAGGCAATCCATTCCGCTAAAACCTTATCAAAGGAAAGAGCCGGACAATTTTACGCCGGCTTCAAGCAATATTCAAAACTATCCAAGCTCTGTCGATGCCCGCATCCATTTGGCGCTGCGCCTTGGCCTGCCATGAGAGACGGCTTCGCGAAGCCGCAAGCCGCCGCTAATGCTTGACGGCTCGACAGCGTGTTGCGTTTAGGCGAAAGGCTGGATATAATGTCAATCACCCCATAGCTAAAGCTAGGGGCTTAGCAATAAGCCCTGATTGACTAGCCTAAGCTTCCATCGAGAAGCTACGCTGTCCAAGAATATATAGGTACTCCGGAGCGTTCGCTC
>JAISZB010000338.1 GCA_031269465.1 Clostridiales bacterium | reverse complement strand
TCATGGACAATCTCCGCAGCCATTTTGCGGAGCCGGCCGCTTCTGATGCTTGCCGCCTTGGCGTGGAGCTTTGCGGGCCGGAGTTTTGCTTTGCTTCTGTTTTTACCGCCTTTCTCTTTCCGCGACGCGCTTCTTTGCGCATGCATGATTTGCCGTTCGAGATTTCTGCACGCCCTCGGGACAGGGCGGCGCTCTCCTTCCGATGTAGCATATTCACGGACGCCTGCGTCAATCCCGACGGTTTTCTCCGCCGTCCTTGACGTTGCGGCGCCCGCCAGTTTTGCTTCCTTGCACCGCAAGGCTTCAAATGTCTTAATCCATCCTGTTTTGGGAAGCATGATCCTGTTTTCGCCCGCCTTGAAAAAGCCTGCGGAAACCTTAAAGCGGTCATGGGCGCCGCGCTTTTTGAACGTCGGATGCGCCGCTCTGCCTGCGAAGAAATTCTCGAATGCTTGTCCAAACTCGGATCTGCTCTCCATGCCCCATATTGTCCATTCCATTTCGACAACGCCCAATTATACGCAAATCTCGCCGTTCCCGCGCTTTTTGCGAGCAACGTCCTCTGCCTATCGCTTGGATCCAGCGCGATTTCATGTGTTTTCAGCATCACTCGCCGCCTTTACCGCGCCTTCAATCAATTTCTTGTTTTTATGGCTTCCGGCGCCGTACATTCGCGCCGAGAACACGGCGGCGATTTCCAAAGCGCCGCTTGCGAGCTCTTTCTCAAAACTGCGTTCATCCCCGTGATTGATGACGGCCGCTTCCACATTCTTTGCTTCGCAGGTTGCAAATCCAAGTTCCGCTCCAAATCGAAGCAGCCTGCCTTTACGGGTGGGAATGAGATGCCCCGCTTTTTCGGAGACGATGCAGCCAAGCAAGTCCGCCGGACCTTTTTTCTTATAATTCATCCCCGATCCAAGGCCGCTGATCACTTCGCATTTGCATCCCATGGACGCGCAATGCATCTCAAGAACTTTGATTTGCCTGTCCAGATCGCTTTTTGGCCATGGCTCGGCACTCTCGCATATGCCATTGCGGGTTTTGATAAAGCGCCATTGTTGATGCCACACGGATTGAACGCCGCCGCATCGCCTGATGGTTGGCATAGATACGCCAAACATTTTGGCCGCTTTTCCTATGCTGATATTTTAGCAATGTACTTTTCCACATCCATTTGGCGGCGTCCACAAGCCTACTCGCCGTGAATTGATGCTTTTGCGCCGTGAAAAGACAAGGGATGAGCGCGTCCCATCGGCTCCCCGTTACGCACCAGGTTTTCTGAGCGTAGCAATAGCAGATTTCTGAGCAGTTCCGTCCACATGCCTTGTGGTTTAGAGCGTGCCCGGGGATTCTTTTATCAAATTAACCCTTCTAAATGCAAATTGCTGTCTCTGATATAATACTGCCAGTGAACGCCAACGCTTTCACATGGCATTAAGGCAATAGTGTCGATACGGGCGGACTGCCCAGCCGCAAGGCGGCAGTCGGGGACAGCCCGCACCGAAAGGGCAGGGCTGGACTGTGTATGGGCAGCCGGCGGAACATAGTACCGCCCTCCGGCAGAGAAGCCTCAGCGTCAACGCACATCAAGGCGCCTTCACAGTCTGCCGCTCGATCTTCTGCTTGGCGAGAAGGGCGCCGCGCCTGAGGAGGTGGCATTCAACTGCCTGGCTGACAGCGTGATCCTGGCGCATTTTGATTGTCCTGAAAGCGCCTGCGGCTACTCCGCGGTAACCCGCAGACTGAGAAGATCCACTACGGCGCCGTTTGCGAGGTGCTGCGCCAAGAAGCGCCTGAACGAGACGCCGCCGTCCGCATCCAATATGCTCAATAATATCCCGGAGAAAAAGGCCGAAGCGGAATATGCGATAAGTCATTTCGCCTTAGATGAAATCAGGGATCTTTTCAAGTTGCCCGGCGCAAGCGCGAGGATCGGTCAACGATGACGGGTGCGCTGTACGACGCAGGAGGCCAGAACCCAAGAGCTTTACGATCTGGCTGCCGGCGCCGTCTCTTTCGGTAAAAAGGCCCGCGCCGCGCTGAGAAGGAAAGGATCAGGCCCCAGCACCGCCGTAATCCCCGGCGAGAACGGCACCATCTTGAAAGACTGCCTGCAGACAGCCCGTAAGGGCGCCATCGATACAGCCAACTGCTTTGTGTTTCCAGCCAGGCGCATGAGCAGATGACAATCCCGTGCGTTGAGGCTGTCATCAGAAAATATGCGGGATGGCATAGTCTGCCTATAGCCATTTTGCGCCAATGGGGGCGTTTCTACTCCAAATCAACCTGCCATAACACTACTGTTTATTCCACTCTTGGGCATAGCGCGGAGTTTAATGTTTTCAGTTACTGGGCTTATTTGAAAAGCTCAAGAGATTTCAGCAGTTCTCATCTTTTTTAGCAGATTTTCAATGTCCCAATTTGGGCAGGAACCAGGCAAGAAAATATAAAGCATATACTAGCGCAGGGTAATAAATGTAAAAGAAATGCTTGATCTCCGCGCCACGCTTGCCGTTATACAGAAAGATTGGAACCGCAGCGAAAACCATCATCCACCGCCATCCGTCTCCTATGGCGAATGAAGCAATTGAAAGAGACACTATAACCGCAATTTGGACAAACCGCCAATTCCTGGCGCAGTAGAATATTACTCCCAGCCCGACCATGGCAATGCCGCCATCCACTAAAAATAGATTTGGCACAGCTAGAATAGCAACCATCAAAATGCTCAGGCTTGTTATGGATAAGCCCCTCGTCAGCAAAGCGATAAATTCCTGAAACACGATGCTGACTGCGCTTATCAGAACAGGAACCGCCAATAGCAAAACTGCTGTTGCAATTCTTCTTCGATTTCCTTCCTTCAGCTCTTCTTTCAACCTATCAATGAGTATGACGTATACAGACATGAAAAACAAAGTTCCAAATGCATTGTCAAAGAGCATAATTTCGCTTAACATGACTGATGATGCCAGCACATTCAACAGATTCATTATTTCATACCCAATCAAAAGCTGAATAACGTATCTCTTGCGGCTATGCGTGTAAAACAGTCCTTCTGAAGCCGTAAAAAGAAAAAGCGCAGGATAAGCTTGGCCAATCATGCCAAGCCAGGCTGGCGCAAGCGCATTTATGCCAGAGGAAAAGAACTTGTGAGTATAATATGCCGCCATCAAAGCGACGCCGAGGATTTTAACCTGCGTCCCTGACAATATCCGCCATGCAGGATTATTTGCTTCTGTTTTCATATTTCACTCCGTGTTTATTAGAATATGCATCATAGCCTATACACTGATTTGCATATGAAATGTGCAAAGTGTCTAAAGATAGATTTCATTTCAAATATTGACTATTAGATCGCGGTTTTGGTATAATTAGCCTAAATACAACAATATAAACTGACGAGAGGCTGACATTACATGGCATGCGACATAACTGCAACAGATAGCCTGTTTGAAGAATTGAGCCGCAGATTCAAGAACTTGAAACAGCATTCAGAGAAAAACGGCGCCGTCCTGCAATTCAAAGGAATAAGGCCTGGCATGTCCGGCCGCGGCTGTTGCGGCGAAGCCGCAGGGGTCCGCGAATGCATCGAGAAGGCTGTCCTTGCGGGGCAAACCGATGGAACCCCCATCACTGCAGGTCCGCGCAGATAAGATTCAAACGCCCCGCCTGCGGCCGCACTTTCAATGAGGAAATCTCAGGGCTGGATTCAAGGCGCCGAATTTCCAGCGATATGGAGCGTATTATTATGGAAAGCCTTGGCGTTGCCGCTAAGGGCGAACTTTCCAGGCAGGCCGGAACAGGTGCTTCTTCCGTGGAGGATATTGCGAGCCAATACTCCGAACGCATGAAAAGCGATATTATTTCAGGAAAATCCGCGCTCCTCTCTATGGACGGGCTGTACGCATCAAAAAATATTGGTATTATTGGGTGCTAAACGGCATAAGCCAACCCTATGGCGCTAAAAATACAATGAGTCTGCACAGATAAGTGGGAGCCGTATAAAAACGCCGCAGATTCAGCGATTCCTAACGCAGACGTGTGCATAGATCCCTTCCGCGCAGCAGAAAATGCTTCCAAAGCCTTGTATGACATCAGAAAATCTACTGATTTCGGCTCGAAAGAAGAAAGCAAGAAGGCAAAAAAGACTCATATCTCTCCGCAAGCTCTCTTTTCAAGCTTTCCGGAGCAGAACCCGGCAGGCTGGATTCCCGCTTGGGCAAAAGCGAGGCTCTGGCCAACGGCTGCTTCTCTTATCAGGAGATTTTGCATTTCTACAAAATTGAAGGCTGCAGTGAAGCGCCAGGCTGCATATTAAATTGGATTATAGGTGCATCGGAATTAAACATGCCCGCTCTGAATAAAGTAGCTGCTGCAGCCGCCAAATGGCTTTTTGAAATATTGAGCCATTTCAAGCGCCATATTTCGAATGGCAAGGCAGAAGGCAAAAACCGGCCCGCAAGAATGATCGAAAGGACGGGCTTCCACTGCGGGCGCAGATCAATGCAAGCTGCAATCCGCGCCCATGATGCCAGGCAAGCGAAGCTTCGCAAACATTCACTTAAAAAAGAATCTATTAAGGAGGCTGCCGAGAATTCAAGCGATAAAGTTGCGGCTTAGCAATATTCACTAATTCACGGCATAAAAAACTAATTGCAATAGTGCACTATTTTGCAATGATAAGGGGGTACTTGCTCTTTTGGAAAATTGCCCGGTTAAGTTGAAAGACCCGAAATTCTTAGGCCCATTTGACTTGCAAATCAGTATAAGCATATAGAATCAACTCAATTGCAACCTTTTCCCGCTTATGCTATAATAGTTGTGACAGCAGTCTAGAATGCTGATATGCCGTTAAGGCCGTTTTTAGATCCGGCTTATCTGAGGCTCAGCGCCCCTTAATCTGGCTGCAGAATCAGAGATACAGATGAATTCTATATACCTAGTGCAGACAGTCTTAAATGCGCTACAGCCCCATTTGGCTATAATTAAGCATTTTACAGCCAAAAAGCATATTGCGCAATTAAGAGCGACAGCACTAGGCCGTTTCATATGCAAGCCAGCATAGCTTGGCAAATGTCTTTATAATTTTAGAGGTTAAATCATGATCTCATTCTTCAAACAGAGAGAAGCAAAATTCGCGCCAATAGCGCTTATAATATTCACAGGGCTTGTTGTCCGCCTGCTTCTTATAGGAAACGTAGGCAATGCGGGTGATTTGGGGCTTTTTGCATCCTGGAGCCAAAGGTTGCAAGAAACTACTTTTGCAAGATTTTACCATCCCGATTTTTTCTGCGATTACTTACCTGGATATTTATATATTTTATGGGCAATAGGCCGCATTCAAGCCGCGACAGGGGCTAATTACCATGTTTTGCTGAAGTTCCCCGCAATAGCCGCCGATATTGCGCTCTGCTTATTCATATATATTGCGGCTAGGAAAGACGGCAATGAGAAAAAGGCGCTCATAGGCGCATCAGCAGCCATATTCAACCCCATGAGCATCTACAACTCCTCTGTCTGGGGGCAGATAGATTCTGTACTGGCTCTCTTTCTTATAGTCAGCATATACTTCGCTTCTGAAGGCCGCTTTGAGCTTGCGGCATCATTCTATGGGATAGCCGCAGTCATCAAGCCCCAGTCAATGTTTCTTGCTTTCGCCTTTTTTTTCATATTCTTAGAGAAGCTACCTACTGGTCCTTTGCGCTGGACTATTAAGCTTTTCAAATGCATTTTGGCATTCGCAAGCACTGCCTATCTGCTTGCGCTTCCATTCGCGCCAACCTTTAACCCGTCATGGATCATCTCACTATACGCAAATGTAATGTCTGAGTATTCCTATGTCAGCATGAACGCATATAATTTATGGTGGCTTTTCGGGATTCACTGGGTTAGCGACTCAGTGCGCCTTTGGCTGTTTTCCTACAATGCATGGGGGTATATCTCAGTCGCATTCCTTATTATGTCCTCACTTGCAATCTTCTTGAAATGCGAAGGAAGATCCAAGATCCCATACGCTGCGGCTCTGATTCATACCGCAATTTTCATGGCATGCTGCCGCATGCATGAGCGCTACCTTTTCCCATCAGTATTTTTTCTTTTGCTTGCGTACACATATGACAAGGATCCATTCACACTCGCTTTGGCAGCTTTATTTTCCGTCACGAATGCCCTGAATCTGGAAGGGGCGCTGCATTGGGCCGGCCGCTTATTCGGCCTTCGCACCGGAATCTCCGCCGCCAATGCCGTTTTGATGCTCTCAGCATTCGCGCTTTTCATCCTAAGAGCAGCGCGCACGCCCAAAGAACGCTTAAAAAATGCTGGTTGACTTATCATACGGCGCGTACAGCAAAAAGTTCTATAACGTCTTGCAGCTGCATACACAAGCTTTGGAGCTTGATTATACTGATTTGCAGTCCAATGTACCGATTTTAGGATCGAATCTTCCACTGAAGGGTGCGAAATGACTATATCCACATTTCGCGCTAATTGTAGAATCCGACCCCAAAATCAGCACTTTCCAATGCAAATCAGTATATGCAGCGAGCGCAATTGATATCGGAATTTCGCACCTTGAAAATGGATAATCAAGTTCTGGAATAGGCGCGTTTGACTGCAAATCAGTAAAAATGGCTTTCTTCGGCGCGAAAGGGCTTTGAAAGCCCGAGGCTCGCACTGCGCCTTGGCGGGTTGGGGTGAGGCGCCCGAAGAAATCCGCTCAACGCATTTGCCACGCTACCTACGGATGAATGAAAGTCGATGCGCGGCTTAAGGATTTAAACGAATCCCGAGGGCAAGAGCTTAAGGGCATTGACGAATGAATGGAAATGTATTTCGGCTTTTCCTTAAAGCATCAGGAAGCATACCTTTCTGACGAAAGCGGTTGCCTTGGCAAACAGCATTCTTCTCATAACAGTTTAAGATGCGGAATTAGGTATAATTCCAAACAGCATCAATCCTCTTCAGTCACTTTAAAGCTCTCAGTCAAATCTTGACAAGAAAAATTCGCTCACACGCACTCTCTGTACTAAACAGCGCCAACAGGAGATCGAACAAAACATTGCCAATCCATCGCGCCGCCTAAGCCTTTGAGTGCGCCTTATCGAAAATCAGAGTTTAAATCTTTCGCATCTCTTCCAGCTTAAGCTTTACTTTCCGCATTTCCTCAGGCACTTCTTCAGCCTTCAATTTCTTTGGATATTCTGTCGCGCCCGCATTCTTAGCAGTTTCATAATACCAACACTTGTACTTCAGCACCTCAAGGGCTTCCTGAAGCTGTGACAGCTTGGACTCTAACTCGGCTTTGTGCTTTATGAACAAGTCTAGACGAGCGTCAATGGTTTCATCTCCAATTTTAACCATTTCAGTGAATGCTTTTATATCCTTTATGGACATTCCTGTCTGCTTCAAGCAATTTATCAAGAAAAGCCACTCTACATCCTCGTCTTTAAAAATGCGCGCGCCGCCCCTTGAACGTTCTAAAAACGGCAACAATCCCTCTCTGTCGTAATATCTCAGCGTGGATGCAGGCACCATCAGCTTTTCAGAAATCTCTCCTATTGTGTAAAACATGCAATCCTCCAATTCTCGTTGATCTAAACCCGAGCTTTCAAGTGAATCGGAGCTGGAGCAGCATCTTAAACGCCGCCCCTTCTTCTTCAGGCGCTTTGAAAAAGCGAATCTGCCCGTAGAACTCTCGCTCAGTCCATTCTCCTCGTATAATATGTTTTGTAAGGCAAAGCAGCAGTACAGGTAGCGGGTCAAGCGAAGCGTATCAGCCAGAAGTACATATCAATGAGTGTGGCTGCCAGAGAGACGAACCCCC